>CALWOE010000033.1 GCA_944383035.1 uncultured Clostridia bacterium
GTCTTTTTGGCATGGGATAATTTCCAATTATAATTTTTTTATAAAAAAGGCTTGACTTTTAATAGTTAGTCTCCTTTGTTCTATAAGATATATTATACTACAAATTATTACATATTTGCAACTGTATATTCGACAATTTTCCCTTTTTATTATTAACAAGTTTTGTTATATTCTGTATTATATTATTTTGCTTTATACACTCCTCATTTAATATAACATCTTTTTTACTTAAATTTAGCTTTTTTGCCAATGAATTTATCTTTTCTAAGTCAAATTTATCATAAGCTTCTAACCACTCGTTACAAACATTTTTGTATTTATTAGTTTTCTTTACTATTTTATCTATTCCATTTTCTATATTTAATTTAAAATAGCTACTTCCAACAAATCCTTTTAACTTATCTTTAAACTCTTTTATAATATTAAAGAACAAATTATTTTTAAAGTATTTATTTACAATTATATCAATTCCAGCATTTATTCCCTCTAAAAGACCTCCTTTTAATGTTATTTTTGTTATATTTGATATATCTTTTATAACATTTTTGGGAAGCTGTAAAACTTTTAAGCCTTCATTTATACTACTTCCGATAGCTGTATTTACTATTTCTTTAAAATCATTTGTTTTTAAAGATTTTTTAACATCTACAAGTATATTTTTCATACTTTCACTTAATGGAGATGATTTTATTAAGTAATCTGCTCCTTTATCAACCATATTAACTACGATATCTTTAAACTGTGTTTTATTTTTTTCTATTTGCAAATTATTTTCTATGTTTTTATTTAAACTATTTTCTTTATATAAACTTAAAATATTTTCCAATATTTATTACCTCCTTAAAAAATTTAATTTATTTAATACATATTTTTTAGATTTTTGTTTTAAATTTAGACTATCATAAAATAAATCTAAATTAGTATTATCTTGTATTTTAGATAAAAATCCATTTATATATCCTTCTATACTATTATTATTTTTAACATACATTATTATTTTATAATCATTAAAAATTGATTTTAATTGTACTCTATCAAGAGACATTTCACCACACTTATTTACAACTATATTTATCTTGTCTTTATTAATATTATATTCTTTTTGTATAAACTCCAAATATTTAATAGACTTATTTATATTTAAATAATTAGGATTTATAACAAAAAGTATTACATCAGATTTTATTAATAAACTTTTTGTAAAATTACTTTTTAACTTAGAATACAAATCTAAAAAGATAAAATTATAATTATTTTTTAGTATATCAATAATTTTTAATATTTTTTCCTCTTGTTTTTCAGATATAACTAAACTATCATTTGTTATATAATTTAAATTATCAATATATTTATCAAAAACAATATAATTTTCTATATTTTCTTCATTTAAATCATCTACATTTTTTATTAAATAATTTAAAACATCATTTTCTCCATAAATATCATTTAAATATTGAATACTTGAGTTTATATTATCTAAATTAAAATATAACGTTTTACAATTAATTTCTTGTGCAATTTTTTTTGATAAATAAGAAGATATATATGTTTTACCAGCACCATTTATACCATATACAGCTATACATTTTTTGTTTTCTAAAAAATAGCTTGTCTCATTTTCATTAATACTATATCTATTGTTATAACTTTTGTATATAATTTTATCTTTTGATTCAATATTATCAACTATGACATTAAAATCAAATACATCACCAACTATGATATTAAAAATTTCATTTGAAAGTAGAAATTTTTTATATTCAACATCTAAATTCTTTACTATATATATTATTTTACATGTTTTATTTATTTCTCTTATATTTTTTATATATAATTTATCTGTAAGATTACCATTTAATGTATCTTTTGTTATTAAAACAATATCATTATTTTTTTGTTTTAAAAGAAATTCAATTAAATCTTCCATGTATGTAAAATCATGATTATACACAATTTCTTTATACTTTTCTTTTAATTTATCCTTAATTATCGAATTATTAAGTGCTACTATTATTTTCATATTCATACTCCTTGTTATTTTCTATTATATTTTTTTCATAATCTATTACTTTTACATCTAAAACTTTAGAGTTATTTTTAAAGGATAAAATCATTTGCTTTTTATCTAATCTTAATATTTGATTTATTATTTTATCATTTAATACGCTTAATTTCTTTAATATTTCCATATCAGAAAAATCTAATTTAAAAAATATTTTAAAAGAACTATTATTTAGAATACTTTTTCCATAACTTCCATTTTCAAAATAAAAAAAATCAGATATATCTTGAGTAATCGTACAAATACTACCTCTTTTCTTTCTTATTGTTTTATATAGATTGAAAATATAACTTGACAACTTACTTTTATAATTATTGTTAATATATTTCCATACTTCATCTATATATATTATCTTGTTTTTGTTTTTAAATTTTAAAAATATTTCATCTATTATATCCGTTAGTATATATTTAACTAAATAACTTGTAGTTTCAGTTATTTCTTTTATTTTAAATAAAATAAGATGATTTTCAATATCAATATTTGTTTTATTACAAAAAATAGGATAATTTATTACAAAATTATTTACTTTATTTTTTATATCTTCATCATCAATTATATTTAATATTTCTTTTATTGATGGAACTTCACTTTTTTGCTTAATTTTTTTATTTATATATATTAAATTATCCACATTATCCACATAAAGGCTATTTATATCTTCTGTTATATTATATTTTTTGTATAAAATTTTTAAGTAACCTTCAAATTTTACACTTTGCTTTTCAGTGAAACTATACATATTTGAAAACAATTTTGTTATATTCTTTATTTTTTTCACAAAACAATTTTCATTAACATTAATAAACTCTAAAATATTGTAATAAAAATTAGGAGTTTTATTTAACACATCTAATATTTGCCCATTTAAATTTACTACTAGAGTTTCATATTCATCCTCTATATCTAAAATATATTGATATACATTCATAATCAAATGTCTTATTATACATATTTTTGTAAAAAAAGATTTTCCAGCTCCACTACTTCCTAAAATACAAATATTAGAATTTAAGTAATTTTCATTAAATATATTTATATTAAATATCTTGTTATCATCTTTAGTAAATCCAAATATTATTCCATTTTTATCAAAAATAGTTTTATTATAAAAAGGGAAAAAATTTACCAAAGCATCTGTAGTTATATTTCTGTAACTACTTTTTAAAAAATTATTTGAAATATTATTAAATGGGAGATTTGCAAGATAACATTGAAGTTGTCTAAAATTAGCTATATTAGATAAAATCCGCTTTGAAAAAAGTTTTATTCTAAATTCAGTTTGATTTTTAATTAACTTTTTTAAATTACTAGAATAAAATGTTATATAAATATTTATAAAATATATTTCTTGATTATTTATTTGAATTTCTTTTCTTAAAAGTCTCGCATCATCTTTATATTTTTTCATTATTTCAAAATCTAATTGATTATCATTTATCATTTTTATTTCACTACTTGTATTTGAAATATAGTTTGTTATCTCTTTTAAAACATCTACAGTATTTTGTTTATTAACAAAAATACTCATATCATAAACACAACTTTTTGGTATATCTTCCATAACTTGCAAAAAATCTATTTGTTTTGGAAAATCACTAATTATTAATGTAGATACATATTTTCCATCTACAATTACATATTTAAAATTTGTATTATCTATAAAACTTGGAATTATCAAATTTTTCCTCCTTGAGTTATATTTTATTTATTGATTCATATAATAAATCATTTATGTCTTTTTCACTTAATTTTTTTACATTACAATCTATACCTTTTAACAAATTAAAACTATCTTCTATATTATTTATATCATCCTCTTTATTTATTACAATAATAAAGTAATAATGTAATATATACAATTTATTTTTACCAATTAGCTCTTTAAAATAATCAAAATATTTTTTCTTTAATGTAGCCGAATTTAATTTTTCTTCACTTTCAAAAATATCATTTATATAATTATTTATATCTAATTTTTTATTTTTAATAAAAATTTGAAAGTTTATTGACATCTGCCTTAAAAAGCATTCAAAATTGTTAATAATTTTATTTATAACATCTATATTATCATCTAATAAAATTAATGGTTCAATTTTATAAATATATATTTTTCTATAAGTTTTAATATTATTTTTTTCATCACAAACCACAATATGATCACCTATTATTTCATAATTATTATATAATTTTTTTATATCTTTATATTTATTTACCTTTTCTATAATATCCCTCCTAAAAAAAGAAATTTTATTCACTAAAATAATTTGTATGCATATAATCTTAATATAAGATTTATAAAGGAGATGGTATAAATGAATAATGAAAATAATCAAAATCAAATGAATTCTATGTTAAATTCAAAATTAATGGAGTTACTTTCAAATATTGACAAAACAAAAATCGAACAGGTAAGTAGAATGGTTCAAAACATGTCAAGTGAAGATTTAAGTAATTTAGTTGGAATGCTTAATAATAATAAAAATAATAAGTAATTAAAATGGAAAATAATAAAATAAATAATACAAATGAAAATTATGAAAAAGTATTAGATTTAATTCAAAGCATTCAAACTAAAATGAATCAAAAAGAAAATAATGAAAATAAAGATACAAAAGATTCAAATGTAGAAATTGATAATAATAATAATAATAATAATAATAAAAAAATAAATAATAAAAATATTAATTTAGACAATACAAATAATACTGATTTTTCAGCGATTACTGATATTTTAAAAAATGTAGATATAGGTAATTTAATTAATACATTTTCGAATAATAATAATAATAATAATAACAAAAATGATTCAAACTCATTCGACTTTTCAAATTTTGATCCAAAATTATTTGGAAGAATACAAAAAATAATAACTACAATGAATACAAATGATCCCAAAAGAAATTTACTTATATCATTAAAACCATTTTTAAGAAAGTCAAGACAAGATAAATTAAATGAATACATAACTATTTTAGGTATAATCAAGGTATTAGGAATATTTGATAAAAAAGGTAGTGATGATAATGTTTGATGAAAATAATTACATGAGCAGATATAGAAACTATAATAGAAGGCGTTTCTCACCTACCTTTAATCCTTTTTTTCAAAACAGATATAACAATTATTATCAAAATAATATAAATGAAAAAAGGCAAAATGAAATTAACAATAAAAATATAGAAAAAGACGGAATAAATAACAATAATACTGATAATATTAAAAATAATGAAATTAATAATGATAGAATAAAAAAAGATGAAAAAAAAGGATTTAATCTAGGCCCTTTACGTATCGAAAATGATAATATTTCTATTTTTGGTTTTACACTTGCTATTGACGACATAATAATTGTAGGTTTAATCCTACTTTTATTAGTTCAATCTGATACTGATTATATATTAATTATTATACTTGCACTTATGTTATTTAATATTTCTTTTAGTAGTATAAAAACATTTGCTGAAAAATTAAACATCATTTAATTTTTCTTTTATTTTATAATATTTAACTAAAAGTTTATCAATTTCTACACTTGTTTTATATATTTTTTCATATGGATAATTATTTTCGATTTGATACTCTAATTTTTCTTTTAACACATTTATTTCATCTTCGATCATTTTTACCACCTATATAAAGTCCTTAATAAAAATATACCATGCTATATGCATATTGTCAATGTTTTTTGACCAAAAATCGACCGCAAATTTCGACAAAAATCTACATTATATGTATTACATTCCACACTACTATTATATGTAAAAGGCTTTTAAATAATAAATAAAAGAAAGAAAAATTTGAAATTTTCTTTCTTTTATTCAATCATTTTTATATTTTTAACTTTATTTATTTTTTTCTTTTACAATAGAAACTACTTTACTATCTTCATTAAATAAATTTAAAAATTCTTTTACATCATCTATTGTTAATTTATTTAATATTTCTATATCACTATATAATTTTACATTTTCTAAATCTGATTCTATAATTCTTCTATAACAATTATCAATTCTATCAGAAGATAAAATTAAACTACCAATTTTTCTTTTTTTAGCTAATTCAAACATATCTTTGTCTATTTCTTGATCTTTTATTTTTTTAATATAATTATTTAAATCAGTTTCTAATTTTTCTATATTAGTTGATGCACCTATAATTACTATATGTGAAAAATTATTACTTCCCTCAAAGCTTATTTCTACAGGAAAACTTATAATGCCATTATTATATTCTGTATCATAAAAATCTGATAATTTTGAAAAATACATATCAGACACAATATCAGCTATAATAGCATTTTTAATATTAGTAATACTATCAGAAATTTTTAATTTATAACCAATACATATTTGTGGCATATAAATATCCATTTCTTTTTCTATTCTTTTTTTATTAATTTCTGTTGGTTCATCTTCATAAAACTTCTGAATTTTATCATTTGATGTACTATTTAAATCATAATTTTTTTCATATAATTTTATATTTTCTTCAATCATTTTTAAAGTTTCTTTTTCATCTACATCTCCAACAACTATAAAAAACATATTCTGTGGACTATAAAAAGTATTATAACATGTATATAATAAATCTTTTGTAATATGAGATATAGATTCAATTGTACCTGCAATATCAATTCTTATAGGATGCTTGCTATACATAGCTCTTAGTGCATTAAAATAAACAACAAAACCAGGATCATCATCATACATCATTATTTCTTGACCAATAATTCCTTGTTCTTTTGCAACATTTTCATCAGTAAAATATGGTTCTTTCACAAGTTTTACTAACATTTTTATACATTCTTCAAATTTATTCATTGTTTCAAAGAAATATACAGTATGATCAAAACTTGTATATGCGTTTGAAGAAACACCCATTTTTGAAAATAAATCTAATGCGTTAGCTCCTTCTTTTTCAAAAAGTTTATGCTCTAAAAAATGAGCTATCCCATCTGGTACTTTTATTCTTTCATTTGTAGTAATATCTATAAAATCATTATTTATTGATCCATATCTTGTACCAAATAGTCCAATTTTTTTCTTAAATCCTTTTTTCTTACAAATATATACATTTAAACCATCTTTTAAAACATAATGATAAGTTTTTTCATCTAATATATCATTTGATATTAATTTCTCATTATACATCAGCTTCACCTCCTAATAAGTAAATTTCTTCTAAAGTAATTTTTTTAGCCACATTTATAACATCTTGTAATGAAACTTTTTGTATTTTTTCTATCATTTCATTTAAAGTATAATTTGTATTTGTAAAAGCATTTACAAATAACATTTTTGCAAGAGACATTTTTGAATCATTCCATTCTACAAGATCAGATACCAAACTATCTTTTGCAGCATTAAATTCTATATCAGTTATATTTCCGTCTTCCATATCTTTTATTTGTTTTTCTACAACTTCTTTTGCTTTTTCATAATTTTTCTTTTGAATTCCAGCATAAATTATAATTATTGATTTAAATCTATAATATCTAGATCTTACTGTATATGCAAGTGATTCTTTTTCTCTGAAATTTTGAAATAATTTTGAACTTGGTGTAGAACCAAGTATAGCATTATATACATTAAGAGCAAAAAAATCATCAGTTGTAGAATTTCTAATTCTCATACCAAAAGTTATTACACTTTGTGTAGTTTGTTGTGTTTCATAAGTTTCATTTATATCTTTTTTATTAGAATCATCTATATGTTTATCATATACTAAATCTTTTGCGTTTACACTACTATTTATTTTCTCATTAAATATATTTTTTACTATTTCTTCTATATTATCATATCCATCTAAATTTCCTGAAATCAATATATTTATGCATGAATCATTTAATACATTAATATATCTATTATATATATCGTTCGAAGTTATTTTATCTATTTGGTTTTCATCTCCAAATACACTTGTAGCAAATGGTTCATCTTTTGATAAAATTTGTTCCATTTTTAATATACCATATTTTAATTTTTCATCTTTTTGTTCTTTTATTTTATCTTTGATATATTCTTTTTCTCTATTTACCAGATTTTCATCAAATCTACCATTTTCTATAGACTGATCATAAATCATATCATACAAGAATTTTAAAGCATCAGATACAACATCAATATTATCAGGTAAATATTTCTTATTAATACATTCTAATTTGAATTCTATATTATATAAATCACCTATTTTTTCTACATTAACATCAAATAATGTATTATATAAATTACCTAAATACTTTTCAATTTGTTTTTGTGAATTATATTTTCTACTTGATTTACTCATAATTGATGCTAAGATAGCACTTTCTGTCATTTCTTTTTTATTTGCATTTATTGTATAATTAAAAGAAAAATAAATGCTTTTAAACTTTTTATCATTTATTTTTTGTATATTAATCATTAAACCTCTCCTCTCTTTATATATATATATAAAAAAGCCAAGTAATCTTGGCTTTTACATATTTGTTAATGCATTTTTTACTATATCGCTTACAACTTTACCATCAGCCTTACCATTTGTTTTTGGTCTTAATTCTTTCATAACTTTTCCCATATCTTTTGGTGATGTTGCCCCAACAGTTTTTATAGCTTCTTTTACTAATTCTTCTATTTGAGCTTCTGTTAATTGTTCAGGTAAATATTTTGACAAAATTTCAATTTCTTTTTCTAAATCTGTAACTAAATCTTGTCTATCAGCTTTTTTAAATTCTTCTAAAGATTCTTTTCTTTTTTTAACTTCTTTTGCAACCAAAGCTTTTATATCATCATCAGTTAAAGTCTTTTTTTCATCTTTTTCTACTTGCAAAATTGCAGCTCTTAACATTGTTATTGTATTTTTTCTTATCTCATCTTTTTCTTTCATTGCAAGTTTTAATTCTTGTAAAAGTTCTTCTTTCATATTTTATACTTCCTTCCCTTATATTATACTTTATATTTAATTTTTTATACTAAATAATAAATTAATTATATTTACTCATTTTTTTTATCAAGTCTTTTATGCTTTTCTTTTCTTACACTAAAAAGACCAAAAGTTACAAAACATATCATTGCTAAAATAAGTAATATTAACTTCCAGAAATCAGCAGCAACAATTAAAACAGCAACAATACATAATGCACTTGTTATTGTATATAAAATTAATACTGCTTGTCTTTGATTAAAGCCATGTTTTAAAAGTCTATGATGTATATGTGCACCATCTGGTTTTAACATTGGTTGTCCTTTTAAAAAACGTCTTACCATAGCAAATAACGTATCAAATATTGGAACACCCAAAGCAAGAATTGGAGCTATTATTGCAATTAAAGTATATCCTTTTGCAAAACCTAAAATAGAAACAACTGCAAGGCAAAAGCCTAAAAAGTTTGAACCAACATCTCCCATAAAGGTCTTAGCAGGATTAAAGTTAAATGGTAAAAATCCTAATACTGCACCTAATAATACAGCAGTAATAACTATTGCCTCTAAACTTGCTGAAGTTGCAATGAAAATTATAAGCAAAGCTGTTGCAGATATTGCAGTAATACCAGCAGCAAGACCATCTAAACCATCTATTAAATTTACTGCATTAGTAATTCCAATTATCCAAATTAATGTTACCGGGAAATCTAATAATCCAAAATCTATTATATTTGTATATATAAATGGAATTTTTATTCCACCAATTGTTATACCATAAAAATAACAAATAGTTGCTGCTACTAACTGAAATAAAAATTTATATCTTGCTTTAAGATCTACAACATCGTCAATAAATCCCATAAGTGCAATTACCGATGCTCCAAGTATAAATCCTAAAAACTTTTCACTTAATGCAATAGTAGGAATATCTTTTGTTATTAAATAATAAAGTAAAAATCCAATAAACATTGCACCTACAATAGCTATTCCACCAATTCTTGGCATAGGTTTTACATGAACTCTTCTTGCATCATTTGGTATATCAACCAAATTAAACTTCTTAGCTAATTTAATTGCAATAGGTGTTAAAATCAAAGCACATAGAAAAGTAATAAATATTATACTATATATTATTGCCATGTTTAAACTCCACCTTTTGCTTTATCTATATCACTTATTTTTTGAATTCTTACATCATGTCTACCACCGTCATAAAACGAATTTAAAAATGCATCAAGTATTGTTTCTACATTTTCAAATCTTTCAAAATATTTTAATCTAGCTCCCAAACATAATACATTAGCTTTATTATGCCTTCTTGACATCTCAGCCATATATTCATCAACACAAAGTGCTGCCCTAATCCCTTTAATTTTATTACATACAATTGAAATACCTATTCCCGTACCACATATTGCTATACCAATATTTGAATCATTTTTTAAAACTTGTTTACAAATTATTTGAGCAATATCTGGATAATCATCACCAGTTTGATCTGGAAAATCAGTTACATCAATAAATCTTCTTTGATTTTCCTTTAAATAATCTTTGATTTTATTTTTTAATTCTATTCCTGTATGATCAGAACCTATAATAATCATAAAAAACACTTCCTTTATATTAATTTTAGTAATTTATCAATACAAGACATTATTTCATTTGCTACCTTTTCATATTTTTCTATATCTGATCCATATGGATCCTCAATATCTAAATTTTTATTATCATGTAATATATACTCTTTTAAAGTATATGTTTTATTACTAAGAGATGGATACAAACTCAAAACAGCTAATTTTTGTGAACTAGTCATACAGAAAATATAATCATAATCTTTTATATTTATATCTTCAATATATGTTGAACGATGTTTTACCATATCAACACCATGCTTTTTCATTACATATATTGAATTTAATGTTGCACTAGTACCTGTAACAGCAGATACACCACAAGAAGATATAAGATAATCATCTTGTTTTTGTTTAGTTTTTACTAAGTATTGCATATAAGCTGCTGCCATAGCACTTCTACATGTATTTCCAGTACATACAAACATTACTTTTTTCAAAAATAAAACATCTCCTTTTTCATAAATAATATTAACACATTTAATTATTAAAGTCAATTACACATATATTTATTATACATTAGTTATTAAAATACTTAAAATTATTCCGACTATATAAAATAAAGAAACTTTTTTATCTAATATTATATTTTTTGAATTTGGAATAAGCTCACATGCCACTATATAAAGCATTCCACCACCTGATAAACTTAAAGCAAAAGATGTATAAAAACTTCCAACTCCTCCTACTAAAAGACCAATTAAAACACCAATTCCAACACTCATACCTACAATAATACTATCAAACAAAATATTTTCTTTTATTTTATCATTTACTTTATCTACTAAACCAACTACCATTCCTTCAGGAATATCATGAATAAAAATAGAAATTAAAATTGTAATTCCTAAAGAATAAGAATATGAAAAAGAAGTTCCTATTGCTATTCCTTCTATAATATTGTGTATACTCATTGATAAAATTATAACTAAAGACATTATACTTTTATTATTTTTATTTGTAAAAACATCTTTTTCATTATTTTTACTTACTTTTTTTTCGATTAAGTATATTATATATATTCCACAAAGAATTCCAAAAATACTAACATATATATTTGTTAATCTAACACTTTCTGGTATCATATCAATACATACAATACCTGTCATAATACCAGCTGTAAACTCAAATAAAGATGCAAGAATTTTTTTATTTTCTATTTTTATCATACTAGATAAAAAGCCACCTATACCACTACTTAAAGCACCAAGTAAAGTCATAAAAATAGTAAATATAATAATATATATCAAAAAAACACCCCCAAAATATATAACTTTATAACATTATATATTTTAAAAGGTGTTTTGATGAAATTAAACATCTAATATTTTTGTTCTAATTAACTCTTCTTTTTTTAAATCATTATAAATTAATAATTTAATTGGTTTTTCTGAGATTTTAAACTCAATAGATTCTATTTCATCAACAATACTAACAAGTGCATCATCTACTAACAAGTCAAATTTTCCTTTAAGATTACATATTTTGTATTTTTTTGATACAGTTGGTGCATCAATAAAATCTCCTGTTATCTTATTTCTAATAGGTGCCAAAAATTTTTGAATAACATAAGGAATGTCTTCCATTAGTATTGGACCATTTTCACTTTTTAAATAACCTGTACTTCCAGTAGAAGTGCTAAAAATAACTCCGCTTGCTTTAAAATTGTTTCCAACAATGCTAACGTCATTAGAATATAGATCCATACTTATAGTATTTCCTCTAATTACAATTTCATTTAAAGCAAATCTTTTTAATACTTTTTGGTTTTTAAAAGTAACAATCATTTCTAAAATATTAGTTTCTTTTACCTTTAAATTAGAGCCATTAATTAATGACTGTAAAAAAGTACCTAATTGATCTTCTCTAACATTTTGCAACATTCCAAGACTACCAGTATTTATACCAACATATAAAAGATTAGTATTATTTCTAGTATATCTAAATGCTTTTAATAACGTACCATCTCCACCAACAGCCATTACCAAATCAATGTTACTGAAAAAATCCAAATCGTTTTTGTCAAAATAAGTATAGACATTAATATCAAAATTCTTGAGAAACTCTTCAATCCTACTCACAACAAAATAGGATTCTCTGTTGCCTTTACTTATAATATAAACATTTTTTAAATTTAACATTAAATCCTACCTCCAACTTTATAAATTTATAAAATCTTTACTTACTTTTTTAAAAACCAGGTATATTATAGCACCATATACTCTATTATTCAAGTTATTTTATAAATTTGTAAAAACAATTTTTTTGGATATAATATTTTATATTAACAAATATTACAAAATATGTTATACTAATTTTTAAGGAGGTTATATTTTATGAATATATATATTAAAAGATATGGTAAAAAATCTCTTGCAATATCTGTATTACTTGTTATAATATCACTTTTTTTAATATTCAAGCCATATGATTCTATGACATTTGTAATGAGAATATTTGCAGCTGTTTTAACACTAAATGGAATAATACATTGTATAAGTTATTTTTCATCATCTAAAGAATTTAAAATGTACAGTTTTGAATTAGTGATTGGTATAATTTGTATAACAGTTGGTATTGCTATTTTTATAAATCCAGATTTAATAAATGGACTACTACCTATAATTATTGGATCATGGACTATAATACAAAGTATTATTAAATTTCAACTTGCTTTTAACATGAAAAGTTTTAACGCTCCAAACTGGGCATTCCTTTTAATTGGTTCAATTATGACATTTGTAATTGGTATAATTATTTTACTTAACCCATTTGGAACTGCAATTGCTATTACTCAACTTTGTGGAATCTTCTTATTTGTATCAGAAGTAATAAATATTATAGAATCAATATTTATGCTAAAATCATGAGTCACTTATATGTGGCTTTTTTTGTTGACATAAAATTCAAAAAATGTTATAATATAATTGTATACAATAGTGAATTTCTTAGGTAGTTATTAAAATCTAAGGAAAATATTAATATAGGAGGTTATTTATGAAAACTATTGTCAAAAAGAAGAAAAGAAGATTATCAAAAAGAGGTATTATGACCATTATGGTATTTTTCTTTTCAATTTTTACACTAGCCTTTTTTAAAGGTTCAACCATTACTTGTAAAGATAATCATTTTATGATTAGTATTAGAAGTTTAAACTTTAAAACTTCTGAAGTTGTTTCAACTTTAAAAGTTCAAGCCGAACAAAAGATTGCTGAAGAAAGAAAAAAAGTAGAACTTGAAGAATTAAAACGACAAGAAGAAGAAAAAAAGAAACAATTAGAACAAGAAAAAATGGAAAAAGAAAATCAAGAAGATATTGAACTTTTAGCTCGTTTAGTGTATGCTGAAGCAAGAGGTAACGGAACCGAAGCAATGGCAGCATGTGGTGCTGTTGTAATTAATCGGATGAATTCACCATTATTTAAAGGAGATACTTTAGAAGAAATTATCTATGCACCAAACCAATTTGCTGTTGTGGATGATGGACAAATTAATTTAACGCCAAATGAAAATGCATACAAAGCAGCTAAAATGGCTTTATCAGGATATGATCCAACTAATGGTTCATTATACTTTACTGATGACTCTATAAGATTAAACAGTAGTTATGCAACACCTAGTGTAAGTATAGACGGAATGCAATTTTACTATTCTACAAAACAATAAGAGGATTTATATGTCTTACACTTTAGAAAAAATTGAAAACAAGATTGGTATTAGTATAAAAGATATAGATATTAATTTTATAATTATCTATCTAAAATACAATTATATTAATATTATGTTATCGATTACATTTGGCCTGGCTCCAATATTTTCTTTTATATACACTGTTGAAACACCAATTATTATTCTTGGTTATTTCTTTCCTGAAGTTAAAAATATATGTCCTTATCTTTTTTTAATTATTGATTATTCTTTTTTTCCATTCCATATCTTTAAATGGGTACTTGAACTCTATATTGACAAGTTTCAATTCTTTTCTAAGTTCATCTTTAATTAGATGAACTTTTTTTTCAGTATAATTTCTATATTTTTATACACAATTAATATATTTTCCTATTATTTTAAATTTTTATATACATATACTTTATTCTATTTATCCATAAATACTTCCTTTTAAACAAAATTAAGGAGATATGCTTTAACAACACATCCCCTTTGCTTTTAACAAGCGTATATAAGACAAAAATCTCGCCAATCCTATATACTAATATTATTATATCATACAATGTCAAAAAAAATAATAAGCTTATACTTCTTATTTATACTATAGTAACTTACTTTTAAAATAAAATAAGGAGACTTGCTTTTACACATCCCCTTTGCTTTTAACAAGCGTATATAAGACAAAAATTTCGCCAATCTTATATACTACTATTATTATATCACATAATATAAAAAAAATAAACAAAAATATAACTTCTTATTTATAACATACTGACAAATTTTTAATATAAATTATGGAAATATGCAAAAACATATCTCCTGTACTTTTTCTACAATACACAAAATAATAAAATATTTTTATTATAAAAATAATGATGATAACTTTACAAAAAAGATAATAGAAAAAACAAATTTAATATAAAAATTTAAATTAAACTTAGAAATAGTACTGAGAAACAAAAAAATTTCCCGATACGAATACCAGGAAAAGTTTTAAATATTAATGTTTATTTCAGACAAAACAAACATTTGGCGGAGACTGAGGGGATCGAACCCTCGCGCCCCTTACGGAACCTAACAGTTTAGCAAACTGTCCCCTTCACCACTTGGGTAAGTCTCCACTAACAACATGTATATTATAACAATATAAAATAAATTTGTCAATATATAAACTAAAATTAAAATTCATTAATTTATAAATATCTAATACTTGTCAACAAAAATTAACAAGTATAAAAAATAAAAGAAACATTGAAAAATCAACATTTCTTTTCGAACAAATTTTATATTGGCGGAAGAGGTAGGATTCGAACCCACGGTGCCTTTCGACATCACCAGTTTTCAAGACTGGCTCCTTAAACCACTCGGACACTCTTCCAAATATGTTACGTATATAATTATACCATCTAATTTGAAAAAGTCAAGATATTTAATAAAATTTATAATATTTTTTCAAAAATGTTAAGTGAAAAATTAAAAGCAAGTAAATTACGAAGTAATATATTTTACTCTTACATTTGATTTTAATGTACAACT
>CALWOE010000034.1 GCA_944383035.1 uncultured Clostridia bacterium
ATCGTGAATCAGAAAAAATTATTTTCTAATTCACGATTTTTTGAGAGTCATTTTCGACTACTTTTTCAGCAGCCTCAAATTTTATCCTTCTTTTTTATTTTTTGGACTATTTTATAAATAATGTAAGCTATAATAGAACCGTAAACTAACCAAGATGGGAAAATAGCAAATATAACGTCAATAAAATATTGAATTAATATAGCTATAAATCCAAAAATACCTTCAAATATTAATCCTAACATATACAATATCCTCCTTAAATAATTTATAAGAAATATTCAATTTTTATTATAATTATATTATATCACAAAAACATCAAAATATCAATACATATTAACGTATTATTTTACATAAAAACAAGCAAGTGTTGAAATATATAAAAAAAAATGATAAAATATAAATGATTTATATGATTATTAAGAAGTTAATACTAAATTTGGGGGAATATAAAATGGAATTCATTATTTTTTTAGTGTTTTTAGGTTTTATTTTTAGTTCAGCAATAATATATTTATTTGCTAAATTAATCGCAATTTTAATAATTATATACATAGTATATAAATTTATTGAGTTATTTTTTTGGTAAAAAGTGATAATTAGTTTTATCACTTTTTTTGTCTAAATTTGTAATATTAAGTAATTTTAAAATAAATCATTGAAATAACAGTTTTTTTGTAGTATAATTAATTCTAGTAAAAGATAATTTAATACTTACTTTTACTATCTAAATTTCAAAATTAAATTTAAGGAGAGATGAAGAAATATGGTAAATGATAAAGAAGTAAAAACTGCTGTGTCACCTTTTGCGGTTAGAGAAAATGAAGTAAAAGTGTTTGATGGTAAAGAAGGTTTTGCATCAATAAATCAAGTAGTTTTCAAAATGGATATGGGATATATAAATGAATCTCATATAAAAGCATTAGAAGTAGTAAACGAATTTGGATTTGTTACTTCAAGACAAGTGACACAAATCTTAGAATTAAGAGGAAAGTTAGAAGATATTGAACCAGAAAAAAGACAAAATAAGGTTGCGAAGTGGTTAGAAGACTTAACAAAATCAAAAGTTATAGCACGTTACTATTTCCAAAGTGAGTCTGGAAAGAGTTCATATAGAGCATATGCAATGGATAAAATCGCCACATATATTTTAAAACAAAGAAATATTGCTACAACATGGCAACCAACAGATAATACAAAACCTGCATATGCATTAAAAAGAAGACTTGCAGCAAATCAAATAATGATTGCATATATGCAAAAAGTTGCTGCATATGAAAGCTGTAATATAAATTTAGTACTTTATTCAAAAAAATACAATGTAAAATTTAAACCAACTGGTGGTCTTGTTACATTAAAAAATGGTGCAGATGAATTAAATCTTGTATTTGAAATAGTAAGAAGAAATGAAGATTGGCAAAATATGTTTGCAGAAAAAGTACAACTTTTCTCAGATTTCTTTGAAAATTTTGCAAGAAATGATGGTGGATTTTATGATAAACCACAAATTGTATTTGTTGGAGAAGATGTACAACATATAGCAGAGATGTTTAGAATTATAAAAAAGGTATCTACTGAACTAAAAGATGAGGATATGTATTTTACAACTGAATTAAAACATTTAGAACCAACTTTAGAAAATACAATAAATGTTTTTGAATTAGAACCAAATTCTAAAAAATACAAATTTGTAGTAAAAACTTTAGATATATTAAAACCTGGAGAGAATAAAAATAGTAATGATAATGAATTAAATTTAAATATGAAGTTTAATCCAAATATGACTATTGAATAAAAGAATATGTCGAAGAATAGTGTGTTTTGTAATACACTATTTTTTCTTTGTAAAATAAAGAAAAATTTTGAAAATACTATTGAAAATCTACTTTTATTGATGTAAAATATAACTGTACGAGGAGGTATTAGTATGGAGAAAATAAAATTAGGAATAAATGGATTTGGTAGAATAGGAAGATTAGTATTAAGAGCTTCTTTAGAAAGAGATAATGTTGAAGTATTAGCAGTAAATGATCCATTTATAGAACTTGATTACATGAAATATATGTTAGTTCATGATACAATTCATGGAAAATTAAACGCAAAAGTTGAAATAGTTGATGATAAACTATTAGTAAACGGAAAGGAAATTAAAGTATATAACTGTAAAGAACCAAAAGATATTCCTTGGAGTGAAACAGGAGTAGAATATGTTGTAGAATCTTCTGGTGTATTTACAACTACAGAAAAAGCAAGTGCTCACTTAGTTGGTGGAGCAAAAAAAGTAGTAATTTCTGCACCATCTAAAGATGCACCAATGTTTGTAATGGGTGTAAACCAAGATAAATACACAAAAGATATGACTGTAGTTTCAAATGCTTCATGTACAACAAATTGTCTTGCTCCACTTGCAAAAGTAGTAAATGATAAATTTGGAATAGTTGAAGGATTAATGACAACAGTACATTCTGTAACAGCAACTCAAAAAACAGTTGATGGCCCATCTAAAAAAGATTGGAGAGGTGGAAGAGCTGCTACATATAACATTATTCCATCATCTACTGGAGCTGCAAAAGCTGTTGGAAAAGTAATACCAGAATTAAATGGTAAACTTACTGGTATGTCATTTAGAGTTCCAACTTTGGATGTATCAGTTGTTGATTTAACTTGTAATTTAGCAAAACCTGCAAAATATGAAGAAATTGTAGCTGCAATAAAAGAAGCATGTGATGGTGAATTAAAAGGTATTATGTCATGGACTGATGATGATGTAGTATCATCTGATTTCATTCATGATCCACATACATCAATATTTGATGTTAAAGCTGGTATTCAAATGAGTGATACTTTTGTAAAACTTGTATCATGGTATGATAATGAATGGGGTTATTCAAACAAAGTTGTTGACTTAGTAACTCATATGCATGAAGTAGATAATAAATAATATAAAAAATCAAATGGCTGGCTATACAAAAACCAGCCATTTTTGAAATGGGGGATAACTTATGATTAATAAAAAAACAGTAAAAGATATAGATGTATCACATAAAAAAGTATTAGTAAGATGTGATTTTAATGTACCACTTGATAAAAATGGAGAAATTACAAGTGATAAAAGAATAGTAGAATCTTTAAAAACTATAAAATATTTGATAGATAATAATGCAAAAGTTATACTTTGTTCACATATTGGAAAAACAGGAAAAAATATTAGTTTAGCACCTGTAGCAAAAAGACTTAGTGAACTTTTAAATGTAAATGTACCATTATTAAAAGATATTTATTCTGATGAAACAAAAAATGTAATTGATAATTTAAAAGAAAAAGAAGTTGTTTTATTAGAAAACACAAGAATGACAGAAATGGAAGAAAAAAATGATCCAGAATTTGCAAAAAAACTTGCTTCTTTTGCTGAAATATTTGTCAATGATGCTTTTGGTACAGCACACAGAGCGCATGCTTCAACAGAAGGTGTTACACATTATTTACCATCAGTTAGTGGATTTTTAATTGAAAAAGAATTAGAAGCATTAGATAATGGAATCAATAATCCAAAAAGACCACTTGTAGCAATAGTAGGTGGTTCAAAAGTATCAAGTAAGATTGGAGTACTAAATGCTTTACTTGATAAAGTAGATACATTAATGATTGGTGGCGCAATGACTTATACATTTATAAAAGCACAAGGTGGAAAAATTGGTAATTCACTTTGTGAAGATGATAAATTAGATATTGCAACAGAAGTTGTAAAAAAAGCAAAAGATAAAAATGTTAAGTTTATACTTCCAGTAGATAATGTTGTTGCTGATAAATTAGAATCTGGCGTTAAAACACATATAACAAAAGTAGATGAAATAGAAGATGGATATATGGGACTTGATATAGGACCTGAAACTATTAAATTATTTGAAGAAGAAATTAATAAAGCCGGAACTGTAGTATGGAATGGTCCAGTTGGAGTATTTGAAATTGATGAATTTGCAAATGGTACAAGAAAAATTGCAGAATTTATGGCAAATTCAAATGCAGTAACAATTATTGGCGGCGGTGATAGTGCAGCAGCAGTAGAAAAATTTGGTCTTGAAGATAAAATGTCACACGTTTCAACAGGTGGCGGTGCATCACTTGAATTTATGGAAGGTAAAAAATTACCTGGAATAGAGGCTTTACTAGATAAATAGAAAGATGTGAACATATGGAAAAGAGAAATATTAATAACAAAAATAATGTAAATAATACAAATAATATAAAAAAAGAAAATAAAAATACAGTTAATATAAATAAGAGTAATAAAAAAAATAATAATAGCAATAGTAACAACAATAATAAAAATAAGAAATATTCTGTAAATTATAAAAAACTTGGCTTATTTGTAATATTAGTACTTTTAGTTTTTTTACTTGTGTATGTTATCTTTTTTTCTAAAGAGAAAATAAATGATAATACAGATATTAGCAATCTTGATGCTTCAAAATATCAAAATGAATTAAAAACAAGATATGAAGGTACAGATAGTAAAGAAAGATTTTTAAAAGAATATGATGTATTACAAACAAGTGTGGCAACATATTTAATGGATAATATGACAACAGATGAAAATTCTTTTGATGAATTATATGAAAAAATAAATAAAGATTTAGAAGCAGGAAATTATACTGAAATTGAATCAGAGAAATTAACTAATTGGAATGGAAGCTGGAGTATAGATGAAAATGGAGTACTAAAATTTAAATTTGCAAGTAAAGATATTGAACCATCATGGGTAAACGATGAGGAAGTTAAATTAAAAATAATTTTAAATTAAATTGAGGTGAAAAAAATGAGAAAAAAAATAATAGCTGGAAATTACAAAATGAATTTTACTGTATCTGAAGCAGAATATTTTGTAAATAATATTAAAGAAAGAATAAATACAGATGAAATAGATGTAGTAATATGTCCAAATTTTGTTTCACTTGATAGAATATCAAATGTACTTGATGGAACTAATATAAAACTTGGAGCACAAAATGTATATTATGAAAAAAAAGGTGCTTTTACTGGTGAGACAGCACCTGATATGTTGCTTTCAGTAAATTGTAGTTATTGTATAGTTGGTCATAGTGAAAGAAGAATTAATTTTAATGAAACAGATGAAATGGTAAATAAAAAAGCTAAAATATTACTTGAAAATAGTATAAATCCAATAATTTGTGTAGGGGAGACATTAGAAGAAAGAAATAATAATTTAATGTTTGATGTTGTAAAAAAACAAGTTGAAAAAGCTTTAGAAAATATAAATGGTGAAGATGTAGCAAATAGAGTTGTAATTGCATATGAACCAATTTGGGCTATTGGTACTGGTGTTACAGCAACAGCAAGTCAAGCACAGGAAATGTGTAAATATATAAGAGATACTATAGGAAATATGTATTCTTCAAAAGTAAAAGATAAAGTAAGAATACAATATGGTGGAAGTGTTAAACCAAATAATGCAGCAGAAATATTAAATATGGAAGATATAGATGGAGCATTAGTAGGTGGTGCATCACTTACAGAAGATTTTGTTGCTATTGTAAATTATTAAGAAAAATGATATAATATATACACCATGATGGTAGAAAGGTATTAGTGATTTAATATATGAAAAATAGACAATATTTATTAATGATTTTAGATGGAGTTGGAATTAATAAACAAACTGAAGGAAATGCTTTTAAACTTGCTAAAAAGCCAAATATTGATAGGTTGTTTGAAAAATATAAAAACACATCAGTAAAAACAAGTGGTCTTGCTGTTGGCCTACCAGAAGGACAAATGGGAAATTCTGAGGTAGGACATACTAATATTGGTGCTGGAAGAATTGTATATCAAGAATTAACAAGAATTACAAAAGAGATAAATGATGGAGAGTTTTTCAAAAATACTGAACTTTTAAAAGCTATGGAAAATGTAAAGAAGAATAATTCTAATTTACATTTAGTAGGTTTAGTATCAGATGGTGGAGTACATAGTCATATAGATCATTTATATGCATTACTTGAAATGGCAAAAAGAGAGAATATTCAAAATGTATATATACATGCAATATTAGATGGTAGAGATACACCACCAACTTCAGCAGTTGAATATTTAAAAAAATTAGAAGAGAAAATTAAAGAAATTGGTGTTGGAAAAATAGCTACATTATCTGGAAGATATTATGCTATGGATAGAGATAACAGATGGGAAAGAATAAAACTTGCATATGATGCTTTAGCTTTTGGAAAAGGAAATTATTTTAAAAATGTTCAAAAAGCAATTGAAACATCATATGAAGCACAAGAATTCGATGAATTTGTTAAACCAGTAGTTATAGTAGATGAAAATCAAGAACCATTAACAATAGTACAAAATAGAGATTCTATAGTATATTTTAATTTTAGACCAGATAGAGCAAGAGAACTTACAAAAGCATTTAAATTAGATGGATTTAATGAGTTTGAAAAAATCAAATCAGATGAAATATATTTTGTTTCTATGACTCAATATGATGAATCTTTAAAAAATGTTCATGTAGCATATAAACCAGTAGAATTAAAAAATACATTTGGTGAATATATTTCAAATAAAGGATATACTCAACTTAGAGTAGCAGAAACAGAAAAATATGCACATGTTACATTTTTCTTCAATGGAGGAAAAGAAGAAAAATATTCTGGTGAAGAAAGAATTTTAGTTGCTTCTCCTAAAGTTGCAACATATGATTTAAAACCAGAAATGTCAGCATATGAGGTTACAGATAAAGTATTAGGTGCAATTGATTCTAAAAAGTATGATGTAATTATAATGAACTATGCAAATGGTGATATGGTAGGTCATACAGGTAATTTAGAAAAAACAATTGAAGCAGTTGAAGCTTTAGATAAATGTGTAGGAAAAGTAATTTCAAAACTTGAAGAAGTTGGTGGAGAAGCTATAGTTACAGCTGATCATGGAAATTGTGAATTAATGTTAGATGTTAAAACTGGAGAACCAATAACTTCACATTCTACTTTTGATGTGCCATTTATAGTAGTATCTGATAGAGTTGAAACTTTAAATGAGGGTAGACTTTGTGATATAACTCCAACATTGCTTACATTAATGGGAGAAGATATACCAAGTGAAATGACAGGAGTAAGTCTAGTTAAATTAAAATAGGAAGGTAAGTTCTTATGGAAGAAGAAGTATATAAAACACGTGAAGATTTTGAAACAGAGTCTGAGTGGTATACATATTGTATAGAAAATGGTTTAGATCCATTTTCTGGTGAACCAGAAAAAAATGAAGATGAAGAAAATGAAAAATATGATGAATATGGAATATTTGTATGCCTTAATTGTGGATATATAATTGATGAGAATGAAACAAAACCTGACATTACAAAGCCATATAGTGAAAGACTTACATGTCCTAATTGCAAAAAAAGAAAATTTAGGAAAATATCTTCAAAAAGAAAAAAAGAAATTCTAGATGAAAGAAAACAGAAAGAAAAAAATGAGAAAATAAAACAAGATAGACTATATAATGTAACAATGGAAAAAATTAAAAAAAGTATAACTAAAATAGAGTATGATTTAACAGAAATGTTAGAGGATAAAAAAATATCTCAAAAAAGATTTATGGCTCTTATGTATCAACTTTGTTACTTTGAATATAAATATTATAATAAAAATAAATATTTAGATTTAGATTATAATTTATTCAAAGATTATGCAAAATCTGTATGTAAAACAGTATTAGAAAAAGATGATATAGATCAAGAATTAGATCTTTCTTTAGAAGAATTAAATGAGGACTTAACAGATAAAAAAGTTTCACTTGATCTTTTGTATTTTAATCAAGCTAAAAAAGAAATTGCACAGGATAGTTTAGTTGGAAATGACGATGTTCTAGTTTGTGATGAGATTACAAAAGAAATATCAGATTTAGAGTTTGAAATAAAGCGTCAAGAAAAGTATAATGAAAAACTAAAAAATAAATTTGAAATAAAAGAAAAAAATGAATTAGAAGTAAATAGGAAAGATAAGTTTTTAAGAGAGTTAAAAGAAAATTCTAGAGTTAATGATAACAAAAAATAAAAAAATGTATAAAAAAATATATAAAGTATATAAATTGTATAACTCCTAATACTAATAGTATATAATAGTATTAGGAGGTTTTTTTATGGGTAAAAAAGATAAATTAATTATAGAAAGTGTACATGCAAGAGAAATATTGGATTCAAGAGGAAATCCAACAGTTGAAGTAGATGTAATAACAAAAGGAGGAATACTTGGTAGAGCTTCAGTACCATCTGGTGCTTCTACTGGATATTATGAGGCATATGAATTAAGAGATGTTAACTCAAAAAGATATATGTCAAAAGGAGTATTAAAAGCAGTAGAAAATGTAAATTTAAAAATAGCACCACAAATTATTGGGATGAATGTATTAGAACAACAAAAAATAGATTATACAATGATAAAATTAGATAATACTAAAAATAAATCAAATTTAGGTGCAAATGCAATACTTGGAGTTTCACTTGCTGTTTTGAAAGCAGCAGCTGTTGCAGTTAATTTACCACTATATCAATATATTGGTGGTGTGAGTGCAACAAAGCTACCTGTACCTATGATGAATATATTAAATGGTGGAAAACATGCTGATAATAGTGTAAATATTCAAGAATTTATGATAGTTCCAGTTGGCGCCAAAAATATTAAAGAGGCAATAAGAATGTGTTCAGAAGTATTTCATACTTTAAAACAAGTATTAAAGAAAAATGGTTATCAAACATCAGTTGGTGATGAAGGTGGTTTTGCACCAAATTTAAAAAAAGATGAAGAAGCTTTTGAACTAATTATACAAGCAATAGAGATAGCTGGATATAATACAGATACAGATTTTAAACTTGCAATTGATGTAGCTGCTACAGAAATGTATGAAGAAGCTAAAAATAACAAGAATGAAGGTGCATATTATTTTTGGAAAAGTTCTGTTTTATATCAAAAAGAAGAACTAGTTAAATATTATGAAGATCTAGTTTCTAGATATCCAATAATTTCAATAGAAGATGGTGTATCAGAAGATGATTTTGAAGCATGGGAAATGCTTACAAAAAAACTAGGAAAAAAGATAAGTCTTGTTGGTGATGATTTGTTTGTAACAAACATAGAAAGATTAAAATTAGGCATAGAAAGAAATATTGCTAATTCAATACTTATAAAACCAAATCAAATAGGAACAGTAACAGAGACTATAAATACAATACAAATGGCACAAAAATATGGATATTTACCAGTTATATCTCATCGTTCTGGTGAAACAGAAGATACAACTATTGCTGATCTTGCTGTTGGTCTTAATATACCTAGAATTAAAACTGGTGCTCCATCAAGAACTGATAGAGTTTGTAAGTATAATCAGTTAATTAGAATTGAAGAAAATATAATTTAAAAAGTAAGGTATTACCTTGCTTTTTGTTTTGACATGTTAAATATAGTATGATATAATTTCTTGGTATTTTAATATTTTATTCTTATTTTTTTATTAAAAAGGAGGAAAACATTAATATGGAAAGAAAGTTAAAAAAATCAAATTTAAAAATTGGGGATGAAATTGTAATTTATACCAAAGATAATGGTAAAATATTACCATATATAAAAGATTATCCACAAAAACTTATTGATGATAAGTTAACAGCAGTATTTATTGGTTATGAAAATATAGGTGATGAAATCTATGAAAAATACACTTTAAAAGATATACCAGATTTTTTTGTAAAAACGGGTAATTTACTTTTAGAAATGTTAAATAAAAATATTGATATATACAAAAAAAGTAAAAATTTTGATAAATCTGAAAATATTTATTTTAAATTTTGTCAAGATTATGGTATTAATAGTTTTATTGAGTATTATATAAAGTTTTATGATGAAATTGCATCATTAATAGAAGGGATATCTTCAGATGGAAGAAAAATCATGTATCAAAGATCTATTAATGCAAATGATATAAACTGTTTATTTAACATTGTATTAGATTATGATAGAAAAATTATATATAAAGAAAATGCAAAAAGAAACACTGATATAAACTTATCACAAAATTTTGGTAATTCTTTGAATGATATTTGTAATTTTAATAAGAAATATAAATTAGAGCTAGTTAATGATAAAATAAATGCATATTCATATAAAGTAAATAAAAATAGTTTGTCAGAAGAAGAAAAAAATATTTTTGATATTGTTTTTTTAGACAAACCATATATATTAAATTCATTGGGAATGAATGTAGAAAATAATAATATAAAAATTACATTAGGATATGTATCCAAAAATACTGATAAAGTTAAAAATTACATTAATATGGATAGTGCAATCTTTTACTTTTTTAACAATGATTCTTATGGATTTAATAGTAATTTTGAAGAAAGATATATAAAAAATATTACTGCTATAAGACCAGTTTTTTATTTAAAATCGTTTGATAATAATGATAAAAGTATTAATATAGAAGCAAATAAAAATTTAGAATTATTTGAAATGGAACGTTCTAAGAAAATTTTCGAAATTTTAATTTATGGAACAAAAGAATGTAGAAGCCTTATTTATCAAAATGGTAAAAAAGAACAAAAAATTAAATTACCAAGTATTGATAATTCAAGAAAAATTGATACTATGTATATTGGACAAGAAGTAATAAATGGCATATTGTATGATAAATATACGCCAATAAATTTGTTAGAAGAATTAAAAGAAATTACTTTTTATGGATATAATGGATGGTATAATTTTAATAATGAACTAGATAGAATTTTAAGTTTTATTAAAGGAAAAACATTAGATGGAAGAAATGTTTCATTTACAAAAAGTATAAGTCTTTTTGATATATCAAATATATTAAATATTGATATTAAAGTTTTAGAGGAAGAAAAATTATTTATACTTGATGAAGAAAGTGGATTTATTAAAAAAGGATTTGAAAAAGCATATTTAAAAATAGAAAATTTTGAAGATAGGAAAAATATTTTTGTTCCAAATGATTTGTATGTAAAAAATGAAGATGGTAAATTAAATCTACTTGAAAGTTACAGTATTAATAATTTTAGTAGAGATGTGAGAAGAAAATTAAAATATAGTGGAGTTAAATATTTTTTAACAACAGAAAAAATGTTGAAAAAGTATAGTAATAGTTTGATTAATTCAAATCTTGGCTTAAATGTAAAAGTTTTTGAAACTACTCCTTATAGATTTAATTTATTAGATAATACACTAGTATCTAGTAATGAAATAAATAAAGAAGAAGATTTAGTTGTAAAGGAGCAAAAATGTACAGCTGCTATAAGACCAGTTTTTTATATTAAAAATAACGATCATGAAGCATTTAAAAATAAAATTATTAGTTTAGAAAAAGATATTGAGGTATTAAAAGAAAAATTAAAAAAGTTAGAAAAATTAGTTGATTTATAAAAAAATTATTTTAAAAAGTAGAATTTGGAGATACACTTCATTTTCTACTTTCTTTTTTTGTAAAAACAAGGCTTTAATATTGTATATTTTATACATATATGCTATTATCTTTATATATACAAATGAAAAGGTGATAATATGTTTAGTATGAAAACATTTGATGATGTTGAACGATATATGAATGAGTATAGAAAAAACGATAAAACTAAATTGCAAGAATATGAAGAAAAAAGAAAAAAATATATGCAAAATAGAATATATAGTTTAAGTAATAATAAGGCAAATAGTAATAATATAAAAAAATATACTAAGGAAGAAATTGATAATTATATAAAAAAAGTAAAACTAGAAAACATACAAAGATTTCAACAGATAGATGATTTAAAAATGAATACAGGTAATATAGAGTATGATTTAAATAATGCAAAAAGAATAATAGATGATTATAAATCACAAATAAAAGATATGGAATATGAAGTTGAAAGATATAAAAGTGAATGTAGATTTTTACTAAGATCGTTATATAAAATACCTGCATTTATACGTAATATATTTCTAGGAAGAGATATACAAGCATCTTTAGATAGAAAAAAATATAATTAGGAGTAATATTTATGGAAAATTTAGAACAAGATTTAAATAAAATATATAAAGAATATGGTGATCTTGGAGTAAAAGATTATTTAGAAACACTTGGAATTGATGAAACTTCAATAGCTAATATTATTTATAATTTAGAAAGTAAAGATTTAGATATAAAAAAAGAATTGAAAGTGCAAGAAAGTTTAGAAAAACAAAATGATAGTAAAAATTTAAAAGTAAATAATAAATTAGGACTTGAAAATTTAGTACAAAAAAATCCAGTAAAAGAAACTTTAGAAAGAAAAGAAAGTGAGGAAAAAAGTAAAAAGTTAAATAAAGATGATATAGATAAAAATAAAGAAAGATAAAGTTGATATATATTTTTTTATATGTTATAATTTTTATGATTTAAATTATTATTATATATAGGATTTTATATATTAACAGGAGGAAATTATATGAAAGAAGGAGTTTTTTGGTACGGAACTATGAGTTCTGGAAAATCACTTACCCTTATTACTAAAGTATATAACTTTAGAAAAGCTAATAAGATTGTTGATGTTTTTACATTTAGTGGAGATTATAGATACGGTGTAGGACGGATAACAACAAGATTTGGAAAACAATCTATAGAAGCAAAAACATATGATGAAAATTTTAGCTTTAAAGAATATGTAAAAGATAAAAAAATAGATTATCTTTTTATAGATGAAGCACAATTTTTGAAAACTTGGCAAGTAATGGAACTTTTCTTTATTTATTCTTTAGGAATTTGTAATGTTTATTGCTTTGGACTTGAAACAGATTTTAAGCAAGACTTCTTTGAAGGTTCTTCAGCACTTATTAGATATTTTACAAGAAAAGAAGAACTTGAAACAATTTGTAGTAGATGTGGAAAAAAAGCAAAATTTAATGTTAGAGTAGATAAAGAAAGAAACATTATTTTTGAAGGAAAACAAATTGAGATCGGAGGAGATGGAGCATACGAGGCTATTTGCCCAGAATGTTTAGCAAGAACACTGCAAAAAAATATCAAAAGTTAGGAATATATTATATTTCTAGCTTTTTTTATATTGAAAAAAGTTTTTTTATGATATAAAATGAAAATATATTAAATAAATTAAAGTAAGGGTGATTTTATGAGTGAAAAAGAAGTTAAAAAATTAGAGGAATTAAATGGATTTAAAGATATGAGAATTGTTGATAATTTTTATCAAACATCAAGTTTTTTTTCCTATGCCAACAACAGAAATTGCAACATTATGTGAAAATGGAATGACAAGTTTAGGTTCATATTCTTTATGTTTTCCATATTATATTGCAGGAAAAGATTATTATGCAATGTTGCTTTGCTGTAGAAATAGCTCCAATACAGCAAAAAATATTTTAACCAATGGAAAATGTGCAATAAATTTTATAACAGATGATAGAAAATATTTTAAAGAGGCAGTAAGATTAGGTTATCCTGGTGAAACACCTGAAGAAAAAATGAAAGATACAATATTTACATTAGTAGATGGAAAAATGTCTCTTGAACATCCAGACGAAAAATTCCCAAAGATTATAAAAGAAGCATTTCAAGTTTTTGAATGTACATGGGTAAGAGAGTTAGATAATGCACAAGACGATAAATTTCAAGAAGAATATTTCCCACCATATCATGATTTTAACGGTATAACAAGCAAAAATGGTGCTCATTTTATATTAAAAGTTAATAAAATCTTGATAAAAGAAAAATATTATAGTTCAATAATTGATGGTGTAAAGAAAAGTGCTTTCCCAAGAGTACCAGTAGATTATGGATATAGAGATAATAAAAATTTCTGGTATACAAGATTTAAAACACCAATTAGCATGCCAATACCTAGTGATAAAGGAATTAGTTTGGATACAGTAAAATATGCAGCTTCAAGAATAGATGTTGATGTAAAATTTACAGATGAAGCATGTGCAAAGCTTGTAAAAGTACCAAGAGTTTTCTTAAATACAGTGTTAAAAGGTTGTGTTGCTTGGGCTAAAGAAAATAATGTAACTTTAATTACAGAAAAAGAAATGGATATTATAAATGATAAAAGAAGTAAGGAAAAGAAAAATAGTAAATAATTTAGAATTTGACTTATATGTTATAATTTATTAAATACAATAAATTAATTTTAATTTATATTTATTTAAATTTTTATAAAATTAGATTTGTAACTGTTAAAGGAGAGATTAACTATGGCACAAACAAGTTTAAGAAAAGAATTTATGGTTAGATGTAAATTAGAAAAGACACTTAGTTATAAATTATTTAAAAATTCACTAATATTAACTTTAGTAGCTTTTATATTATTTTGTATGATATTAATATTTTCAAAAATTTTTATATTAAAATTAAACTTTTTATTATACACTTTTTCTACAATTTGTGTAATTGGAGTCTTAACTTTAATTATAAGTATAATAGTATTTGAAAAAGAGTTTAAAGAATATATAAAACTTAGTATGGAAGAGGAAGATAAAATAAGAAATTATGAATATTTTAAATAAAAATTAATAAATTAAAATAAAAAAACAAATTATATAGTTTTATAATTTGTTTTTTTGTGTATTACTATTTATTTTATGTTCTTATAGATTTCAATAGATTAAAATTTTTCTTCAAAAGTAAAAGGTTTTCTTTTTCTAACTCTTACATCACAAATAGATTTTACATCAGTTTCATAAGTCACTGATTTATCTAAAAAAGTTGTTACAATTACCCCATTATGTTGTGAATGACGTTTAGAAATAATTCTTCTACCTAAAATTTTCATTAATTCCATAAAATAAACATCATCATTTACTAATTTCATTTTATTCATCCTTTCTAGATTTTATAAGAACATAATAAATAAAATAGTAACTTAATGTAATTTGAAATAATTTTTTCCACTCCTTTATTAAAAGTTTAAATTTGTTATTACTTATAGTAATAATTATATGCTTAATAGATTTATATGTCAATTAATTAAAAAAAGTTATAAATAAAAAGTAAATTATCGTCAAATTATTTGATTATAATTTACTTTATATTTTTTAATTAAATTCTTAATTCTCGGGAATTTGACAGTTAATTAAATAAAAGATTGATATAAGCATTGGAAATGCTTAATTTTTTTGTCAAATTTTTCT
>CALWOE010000035.1 GCA_944383035.1 uncultured Clostridia bacterium
ATAAAAACGATTATTATTCTCTCTAGTTTTGGTGCTTTTTTAGTAGCATATTTAAAATCGGCTGTGAATTGTAACAAAAAAACACTTTATTTTATAACTTTTTATCAAAAAAGTATTGCTTTTTTACATAAAATGTTTTATAATATAACTGTTGATTTGCGTTGAAGTAAGATGTGGCTACTCAAAGAAGTAGGGAACTCTTATGGAGCATGTCTGGTTTGAAATCAGGCGGCAAGTATAGTTTAGCATGTATTTGCCAAGTTTTATTTAAAATTTTAAGTTTAAGTAAGATTTGGTTTTTATATGTGTAAAATATGAAACACACGGGGTAGTGTAAAACTTGTTACGCCAACATAGTATAGAAAAGGAGTGTTTTATATATGGCAAAAGAACAAACAAAAAAAATGAGAATAAGACTTAAAGCTTATGATCATGTTGTGCTAGAACAAGCAGCATCAAAAATCGTTGAAGTGGCTAGAAAAACTGGATCTGAAGTTTCAGGACCTATACCACTACCAACAAGAAAAGAAATAATAACTATATTGCGTTCTCCACATAAAGATAAAGATTCAAGAGAACAATTTGAAATGAGAACTCATAAAAGAGTTATTGATGTTATAGCACCAAATCAAGCTACAGTTGATGCATTAATGTCAATTGATATGCCAGCAGGTGTAGACATCGAAGTTAAATTATAATTAAACTATAAAAACTTTATGTAGTTATCCTAAGTTTAGGCAATGACATACCCTATACATTTAGTTTGAAGGAAAGTTTAAAATTTAATATTTAAAGGGAGGAATTAAAATGGTAAACGAAGTATACGGAAAAAAAGTTGGAATGACACAAATTTTTTCTGAAGATGGTATAGCAATACCGGTAACAGCAATTGAAGTTAAACCTTTAACAGTAGTTGGTAAAAAAACAGCTGATAAAGAAGGATATAACGCTATTGTTGTAAGTTTTGGCGAAATTAAAGAAAAAAATGCAAACAAACCATTAAAAGGTGTTTTTGCAAAAGCAGGAGTAGAAGTACAAAAATATTTAAGAGAAATAAAAGTTGATAATGTTGATGATTTTGAAATCGGAAGCAAAATCGATGTAACAAATTTCAATGAAGAAGATAGAGTTGATGTTCAAGGAACTTCAAAAGGTAAAGGTTTCCAAGGTAACATCAAAAGACATGGTCAACATAGAGGACCAATGGCTCATGGTTCTATGTATCATAGAAGACCAGGTTCTATGGGTGCTACAAGTACTCCAGGTAGAGTATTTAAAGGCAAAAAATTACCAGGTCACATGGGTAGTGTAACATCTACAATTTTAAATTTAGATGTAGTAAAAGTAGATACTGACAAAAACGTTATTTTAGTAAAAGGATCAATCCCAGGAGCTAAAGGCGCTATTGTTAAAGTTAGAAAGAGTATAAAGTAGTTTAAGAAGGGAGGACAAAGAGAATGCTTAAAGTAGACGTTTTAAATATGGAAGGTAAAAAAGTTGGAGATGTTGAGTTAAACGAAAACGTTTTTGGTGTAGAAGTAAATGATGTTGTTGTTCATTCAGTACTTGTAAATTTCTTAGCTAATCAAAGACAAGGAACTCAATCAACAAAAACAAGAGCAGAAGTTCGTGGTGGAGGAAGAAAACCATGGAAACAAAAAGGAACTGGTAGAGCAAGACAAGGAAGTATTAGAGCACCACAATGGACAAAAGGTGGTATTGCACTTGGACCAAAACCAAGATCATATAGATACAAAGTTCCTAAAAAAATGAGACAACTTGCTATTAAATCAGTTTTAACTTCTAAAGTTAAAGAAGGAAATTTAATAGTTGTTGATAAATTAGAATTAAATGATATAAAAACTAAAGAAATGGTTAAGGTATTAAACAATTTAAAAGCAAATAAAGCTTTAGTTATGTTAAACGAGAAAAATTTAAATGTTCAAGCATCTGCAAGAAACATTGAAAATGTAAAAACAACTCTTGTAGAAACTATTAATGTATATGATTTATTAAAATACAATACTTTAGTTTTAACACAAGATGCTGTTAAAAAAATAGAGGAGGTGTACGCATAATATGAAACATTTAGAAGACGTTATAATAAGACCTTTAATGACTGAAAAAAGTTATTCACAAATAGCACAAGGTAAATATACTTTTGAAGTTGCTGTGACATCATCTAAATTAGAAATAAAAAATGCAGTAGAAAAACTTTTTAATGTTAAAGTTTTAAAAGTAAATACTATGAGATATGATGGTAAGAAAAAAAGAGTTGGAGTACACCAAGGATTAACAAAAGCATGGAAAAAAGCTATTGTTACAATAGATCAAAATCCAGCTGATGAAAAATATCTATCAAAAGGTGGAAAAGAAGTAAAAGTATCAAGAAAATATAAAACTGAAATCGAAGAAATTAGTTCAGCATTTGGAACTAATAACTAGGAGGGAATAAAAATGGGAATAAAGAAATTTAAACCTGTTACTCCATCACGTAGAAATATGACAGCATTAACTAACGAAGAAATTACAAAAGTTGGTGCAGAGAAAAAATTAGTAACTGTTTTAAAGAAAAATGCTGGAAGAAATAATTCTGGTAAAATAACAGTAAGACATCATGGTGGTGGAAGCAGAAGAAAATATAGAATAATTGATTTCAAAAGAAACAAATTAGATATGCCAGCTACTGTAATTGGAATCGAATATGATCCAAACAGAACTGCAAATATCGCTTTAGTTGAATATGAAGATGGAGAAAGATCATATATAATTGCTCCACTTGGTTTAAAAGATGGAGATAAAGTTATATCTTCTGATAAAGCTGATATAAAACCAGGTAACTGTTTACCAATAAACAATATTCCTGTAGGTACATTAATATATAATATTGAATTACATAAAGGAAAAGGTGCACAACTTGTAAGAAGTGCAGGTATGTCAGCACAATTAATGGCAAAAGAAGGTAAATATGCACATGTAAGAATGCCATCTGGCGAAATGAGACTTATAAGTGTTGAATGTAAAGCTTGTATAGGTCAAGTTGGTAACTTAGATCATGAAAATGTTTCTTTAGGTAAAGCTGGAAGAAAAAGACATATGGGAATCAGACCTACTGTAAGAGGTAGTGTTATGAATCCAAATGATCACCCACATGGTGGTGGTGAAGGTAAAGCACCAGTTGGTCATGCAGGTCCACTTACTCCTTGGGGTAAACCAGCACTTGGATACAAAACAAGAAAAGCAAATCATAGAACAAATAAATATATTGTTAAAAGAAGAAATAGTAAATAATAATGGAGGGATAGAATATGTCAAGATCGCTTAAAAAAGGACCATACTGTGATGAAAAATTACTTGCTAGAATAGAAAAATTAAATGAGCAAGATAAAAAAGAAGCAGTAAAAACTTGGTCAAGAAGTTCAACTATATATCCTCAAATGATAGGTCATACAATTGCTGTATATGATGGTAGAAAACATGTACCAGTATACATTACTGAAGAAATGATAGGACATAAATTAGGAGAATTTGCTCCAACAAGACTTTTCAGAGGACATTCAGGAGATAAAAAAACATCTGTAAAATAATATAAAACCATAAAAAAAGGAGGAGCTTATAATGGAAGAAAAACAAGCAAGAGCTGAATTACGTCATGCTAGAATAAGTAGCAGAAAAGTAAAAATAGTTATTGACACTGTAAGAGGCAAAAGTGCAAAAGAAGCAGTTGCAATACTAAAATATACAAATAAAGCTGCTGCACCAGTAGTTGCAAAATTATTAAAATCAGCTATGGCAAATGCAGTTAATAATCATCAAATGGATGAATCAAAATTATATATTGCAGAAATATATGCAAATCAAGGACCTACAATGAAAAGAATTATGCCTAGAGCTCGAGGAAGAGCAAACAGAATAAATAAAAGAACTAGTCATATAGTAGTTGTATTAAAAGAAGCTTAAAGGAGGTAAGTTTAAAATGGGTCAAAAAGTTAGTCCACACGGACTTAGAGTCGGAATAATAAAAGATTGGTCTTCAACTTGGTATGCTAATAAAAAAGATTTTGCTAACAATCTAGTAGAAGATCACAAAATTCGTGAATATTTAAAAAACTTACTTAAACCAGCAGGAATAAATAAGTTAGATATTTCAAGAAAAGGTAATAAAATTCTAGTTGATATCTACACTGCAAAACCAGGTATGATCATTGGTAAAGGTGGAGCTCAAATAGAAGAATTAAGAAAGAAAATAAATAAACTAATTGGTAAAGAAGTATCTTTAAATATTGTAGAAATTAAAGATGTTGATTTAGCTGCACAACTTGTAGCTGAAAATATAGCTTTACAATTAGAAAAAAGAATATCTTTTAGAAAAGCTATGAAACAAGCAATGCAAAAAACTATGAAAGCTGGAGCAAAAGGTATTAAAACTGCAGTATCTGGCCGTTTAGGTGGAGCAGAAATTGCAAGAACTGAACATTATAGCGAAGGTACAATACCTCTACAAACTTTAAGAGCTGATATTGATTATGGTTTTGCAGAAGCAAAAACAACATATGGTATAATCGGTGTTAAAGTTTGGATATATAAAGGAGAAGTACTACCTAGCAAAAAAGAAAAAAAAGGAGGTAACTAGAAATGTTGTCACCAAAAAGAACTAAATATAGAAAAGTACAAAAAAATCTATCTAAAGGAAAAGCTACTCGTGGAATTAAAGTTACAGATGGTGAATACGGAATTCAAGCTTTAGAACCAGCTTGGATAACAGCAAACCAAATTGAATCTGTAAGGGTAACTTTAGCAAGATATACAAGAAAAGTTGGTAAAACTTGGATAAAAATATTCCCAGACAAACCAATAACTAAAAAGGCTGCTGAAACACGTATGGGTTCAGGTAAAGGTAATCCAGAATATTTCGTAGCACAAGTAAGAAAAGGAAGAATACTATTTGAAATAGCAGGTCTTTCTGAAGAAGTAAGTAAAGAAGCTTTAAGAAAAGCAATACACAAATTACCATTAAAATGTAAAATTGTAAGTAGAAAAGAGCAAGAAGGGGGAGTAACAAATGAAATCTAGTAAAATGAATGAATACAAAAATATGAGCGTTGAAGAGTTACAAAAAGAATTAAAAGAATTAAAACAAGAACTTTTCAAAGCAAGATTTCAACATGCTTTAAATGGCCTTGACAACCCTAAAAAAATTACTCTAATCAAGAAAAATATAGCAAGAGTTAACACTTGCTTAACAGCAAAGAAAAGTAATTAGTGGTAAAGGAGGATAAGACATGGAAAGAAATTTAAGAAAAACTAAAATTGGTAAAGTTATTAGCAATAAAATGGATAAAACAATTGTTGTAAGAATTGACAATAAAGTTAAAAATCCATTGTACGGAAAAATTGTTAAAGAAACTTTAAAAATAAAAGCTCATGATGAAAACAATGAATGTTCTATCGGAGATATAGTAGAAGTAATGGAAACTAGACCACTAAGCAAAGATAAAAGATATAGACTTGTAAGAATTGTGGAAAAAGTTAAATAGTAGTAAATTTGAAGGGAGGACTAATCCATGATACAACAACAATCAATATTAAAAGTTGGCGATAATACAGGAGCAAAAGAGATTATGTGTATTAGAGTTTTAGGTGGTCATCACAGAAAATTCGGTAACATTGGTGATGTTATAGTTGCTTCTGTAAAAAAAGCAGCACCTGGTGGTACTGTTAAAAAAGGCGATGTTGTTAAAGCTGTTATTGTAAGAACAAAAAGAGGTCTAAGACGTGATGATGGATCATATATAAGATTTGATGAAAACGCAGCTGTTTTAATCAAAGATGATAAAACACCAAGAGGTACACGTATCTTTGGGCCTGTAGCAAGAGAACTTAGAGATCATGAATATATGAAGATAATATCTCTAGCACCAGAAGTTCTTTAATTTTCGGAGGTGAAATAAATGATTGCAAAAACAAAATTAAAAAAAGGCGATATGGTTATTGTTAATACTGGTTCCGAAAAAGGAAAAAAAGGTGAAATACTTGCTATTTCTAGAAAAGATGGAAAAGTAATAGTAAAAGGAATCAATATTAGAACAAAACATGTAAAAGCAAGAAAACAAGGACAAGAAAATGGAATTATAAAAGTTGAATGTCCTATAAATATATCAAAAGTAAATTATTACTGTGAAAAATGCGGTAAAGGTGTAAAATTAGGAATTAGAGTTACAGAAGATGGAAATAAAGAAAGATTCTGTAAAAAATGTCAAGAAGTAAAATAAGGAGGGGAAAAAGTAAATGAACCTTAAAGAAAGATATAAATCAGAGATAGTACCTGCATTAAAAGAAAAATTTTCATATAAATCAGTAATGCAAGTACCAAAGCTAGAAAAAATAGTAATAAACATGGGTGTTTCTGATGTAAAAGACAATTCAAAAGCACTTGACAATGCAATGAGAGATTTAGAGCTTATCGCTGGTCAAAAACCAATTGTAACTAAAGCAAAAAAATCAATTGCTGCATTTAAAATAAGAGAAGGAATGAATCTTGGCTGCAAAGTTACTTTAAGAGCAGATAAGATGTATGATTTTGCTACTAAATTTTTCAATGTAGCACTTCCAAGAGTTAGAGATTTTAAAGGAGTTAATCCAAACTCATTTGATGGAAGAGGAAACTATTCAATGGGTGTTAGTGAACAATTAATATTCCCAGAAATAGAATATGATAAAATAGATAAAGTTAGAGGAATGGACATCATTTTTGTAACAACTGCAAAAACTGATGAAGAAGCTAAAGCATTACTTGAAATGTTAGGCTTACCATTTGCTACAAAGTAAGGAGGACTTGTTTATGGCAAAAAAATCTATGATTGCTAAACAAAAAAGAACTCCAAAGTTTAGCACAAGATATTATAATAGATGTAAAATATGTGGAAGACCACATTCATATATGAGAAAATATGGAATATGTCGTTTATGCTTTAGAAAATTAGCATATCAAGGAGAAATACCAGGAGTTAAAAAAGCTAGCTGGTAAAAAGGAGGTAAATAAGCAATGAATACAACAGATCCAATTGCAGACATGTTAACTAGAATAAGAAACGCAAATGCCCAAAGACATTCAACTGTTGATGTTCCTTATTCAAAAGTAAAAAAAGCAATAGCTGATATTTTAGTTTCTGAAGGATTTGTAGCTTCTCAAGAAATAATTGAAGGTGGAAACTTCAAAACAATCAGATTAACTTTAAAATATGAAGGCAAAACAAGAGTATTACAAGGTTTAAAAAGAATTAGTAAACCTGGTCTTAGAATATATGCAAATGTAGAAGAATTACCAAAAGTATTAAATGGTTTAGGAATAGCAATAATATCTACTTCTAAAGGTATAATGACTGATAAAGAAGCTAGAAAACAAAATGTTGCTGGTGAAGTTTTAGCATATATTTGGTAATGAAAAAGGAGGGTATACCATGTCAAGAATAGGAAAAAGTCCTATTACAATTCCACAAGGTGTTGAAGTAAAAGTTGAAAATCATACAGTTACAGTAACAGGACCTAAAGGAACTTTAACTAATACATTTTTAGATGTAGTTAATATTGAAGTTGCTGATGGAAAAGTAAAAGTTAGTGTAAATGACGAAAAAAATGGTAACATTCATGGATTAACTAGAACTTTAATAAATAACATGATAATTGGAGTAACTAATGGCTTTGAAAAAGCACTTGAAATAAACGGAATAGGATATAGAGCACAAAAACAAGGTAAAAAATTAGTATTAACACTTGGATATTCACATCCAGTTGAAGTAGAAGAAATTGAAGGAATAACTATAGATGTTCCTGCACAAAACTCTATTGTTGTAAAAGGTATTGATAAACAAAAAGTTGGTCAAGTAGCTGCAAACATTAGAGAACTTAAATTACCAGAACCATATAAAGGTAAAGGTATAAAATATGTTGGAGAAAGAATAAGAAGAAAAGAAGGAAAAGCTGGCGGTAAAAAATAAAAATCAATTTTAAAGAAGGGAGACTTCAAAAATGATAAAAAAAATGAGCAGAAAAGATTCTAGAACAATAAGACAAAAAAGAGTCAGAAGAAAAGTTAAAGGTACTGAAGCAAGACCAAGACTTTGTGTTACTAGAAGCTTAAATAATATGTATGCACAAATTATTGATGATACTAAACATCAAACTTTAGTTTCTGCATCTACTTTAGATAAAGAAATTAAAACAAAAGGTTCAAACGTAGCATCAGCAACAGAAGTTGGAGCTTTAGTTGCAAAACGTGCACTAGAAAAAAATATTAAAACTGTTGTGTTTGACAGAAATGGTTATTTATATCACGGTAAAGTTAAAGCACTAGCAGACGCAGCAAGAGAAGCTGGATTAGAATTTTAAGAAAGGAGATACCAAAAATGGCAGAAAACAAACTAGAATTAAAAGAAAAAGTTGTTAATGTAAACAGAGTTGCTAAAGTTGTTAAAGGTGGTAGAACTTTTAGATTTAGTGTACTTGTTGTTGTTGGTGATGGTGCAGGTCATGTTGGCGTTGGTACAGGTAAATCTTCTGAAGTACCTGAAGCAATAAAAAAAGCAACAGATGATGCTAAGAAAAATCTTATTACAGTTTCATTAGTAGATGGTACATTACCACATGAATACGTTGCACACTTTGGTTCATCTAAAGTAATAATTAAACCAGCTGTTGAAGGTGTTGGTGTTATCGCAGGTGGTGCAGTAAGACCAGTACTTGAACTAGCAGGTGTAAAAAATGTAACTGCAAAAACATTAGGTTCTCGTAACAGTAGAAATGTTGTATATGCAACAATAGAAGCATTAAAAGCTATGAGAACTCCTGAAGAAGTAGCACGCCTTAGAGGTAAAAAAGTAGAAGAAATATTAAAATAATATAGCTTAAAATGATATAAGAGAGGAGGACACTTGAATTATGAATATACATGATTTAGGCCCAGCATATGGAGCAACTACTCAAAGAAAAAGAGTAGGAAGAGGAATCGGAAGCGGAACTGGTAAAACAGCTGGAAAAGGCCATAAAGGTCAAAAAGCAAGAACTGGTGGAAGCATAAGAAGAGGATTTGAAGGTGGACAAACTCCACTTTATAGAAGAATTCCAAAAAGAGGATTCAAAAATCGTTTTGCTACTGAATATGCTGTAATTAATTTAAGTGATTTAGAAAAATTTGATAATGATACAGTTGTAGACATCGATTTATTATTAAAAGAAGGTATAGTTAGAAAAGAATTAGATGGCTTAAAAGTTTTAGGAAATGGTGAATTAACTAAAAAACTTACTGTTGTAGCTAAGAAATTTTCTAAATCAGCTGAAGAAAAAATTCAAGCTGCTGGTGGAAAGATCGAGGTGAAGTAGTATGCTACAAACCTTGAAAAATATTTTTTCTGTAAAAGATATTAGAAAGAAAATAATTATTACAATATTTATATTGTTACTTTTTAGACTTGGATGTTTTATAACAGTTCCAGGTGTAAACAAAACATTATTTATGCAACAAGTGGGTAGTGCTGCAAATGGTTTTATAAGTACAATAAACTTAATATCTGGTGGTGCATTTAGCAGATTATCAATATTTGCAATGACTATTGGACCATATATTACAGCTTCTATCGTTTTAAATCTATTGCAAGTAGTTATACCAAGTCTTGAAAAACTTGCTAGAGAAGGCGAAGAAGGAAAGAAAAAATTAGCTAAATATACAAAATATATAACAATCGCGCTTGCTATAGTTGAAGGTTTAGGATTATATATTACTTATAGAGCTTATTTATTAGCTCCTTTACGTACAGGTGCAGGAGCTGTAATGGGATGTTTACTATTTATTGTATCTCTTGTAGCAGGTACAGCACTTCTAACATGGCTTGGTGATAAAATCACAGAGTATGGTATAGGAAATGGTATTTCACTTATAGTATTTGTAGGTATAATATCTCGTATACCAGCTGGAGCAACAGCTTTATATGATTATGCTGTTGGTGGGCTTACAAATGTTTTAGTTGTAGCTTTATTAATAATTGCTATGATAGTAGTAATAGCAGGTGTTATATATGTACAAAAAGCCGAAAGAAAAATTCCTGTAAACTATGCAAAACGTGTAGTAGGAAGAAAAATGTATGGCGGTCAAAGTACACATATTCCAATTAAAGTTGCAATGGCTGGAGTTATGCCAATTATATTTGCAATGTCATTTATGATGTTCCCAAGTACAATAATAAATCTATGTACTGGAGGAAATCCAACAGGAGTTTGGAATGTAATATATAATATATTTGCTGTTTCACAAGGAAGTGCATGGTATTACTTAGTAATATATTCAATAATTTATATGGCACTTATAATACTATTTACATTTGTATATACAATGTTTATAGTAAATCCTGTTGAAATTGCTAATAACTTGAAAAAACAAGGTGGATTTATTCCTGGAATAAGAGCTGGAAAAACTACAGCTGATTATATATCTAAAGTTTTAAAATATATTACTTCAGTTGGAGCAATTTTCTTAGCTGCAGTAGCTATACTACCAGTACTTTTACAAGGTTTTATGCCTGTTTCAATTAGTTTTGGTGGTACATCAATACTTATCTTAGTAAGTGTTGCATTAGAAATTTTACAAAATCTTGAAACACAAATGGTAAGTAGACATTATACAGGATTTTTAAATAAATAGTATTTTAAATATCGTTCTATTATTTATATATGATATAATAGGAGTTTACAAGAGCTTGAAAGCAATAGTGTTTCAAGCTTTTTTTTTATAAAAAAATAGAGTTTTACAACTCTATTAATATTCATCAAAATTTTCAATATTTATATATAAATTTCCATATTGATCAATTACAAAACAGTCTTTATTTTTTATAAAGCTTGGCATTTCAATTTTTTCTGTATTTAAATCATAATATACATTTTTTCCATTTGATATAGCAATAATATCTTTTAAATTATCTGGGACAGAGTTTATATTTGAATCGTTATAGTATATTTTTTTTGTAAGTTTTAATCTGTAATCTTTTTTATTATTATTTGATTTATACGCAAACTGTAATTTTGCATTTACAGTTTTATAATCTTGTAAAATACTTGCTGTTTTTATTTCATTTATAGTCGTATTACTTTTTGTTAATAGGTCATCCATAAAATATTTTCTAAATATGATAAAGATAACTGAATCAATAATTGAAATTAAAGTAATAACAATAGCAATTATAACTGATTTTCTTCTTTTTTCATCTTGGTAATATATTTTAAGAAAAACAAGACAAATAATAAGTAAAAATATACTAAATATTAATCCATATATTCCAAAGAAACTAAGAACAAGAGAAATAACTGATAAAATAAGTAAAAGTAATGTCATATAATCAACCTCATAGTTACTATATCAAAAAATATAAAAATATTCAATAATAATTTTTATAAAAATAAAATACACTTTATTTTGTAAAAACAAAAATAAAGTGCATATATATTTAGTTTTGAGAATTCATTTCATTAGCTGCTTTTTCAACTAATTTTTTAACCATTTCTCCGCCTACAGAACCAGCTTCTCTAGAAGTTAAATCACCATTATAACCTTGTTTTAAGTTAACACCTAGTTCGTTAGCAACTTCCATTTTTAATTTGTCAAGACCAGCTTTAGCTTGTTTGTTTGTCATTTTGCTATTCATGTTATTTGCCATTTTGTTCACCTCCATTTGTTATTAATTTGTGCATGTTTTTTTGTTTTATACAAAAAAATTAAAAAATATAATAAAAATGATGAGTATAGATAAAAAATACTCATCATTTTAAAATTTAACTACTCTTGAGCGTTCATTTCATTAGCTGCTTTTTCAACTAATTTTTTAACCATTTGACCACCAATAGAACCAGCTTCTCTAGATGTTAAATCACCATTATAACCTTGTTTTAAGTTAACACCTAATTCGTTAGCAACTTCATATTTAAATTTATTAAGAGCTGCTTTAGCTTGTTTGTTAGTCATTTTGCTGTTTGTAGACATTTAATTCACCTCCAATTTTGTAAAACATTTTGTTTTACTTAGTAATATTTTTTACTTAATAATAAAAAAAATACTGGGAAAAATAGGAAATAATATCAAAATAAAAAAAATAAAAAAAAACATGACTATTTTCGACAAAACTCGATGTAAATAAATGTTTAAAAAGCTTGAAAAAATAAAAAATCTCAGATATAATATGACTATACGCTACAGGTGAAGAAAAGTTGGGAGGTAATATGAATTCAAATATAAAGGTAATGATTTTAGATGATAACAAAGAGTTCGTAAAATTGTTAGAAACTTATGTTAATACTCAAGATGACATGGAGGTAATCGTTACCGATTATGACGGCAAAAATGCTGTTGAACTCGTTAAAACATTTAAACCAGATGTGTTACTTATTGATATAATTATGCCTGAGAAAGATGGGCTTGTGGTATTAGAGGAATTATCAAAAAATAGTGATGTAAAAGTTCCACTTATTATTGTTATGTCTGCAATAGGACAAGAAAAAATAACACAAAAAGCTATAACACTTGGTGCTACATATTATGTTGTAAAACCATTTGATATGGCAACTTTAGTAGAAAGATTACGTGAATTAATTGATAATAATTCTAGTGAGAATTCTGGTAAGTACTATAATTCTGCTGCTTTAAGTAGTGTAAAAAAATCAGAACCATTAGAAGTAAGAGTAACAAAAGTAATTCATGATGTTGGTGTGCCAGCACATATAAAAGGATATCAATATATAAGAGAAGCTATAACACTTGCTGTTGAGAATGAGGACATTATAAATGCAATTACTAAAACATTATATCCAACGCTTGCTAAAAAGTTTAAAACGACACCATCAAGAGTTGAAAGAGCTATAAGACATGCAATTGAAGTTGCTTGGAATAGAGGACAACTTGAAATTCATGATAAAATATTTGGTTATACAGTAAACTCAAATAAAGGAAAACCAACTAATAGTGAGTTTATAGCAATGATAGCTGATAGACTAAGATTAGAAGAAAAATCAGTAATTTAAAATAGTGACAGTTGATAAAGATATTTGGTACTTAAGATAGAAATATTCAATATAATTTATGTAAGTCTTCATTTAATTTTTTATTAATATTGGGGTGATATATATGGTAGATTATTTTGTTTTAGCCCAAATTTTATCAACAATAGCGGTATTAATTATCTTAATAATATTAACAATATCTGATGTGAAAAAGACAAAAGAATTAAAAGAACTAGTGGAATGTAATAACGAGGTTAGTAAAAATTTAGAATTTATATTCAATAAATTAATAGATAAATAATATTCTTAACTTTCTTTATAAAAAAGAAAGTTTTTTTATTGACTGAATCAAGAAAAATTATTATAATGTTTATGAGGTGAAAAATGGAATTTATAAAAAAACATAAAAATATAATAATTATTTGTGTAATAATAATATTAATTTTATTAGTAATTGGATTTAAATTATTATTTACAACAAATGAAGATGAATGGGAAAGAATAGGTGCAATAGAACAAGTAGAAAGAAATCATAAATACAAATTATTTGAATTTGGATCTGATTATTGTAGTGCATGTGATAGCATGGAAGATATAGTAAAAGAAATCACTGAGAAATACAAAAATGACATTGATTTTGAATACGTAGATGTAAATGATAATTTATCACTTACAAATAAATATAATGTAAATTATTTACCAGAATTTATAATTGTAGATGAAAATGGGGATGTGGTAACAAGAAAAATAGGAGCTATGGATAAACAAGCATTAGATGATATGATAAGTGGAGTATTAAATGGAGATAGCGTGGCTGAATAATTTATTAACTACAAATTATCTTTTATCTTTTGTTATTGTATTTATAGCAGGTATTGTTTCCTCATTTAGTCCATGTACTTTATCAGTTTTACCATTAATAATTGGATATGTATCAAATAAAGATAATAAAAATAATAGTTCTTTAAAATATAGCATATTTTTTTCACTTGGTATTATAATAACATATACAATTATAGGAGTAATATCTGTATTAGTAGGGAATATATTTTTAAAATTAGGTAATGTTTGGTACATTATTTTATCAATTATACTTATATTTACTTCATTATATTTTTTTGGAGTTATAAAACCTAAAAATGAAAATGCATGCAAAGTTCCTAAATTTAAGAAAAATGCATTAATGGCATTTTTTATTGGGATACTTGGTGGAATATTTGCAACACCATGCTCTACACCAGTATTACTATTTATTACTACTCTTATCTCTACAACAGGTAATATTTTGTATGGTTCTTTACTAATGTTTGTATATTCTTTAGGATTAGTAGTAATTTTAATTATTGCTGGTACATCTGTTGGTGTTATAAATAGTATGGTAAATTCTGAAAAATACAAAAAAATCGGTAATATTTTTAAAATAATACTTGGAATTGTATCACTTATATTAGCTTTATATATGATATATAATATTGTGTAATTAAATAAAAAATATATAATTCAAAAAAGAGGTATGCTATGATAAATAGAAATTATGTAAAAGTTCACATATAAAGTTTGTAAGTTAGTTTTTATAATTAATGGGAAATAGAGCATAAGAGTTACATGAGTAATCAAAAGTTTTATAATAAAGATGATCTTTTTTTAAAGATTATTTTTTAATAAAAATAATAAAGAAAGGGATGGAATATTTGGAAAGAAATATTTTTCTAAGTTTTAGGCCAGAGTATTTTAGACCAATTTTATATGGTATAAAAAAGTATGAGTACAGAAAAAGGTTTTGTAAAGAGCCTGTAACAGCATATTTATACTTAAGTTCTCCGGTACAGGAAGTTATTGGAAAAATAAAATTTGAAAAACCATTAATGACTAAGGAATTATTGGATGTTTATTCAAATAATAAGAAAATCAAATCAAGACTTCTTAGATG
>CALWOE010000036.1 GCA_944383035.1 uncultured Clostridia bacterium
AAATTATTAAATACTCCTTCTCCAATTTTTGTTACGTTATATGGTATTCTTACTGTTCCTGTACTATCTAGTAAAAGTAAGTTACTATTTGCAGATATTAAAACTCCATCTACTATTTCATATGGGATTATTCCTATTCCTAATTCTTTTGCCCATATTAATTTTTGTTCTACATCACCTTTGTAATATAACTCTCCTTTTATTATTTCGAACTCTGAATAATACCCTTTCTTTGCTGTTGGTATTACATCATATATATTTGTTTCTTTATCATTTGTTTTTGTATTATACGTCAAACCATTATCTGCTGCATTTAAACTTTCTATTTCAAATTTTCCCACAGACTGTGTAGCTTTTGTTTGTACAAACATTTCAAATTCTTCTTCTATTACTCTTAAATCATTTTTAAATACTGATTCATTTGCTACTCCAAATATTTTTCCATCCGTTATGTTATATAGTACTGTTGCTACAAGTATTATTATCACTACTATTGTTACTACTAATACTATTAAACTTATTCCTTTTTTATTTTTATTCATACATCATCCCTCTTTTTTTATTTTATCCTTTATATACACTTTTTTAAATTGTAATTTTTTCCAATTTTTATTTTAAGTCGCAAAAAACCAATACTAGCTTTTACTAGTACTGGTTTACATTTTTTACATTTTCTTCTATTTTTATTTTCTCTATTTTACATTTTTTACAAAATTTTACGTGTGTGTGTGTGTGTGTGTGTGTGTAGTCTTATCATACTTATACTCCTTTTAGTTTACATATATTAATTTTATTTATTTCCAGTTTATACTAAAATTATATATTATTTTACTAAAATTTTTCAAGTGTTTAAAAAAAATAATTATATATACATGAAAAATATTAATGTTAGATAATTTTGTATATAAAAAAATGAAATTTAAGAATAAAACCTTAAATTCCATTTTTATCTTTAATTTATTTTAAAAAGCCATTTATAATTTGTTTTTCTGCTTGTTTTTCACTTAAACCAAGACTCATTAATTTTGTTAATTGTTCTCCTGCTATTTTACCAATAGCGGCTTCATGAATAAGTCTTGCATCTACATTATTTGCATCTATTTCAGGAATTGCTATAACTTTTGCCCTGTCCATTATAATTGCATCACATTCAACATGACCAAAACATTTAGTATTTCCAGATATTTTAGATACAAACTCTTGATAAGAAGTATCTTTTGCAATAGAACGAGATGTAACTTTACAACTAGAATTTTCCCCATCTAAACTAACATCAAAAATTGTCTTTGCATATTGATTGTTATCTGTCATAATTTTTTCTGTTACAACTAGATTTGCATCTTCTTCTAATTTCCCATATGTTTCTCTTATAGTAGAATCAACACCACTAATTTGAAGAGAATCCATTACAAGAGATGCACCTTTTTTTAAATTTACTTCGGTTCTTGGATTTAAAATTTTTTTACCAGTTCCATTTCCACTTCCATAATGTTTTTCTATATATGTTACTTTAGCATTTTCTTCTAAGAAAAATCTATGTATACCATCATGCTCTGAATCATCACTAGAACAATTATGAATTCCACATCCAGCAATAATTGTTACTTGTGCATTTTTACCTACATGAAAATCATTATATACAACATCTTTTAATCCTGATTTTGATATTATAACTGGAATATGTACTTGTTCTCCTACTGTATTTTCTTTTATATAAATATCTATTCCTGTTTTATCTTCTTTAGTTACAATATTTATATTATCTGTTACAACTCTTTCAATTGCTTTTCCATCTTTTCTGATGTTATATGCTCCTTTTATATCGTCACTTGAGATACCAGATACTTTTTTTAATAATTTTGCTTCATCTGTATTTAATTTAAATTTCATCTGTACCTCCTTTACTAATTTTAAATTTACACTTACTACTTTTCATAAGTTTTGGGAAAATTTTATCTTTTGATCCTCTATCTTTGATTTTTCCATCAGTTAATAATATTATTTCATCAGCTATATCAAGTATTCTTTCTTGATGTGTTATTACAACTATAGAACCTGTAATCTTTTTATACATTTTTTCAAAAACATATATTAAATTATTAAAGCTCCAAAGATCAATACCAGCTTCTGGTTCGTCAAAAATTGTAAATTCAGATTTTTTTGCAGCTACTGTTGCAATTTCAATTCTTTTTAATTCACCACCAGATAAACTTGAATTTACTTCTCTTGATATATAATCTCTTGGACATAAGCCAACATCTGATAAATATTCACATGCTTCATTTAGCTTAACTTGTCTTTTTGCAGCAAATGATATTAAATCATGTACAGTTATACCTTTAAATTTTACTGGTTGTTGAAAAGCAAAACCAATTCCTAAATTTGCTCTTTCATTAATTTTAAAATCTGTAATATCAACACCATTAAAAATTATTCTTCCTGAATCTGGCTTTTCTATACCCATTATTATTTTTGCAAGTGTTGATTTTCCACTTCCATTTGGTCCAGTAATAGCCACAAATTTATTATTATCTATTATCAAAGATATGTTATCAAGTATTTTTTTGTTATCTCTCTCAAACGAAATATCTTTTAATTCTAACATATATCCTTCCTTTCTAGGTTTTTAAACCATATAAATTATACCACATGATAAATAAATTTACAAGATCTAATAATGATTACTAGATTATATGTTTATTAAATATTGTATATATGAATTATTTATGTTAAAATAATGCTGGTGATTTTATGGATTATAATATAACTTATCCAAGAGTAATTAAAGAACAAAATTACATTGAAAATATAACCAGATATTTTTCAGAAAATGATAGATTAAAAAATTATAATGTAAAAGATGATACTTTATATAATTTAAAAATAGATGAAATAGAATTTAACTCATGCATTTTACAAAAACTCTCAATAAAAAACTGTACTTTACAAAAAGCATATTTTTTAGATACTGTTTTTGAAAATTGTGATATGGTTGGAATTGATTTTTCAAAATCATATATTAAAAGATGTATGTTTATAAATTGCAATTTAGCTAGTACAAATTTTTATAGTAGTATTTTTGAGGATGTTTGTTTTAAATCATGTAATTTTAAAAATGCAATATTTGATGATTCCTCTTTAAAAAAAGTAAAAATAGATGAATGTAATTTTAAATATGCATCTTGTATTAACTTAAAATTATTAAATACATATATGCTAAATTCTGATTTTTCATTATGCAATTTTTCAAATACATCTCTAAAAAACATAGATTTTACAACTTCAGTATTAGATGGTATAACTTTATATCCAAACGACTTAAAAGGTGTTATTTTAACACAAAATCAAGCATTAGAATTTATAAAACTACTTGGGATAATAATAAAATGAATACAATTAAAGAAATATATAAAACAAAGTTTAATATAAATAAAAAAGATAATACTGAAAAAAAGATAAATCTATATTTATTAAAATATAAAATAAAATATGGAGATAAAAAATATATTAATGCAATAAAAGCTATTTTACTTATACTCATTATTATATCAATATCTTTATTTATATATTTTTTCAAACCATTTGATAAATTAAAATCAGCATATATTAATAACTTAAATAATTATAATAAAAAATATGATATTTATATTGTACAAAAAAGTGAGTATGAAAAAAAGGATTTTAATAGAGATTTTGTACCACCTATAAGTGGTAACATAACTAGTAAATATGGTATGAGAAAAGATCCTATTTCTGGTAAATATACAAAACATACTGGAATCGATATTTCTGGTAAACATCGTGACAATGTTTTAGCTAGCGCTTCTGGTACAGTTGTTTTTGCTGGTAATGCTGGAAGTTATGGTAATGCAATAGAAATAGTTCATAATATAAATGGTAAAACATATTATACATATTATGCTCATTTATCAAGAATAAAAGTAAAAGTTAATGATTATGTTGAACAAGGTCAAGTAATAGGTATTGAAGGAGGAGCAAAAACTGATCCAAATCCTGGATATTCTACTGGGCATCACTTACATTTTGAAATAAGAAAAAGCAAAGAATATGGAAGTGATATAAATCCATATAGTTATATTTTTTAACAAAAAAACTTGAAACAGAAAAATATACTGTTTCAAGCTTTTTATTTTTTTTATTAAATATTAATAAATTTTACTAATTCCTTCATAATTTTCTTCAACGTTTACCATATCTACAATATCATATAACAAAGATATCTGCTTTTCTTAATCTGAATTTAATGAACTTAAATATGTACAAGTCACAAGTAATTTTGAACTTTTTATTTTAATTTAATTATATTTTCTAAATTCTTTTAATACATTTAAAATTTCTTTATCTTTTCCATTAAATACTTTTCCTAAAGTAAATATTGCAAGTTTATTTGCCTGTTTTTCAGATGCATTTCCCATTATAATACTATAAATTGGAATATCTTTTCTAGTATTTGTATATTCTTGTTCTACTAATTCTTCGTCATATTTATCTATTTCCTCATATGTAATTATAACTATAGATAAATCATAAGATGAATCTTCATTTTTTAAAATATTAAATGCTCGTATAATACTATCAGTTATATCTGCTGAAGTTGTTTGTTTCATTCCATCAATAATGGATTTTGTATTTTCTCCATTATCTGTTGAATATTCCTTACCAATATATGCATTAAAAGGTATAACTGTTATTTTATCACTTGCTGAGTATTGTATATAATCTTGTTTTGCCTTATCTTTATCTAAAATATATTCCATAGCTGATATTAATGAATTTTTTCTTTCTGTATTAAAGTTATCAGAATAATCTATTAAATATACTGTATGTGTTTTTCTTTTTAAGCTTTCTTGGTATAAATCAAAGGCACTATCTATTACATTAATATTTGGATAAGTAACATCATTTACTTTTTTATCAATATTAATTCCCCAAGTAATATTAAAGATTTTTTCATTGATATTTTGTTTATAATCATAATATAATGGTCTTTTTCCAAAATCAAGTAATCTTTTTTGTACTTCCTCTGACATTAAATATCTTTGCATTTTTAAAAATGCATTTTTCATATTTGGATTTTTTGTATCTATATAACCAAAAATTCCATTTGTGTTTGCAATACCATTATCTGTATATACTGCATACATTAAGTTTTCTTCATTGTTTATATTTTGATTTATATTAATAACTAAAGATTCTTTAGCAATTATAATATCACATTTTTCGTTTTGATATAGATTTTTTAGTTCTTGTTCTGTTAAAACAGTTCTAAAAAAACTTTGATATATACTAGATAAATTATTTTTTAAAGTTTCATCTTTTAAAATATCTTGATTTATATCTTTAGGTACTGATAAAAAGTTAGATATAAATCCAAAATATGAAACAGCACCAGTTGTTGTTTGAGTTGGTGATAGTGAAGCTATTTTTAAATTATTTCCTTTTATTATTTCTATAATTTCTTGTAATGTTATATTTTCTTTGTTAGTTAATCCAAGATTTAAAGCAACTTTATTATTTATTCCAAAAACAATTGGAGATGTGTAGATTTTTTCAACATCAGTTACTAACTCTTTATTATCTAACATGTTAAGCCATAAAGAATCACTTAAAAAAACTGCATTATATTCATCTTGCTTAGAATTTACCATTTTTATTATCTCATGATCTGATGCATAATCTATTATTAAATTAACATTATTTTTATATGCATATTCTTTTAAAATAGATTCCATATCTTTATTATCTTCACTTACAAGTATTTTCATTTTTATATATCCAGCTTCTTTATTTAATGTATCTAAAGAACCGATAAATACTAAGAATAAAAGTGCAATTACAAAAATAAATGCCATTTTTATTCCAATTAAAACTTTATTTTTCAATAGTTTCACTCTCCTATATGATCAATTATACTATCATTTAATTTGTTTGTATTAAAACTTTAATCTACATTCTCTATTATATCGTTTACAACTTGTGAAGCTAAAATAAGTCCTGCAACAGATGGCACAAAAGAAATACTTCCTATATTTTTACTTTCATTTTTAGTAGGTACTTCTTCAGAAAAAACTACTTTTTGTTTTTTAATATTATATTTTTTTAAGTTTTTCCTAATAATTTTAGCAAGTGGACAAATATTTGTTTTATATATATCAGCAACTTTAAGTTTTGTTGGATCAAGTTTATTTCCTGTCCCCATACAAGAAATACATTTTATTTTTTTCTTATTACATGTGAGTATTATTGCTATTTTTGCTTCAACATTATCCACACAATCAACAACATAATCATAAGAAGTATCAATTAAGTTTTCGATATTTTCTTTCGTTATATTCTCTTTAATAGCTTTTATTTTTACATTTTTGTTTATATCTTGAGCTCTTTTTTTAGCAACATCAACTTTATTCATTCCAATAGTGCTATTTAATGCTATTATTTGTCTATTAATGTTTGTTATATCAACTATATCTTTATCTATTATAGTTATATTTAAAACACCAGCTCTTACTATTGCTTCAAGTGTATATGAACCAACTCCACCAATTCCACATATCAAAACATTTGCTTTTTTTATTTTTTCTATATTGTTTTCTCCAACAAGTAAAGTTGTTCTTGTATATATATTATTTTCTCCCATAATACACCTATTTATTCTTTACTTTTCTTATTACTGTTCCTGGTTTTAAATTATCAAATGGTATATTTATTTTTACAAGTTGACCTTTTACTCCAGGATTTACTGTATCTATCTTTTCATTTGTTTTTTCATCAAATAATTCTTTAATTTCAAATTCACCTTTATCAAAACTATCTGTAAATAATACTTGCAATTTATCACCTATAGATAATTTATTTTTAATTTCAACTTGATATATATTATTTCCTAAATTTGAATATACTTTTGCTCCATATTCATAATATGGATTTTCATTTTTTCCATCTAAATCATGTATATCTTGATTATTACTATCTGAAAAATAAAATTCTGATAATCCTCTTGTTTTAACTTTAAGTAATTCTTCAAGATATTTTTTAGGATTATATTCATTTTCTCTTTTTTCTTCTTTTAACTTTAAGTATTCATCTATTGCTTGTCTATATGTTCTAACAACAGTTGCTAAATAATAATCAGTTTTAAGTCTACCTTCAATTTTTAAGCTATCAACACACATGTCTATAATTGATGGTATTTGTTTTATAAGACACATATCTTTTGATGAGAAAAGATATGTTCCTTTATCATCAAAATCCAAATTTATAATACTATCTTTATTATTTACTTCTCTTGCATAAAAATTATATTGCCATCTACAACTTTGTGCACAATCTCCTAAATTTGCACATCTTCCTGATAAATACTTACTTAAATAACATCTACCAGAATAAGCAAAACAAATAGCTCCATGTATAAACATCTCAACTTCTAAATCTTTTGGTTTATTTTCCATTATGTATTTTATTTTTTCTTTTGATAATTCACGTGCTAAAATTACCCTTTTGGCACCATATTTATGCCAAAAATTAGCTGCATGTAAACTTACAGTATTTGCTTGTGTACTAATATGTATATCCATATTTTTTGCTACTTTTTTTATTGTATCTATAACCCCTACATCACTAGCTATTATTGCATCTGCATGTATATCATCTAATCTTTTTACTTCTTTTTCAATTTCTTCATAATCCTCATCTTGTGCATAAATATTTAATGCAACATATACTTTCTTACCTATACTATGTGCATATTTAATAGTTTCTTCTAATGTATCTGTATTCATTTCTGCACGTGTTCTAAGTGATAATTTTGATGTACCAGCATAAACTGCATCTGCTCCATACATAAAAGCTATTTTTGCTTTATCTACACTTCCTGCTGGTGCTAATAATTCTACTTTTTTCATAAAACTTGATATATTACTATATCTTCTCTCCCTTCTATTTATCTATACTATTATATATTTCTTTCATTTTTAGTGCATCAAAAGACTGTGTACCAGCTGATTCACAAATTATTACTGGTTCTAATTTTAACTTTTTTAAAACTTTTGCTACAGGCATAAAATCTGGTCCATAGCCTTCATCATCAAAAGTTACATGTCTTTTTTCTCCACCGTTTAATGTATATTCCATTTTACTAAAATGCGCATGAAAATGTTTCATTCTTTCATATCCTAGTTTTTCTATATAAAAAGAAAGTTCTTTTTCCCATTCATATTCGCTGTTTAATCTTCCAAGTTCTCTTGAATATAAATGACCAAAATCTATTGTTGGTAAAAAGCTATCATTTACTAAACACATTTCTACTATTTCTTTTGTATTTCCCAACTGATTTATTTTTCCCATAGTTTCCGGACAAATTATAATATCAGAAACTCCTACATTTTCTGCCTCCATATATGCTCTTTCAAGTAACAAACAAGCTGATTTAACAGCAAATTCACGATCTAAATTCATCACACTTCCTGCATGAACTACTATTTTGGTTGCGCCCATCTTTTTAGCTGCAATCATTGTATCTATTATATATTTAATACTTTTTATTTTCTTTTCTTCTTCTTGTGTTGATAAACTTATATAATATGGACTATGAACACTAAGAGAAATATTATATTTTATAGCTTGATTTTTTATTTCCTCTGCCTTTTTATCAGATATTCTAACACCTCTTGAGCATTCATATTCATAAGCATCAAGTCCCATCTCATTTAAATATTTTGGCATTTGTTCTGATGCTTTATATTTTTTATCATAAAAATCATTAGGATTTCCACCAGTTCCAAATTTTATCATAAAATACTCCTTACATCTATCTATTATACAACAGTAATTTAATTTTGTAAACATTTAGTATTACATAAATAAAAAGGCTTGAAACATTATTTAATTTCAAGCTTTAATAACAAAAATATATATCTAAATTATATCTAAAACAAATTTTTACTTTATACTATCATAAGAAGAGAATATAGTTCCAATTTTTACTTTTATTTCTTCTCCATCTACTATTTTAAAGATTTTATATCCAAAACCAATATATTCTTCTGTTTTATCTTCATATATTTGTTTTTGCAAACTAAATACAGGCGATTTATTTTCAAGTATTTTATTTATATCCGCAAAAAACATTGTAAGTATACAAACTATTAAAAATATAATTATAACAACTGTTTTTATTATAGTATGTTTTTTCATATATACCACCAATAATATTATATATTTATTAAAAAAAATATTCAAGAAAAACTTGAAGTTTTAGGTTACTCCAAGTTTTATTATACTATTTACTCTTCTTCTTGCATATCTTGTGGCATATCAACAGTTTCTCTTCTTCTTTTTTCATTCATGGCCTTATCTTTTCTTATTTGACCTTCTATTTTACTTATTAACTCTTCTATACCATAGTATAAATCATTTGTATCTTCTTCTGCAAGATATGTACGTGATTTATATTCAATTCTAATATCAACATGTTGTTTACCTTTTACCATATCTGTAAATGTAACATGACATATTGTATCTTCATCGAAGAATTTATCTAATTTTTTTACCTTTCTTTCAACGAATTCTCTAATTCCATCTGTTACATCTATACGAAGTCCTGTTAAATCTAATTTCATGTTTATCACCTCACACCTATATTATATATGATTTGGTTATAAATTTCAAGTAAATAGTTATATTTCACTAATTTTTCATAATTATAACAAATCAAACAAATCTAATTGTTCAGAACGTGGCATTCCATCTAAACAACCAGCAAGTCTTAATGTTTCTACAGCTACTTTACCTATTTTTGACTTACTTGCCATTTGTTCAATTGATGTAAATTTACCATCTTCTCTAGCTTCAACTAGTTTATTTGCATCTACTTCTCCAAATCCAGCAAGTGCAGATAGAGGTGGTCTAATTCCTTCATCTTCCATAATGAATTTTTTTGCATCTGATTTGTATAAATCAACTGGTAAAAATTCTATTCCTCTTTCATTCATTTCAAGTACTATTTCTAAGATTGGATACATATTCTTTTCTTTTTGTGATGCACTGTTTCCTAGTGTATCAATTTCTTTCATTTTTTCTTTTACTTTTTCTTTTCCATGAAGCATTGAATCACTATCAAATTCATCTGCTCTTATTGAGAAAAATGCTGTGTAATATGCTTTTGGTATATGTACCTTAAACCATGCAATTCTAAACGCCATTGTTACGTATGCTGCAGCATGAGCTTTAGGGAACATGTATTTTATTTTTTCGCAAGATTCTATATACCAATCTGGAACATTATTTTCTTTCATAAGTTGTTTAAATTCAGCCCATTTTGCAGGATCTTTTAAAGCTTTACCTTTACGTACAGTTTCCATTATCTTAAATGCAGAATCTGGTGGTAAACCTTGCTTAATTAAATAAATCATAATATCATCTCTAGTACAAATTGCTTCACTTAATGTAACAGTACCAGCCTCAATTAAACTTTGAGCATTATTTAGCCAAACATCAGTACCATGAGATAGTCCAGATATTCTTATTAATTCTTCAAAAGTTTCTGGTTTTGTATCAACTAACATTCCACGTACAAATTTTGTACCAAATTCTGGTATACCAAAAGTTCCAACATCAGAATTTATTTGTTCTTTTGTAAGACCTAATGCTTTTGTAGATTTAAAAATAGACATTGTATCTTTATCATCAAGTGGTATTTTCTTTGGATCTATTCCAGTGATATCTTGAAGCATTCTAATAACTGTCGGATCATCATGACCAAGTATATCTAGTTTTAATAAATTTTTATCTATAGAGTGATAATCAAAATGTGTTGTTACAATATCTGAATGTGGATCATCAGCCGGATGTTGTACGGGACAAAATTCATAAATAGTTCTTCCTTTTGGTACAACTATTATTCCTCCTGGATGTTGTCCACTTGTCCTTTTTATTCCAGTACAACCACTAGCTATTCTTGATATTTCTGCACTTGGTAAAGTCTTTCCTCTTTCTTCTAAATATTTTAAAACAAATCCATATGCTGTCTTTTCTGCTACAGTACCTATTGTACCAGCTTTATATGTTGTTCCTTTACCAAATATAACTTCTGTGTATCTATGTGCTTTAGCTTGGTATTCACCAGAGAAGTTTAAGTCTATATCTGGCTCTTTATCTCCTTTAAATCCAAGAAAAGTTTCAAATGGTATATCCATTCCATCTTTATCTAATCTTGTACCACATTTTGGACACATTTTATCTGGCAAGTCAAAACCATTTTTTACACCATAATCTGTAAAATCTGAGTATTTACAATTTGGACATCTATAATGTGCTGGAAGTGAATTAACTTCTGTAATACCTGTCATATATGCTGCAAGAGACGAACCAACAGATCCTCTTGAACCAACCAAATATCCATCTTCATTTGATTTCCAAACTAATTTTTGAGCAATTATATACATAACGGAATAACCATTAGATATGATTGAATGTAACTCTTTTTCAAGTCTTTCTTCTACTATCTTTGGAAGTGGATCACCATATAACTTATGAGCCTTTTCATAAGCTATATTTCTTATATCTTCTTCACATCCATCTATATGTGGTGGGCATTTTTCATCAGATATTGGCGATATTCTATTACACATAGATGCTATTTTATTTGTATTTTCTACAACTATTTCATATGCTTTCTCATAAGGTAAATAATCGAATTCTTTTAACATCTCTTCTGTTGTTCTAAAATATAGTGGAGCTTGTTTATCTGCATCTGAAAAACCTTGTCCAGCCATAATTATTCTTCTATATATTTCATCTTCTGGATTTAAGAAGTGCACATCACAAGTTGCAACAACTGGCTTATTTAATTTTTCACCAAGTTCTACTATATCTTTATTTATTCTTATTAAATCCTCTCTTGAGTTTAGCAAACCTTGATCTAAATAAAATTGATTATTACCAAGAGGTTGAATCTCTAAATAATCATAATATCTAGCTATTTCTTCTATTTCTTCTTGTGGTTTATTTTTATATATTGCTTGATATAATTCTCCACGTTCACATGCAGACCCAATTATTAATCCCTCTTTATATCTATTAAGTAGAGATCTTGGAATCCTTGGCCTTTTATTAAAATATGTAACATGTGAGTGTGAAACTAATTTATATAAATTTTTTAATCCAACATAATTTTTAGCTAAAATAATTATATGATAATATGGAAGTCTTCTTGGATCTTCTTCGATATTTGAATACATATATCCATATTCATCTATACCTTCTTTTTTAGCATCTTCTAACATTTTAACAAAAACTTTTGCTGTAGCTCTAGTATCATTTATTGCTCTATGTGCTCCTTCTAATTTTATTCCCAAATTTTCTGCTATTGTTCCAAGTTTATGATTTTCGAAATGATGATATAATTCTCTTGACATCGTTAGAGTATCAATTACATACGTTTTAAAATCTAAATGTTGTTCATCTGCATTATATTTTATAAACCCTATATCAAATTTAGCATTATGAGCAACTAAAATACATCCTCTTACAAAATCTAAAAATTTTGGTAATACTTCTTCTATAGTTGGTGCATCTTTTACCATATCAGGTGTTATATGTGTTAGCTCTTGTACTTCATCTGGTATATTTCTTTCAGGATTTACAAATGTTGTAAATTCATCAATTATTTCACCATTTCTTACTTTACATACTGCAATTTCTGTTATTTTATCAATCTTTTTATTAAATCCTGTTGTTTCTATATCAAATACACAAAAAGTATCACTTTTTACAGGTTCTGGTTCTATATCTTGTGTAAGGTAACCTTCTACACCGTAAATTATTTGTATAGGAGCGGCATCTATTACATCTTGAGTTGTTACTTTTCCTTCTTTTTTTACTAATTTAGAATAATTATCCATTATAAAATGATGTGCTTCCGGAAAGGATTGAACTACGCCATGATCTGTAATTGCGATTGCTTTATGTCCCCATGACACTGCTTGTTTTAATATATCTGTAATTGAGGATACTGCATCCATAGCACTCATTTGCGTATGAAGATGTAATTCAACTCTTTTTTCTTCTGCCGTATCCATTTTAGGCTCTGGTGCTTTACCTTCCATAATATTTTGAGTCATTATAGTAAGTTCATGAGCATAAGTATCATATTGTACTCTTCCTTGTAAAACAATATAATTACCAGATTTTAATCTTTTATTTATTTCATCAAATTTTTGTTTAGTAACAAATAGCTTACAAGATATAGTACTTGTTTTGTCAGTTACAAAAAGATTTATTAAAATTTTACCACTTTTTAACTCTTTATCTTCTCTTTGAAAAATTTGTCCATCAATACAAACTCTTTCCATTGTATCATTTATTTCTTTTACTTTTACTCTTTCTTTAGTTTGTATACTAATGCCATAAATTACATTATCTGGTTGAGGATTCTTTGCCTCTTTAACTTCTTTTTTTTCTTCGTCTGTTAATTTTGGTCTTGGAGTATATTTTGGTTTCTCCTCATTTTTATTTGATGTAGTAGATTTTGTCACATTTAAACTATCATGATTTAAAGCTGGTGTTTGATTATATTTTGCCAGTTCTTCTAATTTTATCATCTTTAATGGATTTGAATTTGATGTTTCAACATCATCTTGTTCTGTGAATAAAATTTTGCTTTCGACACCATATTCTGTATCTAAAGACTTTTTTAGATATTCATCAAATCTTTTTATATATAAAAAATTTGAGTATGGTTTAGAAAGTGATATATTTACTGTATTTTTATCTAAAGTTATATTACAATTTTCAAATATGTCTTGGGTATAACTAAATTTTTTATTCATATTAAGAATTATTTTATTTATATCTTGAAGTTCAATATCTCTTTTTTCACCAGTATACTTAAAATCTATTTTAAAGCTATTTAAATCATATGCCTTACATGCCATTTGTTCAAATTCTTCTATTTCTGATAAAGAAACGTTATTTGAACTTGAAGAGTTTAAAATTACCGCATTTAATTTTTTTGAAAATTTTATCTCATCAACATTGGCATCTAAAAACCTATTATTTAAACCAGCACAATTTACAAACACTTCATTTACTTTTTTATTCACTTTTAGTTATCACCTCTTTTTGTAAAATAATATCAGTTAATATTATACTATTTTTTGTGCCATTTGTCCATTACAAAAATATGTTTTTTGTGTCAAAAAATAACAAAATATATTACTTGTACATAATATATATGGAAGGGAGGTCCAAGCTTTGGAAATTTTAGATTATAACGAATATTTAAAAAATTTAAACAGTATTTCTAGAAATAATAACAATGAAATTCAAGATATATTAAAAATAAACTATAACTTTGAAAGACCTGATAATAATGTAAAAGACATGCCAAAAGATGAAATAAAAATGGAAATGAAAGTAGTATCAAGAAACACAAAAATTGAAAAAGTTTTAGAAGAAATACTTATGTTTAATAAAGAACCATTATTTTTTGAATACTTAATGAACCAAGCAATGAGAGATTATGATAAAGAGCTTATTGAAAAAATAAAAGATATAAAAAAATTAAATGAAAAAAAATTGCAACAAATGTATATGGATATTACAAAGACAAAATTTCCAGCCGTAGAAGAAAAAACAGACGAATTTTATACTATAGATGAAGACTATTTATCAAATTTAAAAAAAGCCTTACATAATGAGCATAGTGAAATAAATATACATAAACAACTGCTTTCTTTATTAAATGATGTAAAATTAAAAAAATTTTATAATACTGTTTTAAATATTATACTTGATAAATTAAAAACCGCAGATATGTTAAATTTACTCATAGTTCAAAACAACATGGAACAAAAGTGAAAATTAAAATTTTCACACTGGCACTAATTTAAGTTAGTGCCTTTTATTTTTATTATTTTTATTAT
>CALWOE010000037.1 GCA_944383035.1 uncultured Clostridia bacterium
GTTTTTTACATTACTCTTCTCAACGCTTTAAGCTTTTTTGAACCCCACGCATAGCATGGGGTTTTCACTAATACCAATAAAAATTTTCTATCTAACTTTTCCTTACAACCTGGTATATCTTTTCTTTCTTTTCCTTTTAATTTTATATATCTTTTTAAAACACCTAAAACATGTGATATTGTTGAATAATCTAAAAAAATCACAAAGTCAGATTTTTTAAGTCTTTCATATAAAGTAGCATTATAATTTCCATCAATAACCCATTTATCTAAAGATGTTTTTTCAATAATTATTCTATCACGTTCTTTTTTATCTCTCTTTTCCCAATTACTTAAATAATTTATTCCATCTATATGATAAACTGGTAAATTTAATTCTTTTCCTAAATTATCTGCAAGAGTTGTTTTTCCGGTTCCACTACAACCTATAATACATATTCTTTCCATAAACCTCCTAAATAATAGATAACTTTAATCATTTATTTGTAATTTATCTAACAAATTATTTATTATAATATCTATTTTATCATCTTTATTTAACAAACTTTTTAAAAATTTATTTGCATTTTTACTTTGTGGTAACATATACGAAGCTTCTCTAAATATATCCTCTACCATTACCTTATTTGAATGTATTAATGCTTTAAAAAATCTTTTTTCATCTTCATCTTTAGAATTATTTAAATTGTATCTTAACATTTTAATTTGTTCTATTTTACTATCAGCAATTTTAAATAGTTCTTCTATAACTGCTTTATCTTTTTTCTTTTGAGGTGGCATTTTATTTGGAACCATTGTTATTGCACGAGATGGACAAGACATTGCACAAGAACCACATCCTATACATTTATCAAAATCAATTTGACCAGTTTCGTTATCTGTAGCACCAGTTGGACATACGAATAAACATAGGCAATCCTTAGTACAAATTTTCAAATTTCTATATGCATGATGTTTTATTTCCATTTTATTTCACCTCCAATATTTTAAGGCTTGGAACTTTACAAACAGGACATGCTTTTGGTGGATTATCTCCTATATACACAAATCCACAAATATCACAAACCCATATTTTATTATTTTTTATATAGTCTAAACCTTTTTTCATATAATTATCAAGAAGTGTATTCATTATAACTGTTGATTTACTTGCCCAAGTGGCAACTCTTTTAGCACCTCTATCATTATATTTATCAAAAACTTTCATTGCCTCTTTAAAAGAGTTTATATCATCTTTTACAAGTTCTTTTACATCTGATAACTCTGATTTTAAATCAGCTTCTTTTTCTTCATAATATTTAGATAATTTATAAAATGCTTGCATTTGTTCATCTAAATATTGTTTTTCACAACCACGAGCTAAATTAGAACAAATAAGAGAAATCTCATAATTTGTTAACTGTCTTAAATCATCTTCATCATCAATTTTATTTTTTATCTCATTTTTACTTTCAACTTCTTCTTTTTCATCTGTTTTTTCATTTTCTTTTACTTCTTCAAAAAGATATTTTGGAGCCCCACATAACGGACATGTCCAATCCTCTGGAAGATCTGAAAATTTTACTTTCTCTTTTTCTTCATCATATATGTATCCACATATTGTACAACGATATTTTTTCACCATAAAACCCCCATCTTATTTATTTTTTATTTTGTATAACTTTTTTTGCATATGAACAAGTAGCTGTTATATCTTTATTTAGTTTTCCAGCATTTGATATAACTGTATCTACTAACTTTTTAGCTATTCCCATTTTTTGATAATCTTTACTTACTTTTGTATGATATATATTAAAAACTTTTTCATTTTCAGTATAATCACATTCTCCAATTATTAAGTTATCATCATATGCAACACTTCTTTTATTTTTTTCATCAAATATAACCTTAATCATAATATAACTTCCTTCTTTATCACCACTCTTTCTATATCTTTTTATATTTTATTTAGTTTAATATTTTTATATTTATAATATATTTATTTTCATAACAAGTTATTTACTACATTATATCATAAAAAAAAACAAAAGTCATACATAATAAGTAAAACTTTTGTTTATTATCTTTATTCTTCTTTATTTTTAAAAATCTTATATGATATTTTATATGATATATAGTACATTAAAACCATAGTTAAGACTAAAAACAAAACTCCAAATTTATTTATTAAACTATCTATCATTTCGATATTTATATTAATACTTAATTTTGTAATTAAAAAACCTATTCCTAAAAAAGCTCCAATTAATATAAATAATATAACAAACATTTGAATTCTTCCTTTTTCAGCTCCCCATTTAAATATACTTGGAATTTGTATAGATTGTATTAAAGATATACCCCACATACCACCTATTGTTGAAATTATTAAAGTTTCGTAATCAATATTTATTAAATTTTGTGGTCTTAAATAATTCATCAAATTTGCAACTACAACTGTTAATATAAATCCTAATATTCCACCTATTACAACTGACATTATACACAAAATAAACTTTTCTTTTACTATTTCTTTTTTATTTGTTGGAAGTGCTAAAATATATTTATTAGACTTAGAAATCTCATCATAATTAAAGGTTGAAAGTGCAATCATTCCAACTATAGTACATATTATAATTGATCCAAAATTAATAGCTTCTGTACCAATTATTGCAATTGAACAAAAAAGTATAATTATAACTAAAGATGTCTTGTAACTTGATATATTATATAAATCTTTTTTTAATAATCCTTTTATCATAACTATTTTTCCCCCTTAATATAAAATAACATTATATCTTCAATTGATGGTTTATCTATTGTTTTTATATTATATTTTTTTATTATATTTTCCTTATTATCTGTTAAAACTTCATATTGATATTTTCCTTTTTTAACTTTTATATAATCTTTTTTATCAAATTTTTCAAAATCATTACTACTACATTTTACTATACCAAAACTTTCTAGTAAATTTTCTGTTTGCATATTAAAAACTAATTTTCCATCTTCTATAAATATTATATAATCTGATATATGCTCTAAATCTGTTGTTATATGTGTTGACAAAAGTATAGATCTTGTTTCATCCTCTTCAATATATTTTCTAAAAATATCTAAAATTTCATTTCTTACTACTGGATCTAAACCACTTGTTGGCTCATCTAATATTAAAAGTTTTGGTGAATGTGCTATTGCTGTTATAATTTTTAATTTCATTTTCATACCACTAGAAAAATCTTTTATTAATTTATTTTCTGGTAAATTAAATTTCTTCAAATAACTTTTATATTTTCCCTCATTCCATGTCTTATATATATCTTTCATTATAGAATTTACCTGTCTTGCCGTTAAATACTCAGATAAAAAACTATCATCTAAAACTACTCCAATATCTTTTTTTACTTCAGTTTCATTTTGTTTTATATCTTTTCCAAATATTTTTATACTACCACTAGAATTTGTTATATTAAGTATAGATTTTATAGTTGTTGTCTTTCCTGCACCATTTTCTCCTATCAAACCTACTATACAACCTTGTGGTACATTAAAACTAATATTTTTAAGTTCAAAACCACTATACTTTTTACATACATTTTTTAATTCAATATTATTTTTCATAATTAATCTCATTCCTTCCTTGCCTCCGCTAACGCTACGTCTGCGGAAGGCACAAATCTAAAGATAAAAAACTAAATATCAATAATGCTATTAAGTTTTTAGAATCTCAAGGCTACAAAGTTAGTTAAATTTTATTATATTTAATTGTTTGGTATTAATTTAATATTTCCATTATTTTCCATAAAGTGCTATTTTTTAGGACTTTTATTTTTTATGGGATTTTTCCTTTATTATTTTTCAACCTTAAAACTCCCCTCTAAATATTATTTTAAATAATTCTATAACTTCTTGTTCTGATATATTAGAAATTTTAGATATATCATATATTTTTTGTATATAATCTTGAATTTGTTTTAATTTTTCTTCTTTAATTATTTCTAAATTTTTTGGTGCTACAAAACTGCCTTTTCCTTGGACTGTTTTTATATATCCTTCTTTTTCTAAATCATCATATGCTCTTTTTACTGTTAAGAAACTAATATTTAATTCATTTGCTAGATTTCTTACTGACGGTAACATATCTTCATTATTTAGTTCATCTTTTAATATTGCTTGTTTTATAGCATTTTTTATTTGTTCATAAATTGGTATACTGCTATTATTACTTATTATTATATTCATAAAAATCACCTCAGTGTTATCATCTGTTATAATTATATTATAACACTATATAACAATATGTCAATATTTTTTATAAAAAAATTAAAAATAAAAAAATAAGTGAAAAAATTTTTCACTCATTTTTTTAAATATAAATATTCATTACTTTTATCAGTTACATCAATATAACTAAGTAATAAATCACCTTTGTTCAAACCAAGCTTATTTCTAATACATTTAGGAATAAGTAACCTATTACCTCTATCAAGTTTTTTTATTACTTGACAAGAATCTATGGCTTTACCTGTTATCTTAATATATTTTTTACCATCAATTTCTTGATATATAAGATATACATATTTATCAATACCATATATATTTCTTATTTCTTTATTAATTTGAATTCTATAAACAGAATCAAGCTTAAATTCAAAAAAACTCTCATTTAATTTTGTCATAGCTTACATCTTCCTTTATTTTTAATTTTTTAAAGTTATAATCGCATTTGGAATATTTTTTAACTCATAAATTGTTGGACGTTTTAATGCATCTTTAAAACTATTATATAAAATTTTACTTGATGAATCGATATATGCACACTTTACCAATTCTTCAATATCATAAATTCCTAAAAAGTCTATACTTTCAATATATGCAATAACATATTTACCACACACTTTAGAAAAATAAAAATCATAAAACTTACAAAATGTATATTTATCATTTTCAATTCTAATTATTACAGACTTTTTTGACATATAATCTGAAGGATTAAATAATAAATACTCAACATTGTTATGTTTAGTAAATTTAACACAAGTATCCAAAAATTCATTAGTCATTTTATAAATTAAGTTATTTTCATAATATGGTTTGTAATCTTCACTTAAACCAATATCAGCAATAATATATTTTTGATATTTTAAATCGACTATATCATATGCTATTTTATTAACATCAGGTCTAAAATCAATTTTAACCAATACATATCTATTGTTAAAATAATCCAAAGTTATAAATTTGGTTTTATTTTCTTTATTATTATTTTCTAAAGATACAGTATATGATTCATCTTGATTTTGTAAATTAGTTAAAATTACATGTTTTAGTTGAATTTTTGATACTAAATATTTGATGTTACAATATGAACCATGAATAAAGCCAATATTTTGTACATTAAAAAAATCAACTTTATATATTGTATATGAATTATTATTGTAACAAATTACATATTCTTCATTAAAATATACAAACTCATATAATGGGTCAACAACCCATTTACTATCTACTATTGAGACTACACCATATAGTCCATTTTTTTTTGCAATTATTACATTATATTTTATCATTTTTTCAAAATTAATTGATTTTCTATATGTGTAGTTTAATACTTCTTTAAACAAATGGTTATATTTTTGTATAAAAACTGGTGTAATATCATTTAAAGTTATAATAACATCATCAACATTTAATTTAGTTATACGATGAGTTTTAATACAAAATGAATAAAACTCATTATCAAAAGTTTTACCAATTAAATATTCATTATTGTAATTATATAACTTTTGATATATTTTGCTTTCAAAAACAAAATTACCATCAAAATCTGTAATAAAGAAAATATCACATTCCTTGAATTTTCTACCACACATTGAAGTTGAATATTTAGATAGTTTATAATAATTATCTCTATTAATTCCACAAAATTCAAAATCATCACTTTTTATTCTTAAGCAAAAATAAATCAAATTATTATCAAGTAAAACTTTATCAATTCCAGAAACATAAATCTCAAATAAATTATTAGCACAATAATTTTTAAGTACAGCATTTTTATTATCTTTGTACTTATCACTTTCTAATTTACCAGTTTTAACTACTTTTCCATTTATTAGATTAATATTAATCTCAAATGGTTCATTTGCAAATATTGAGTCCACATTATCTTTAAAATTATAATCCACATTTAAACTATCAATTATATCTAAACTATTTGAAAATTTAAATGGAAAATGTCCAACAAATGGACTTGGTTCTCTTTGTTCTAATGAAATATTTTTTCTAAAAAAAGAACCATTAATTTCATAAGGCAGCATTTCATCATATATTTTATAGCAATCAATATCTAATATACCTTTTATCCTATTTTTAGTATCTATTCTTCTTAAATCATAATCATTTTTTTTATTTAATTTAAAATAACCATCTTTTTTTTCAAAGTATATATCATTATACTTATTTTCAAAATCATTTAAAATACTTAAAACTAAATCTTGGTTTTCAAGAATATTCATATTAATCCTCCTATTTTTTAAAATTTCAAAAAATTAAATATTAATTGCATAGTAATTATACTATATTATTATATTTATGTCAACAAAAGTGTTGCTATATATAAATAACAACTTTTTTTATATTACAAATATAATTTATTTTTAGTAGAAAGTATTAAAATTATCAATTTAAAAGATAAAAAAGAAGATAGATTAAACTCTATCCTCTTTACCTTTTAAAACTAATTTCATAATTGGACAAATTAAATTTATATCAAGATAATCATCTGATTTATCCTTTAATGAAAATAATAAATCTAAATCATAAACTACTGCCATATTACTTTTACTATCATGCAAAATAACATATTTGCCAGAAATATAATAACATTTAACATTATTTATTTTTAATACACTATATTCATAATTTTCTTTTTTTATAAAAACAGAATTTAAAACTAAAAATTCTTTTTTATCATAAGATGAATACAATGTTTTATGTGAAGAAACATCAGTATTAGAAATTAAATTTTTAATAGAATTATTTTTGTAATAATCAGTAATATTTTTCCTATTTATAATATAACATTTATTTTTTAAATCAATGTAATCATAAATGCCAGCTACTGAAACTAAAATATAATTATCTTTTACATATTCTAAACATTTAATTTTATTTGTATTAATTTTATTAGAATTGATATATATAGTTGATATATTTGTTGACAAATTATCACAAATAATAATCTTTTCTGATAAAGATTTATATATATAAGTAACTATACAATCTAAACTTGCACAAATTGTAAATATTTTAACTGAATCACTATATATGTCTTTTTTAGAATTTAAAGAACAAATAATATATTTATCTAGGAAATATATATGCAAATATTTAGGATATATAATATATCTATCTTCTAATAGTGAATAAACACCATATAGACCATTTCTACATACTATAATATAATTATTTGTATATAATTTCTTTGATTTTTCATATAATGCAGTTAAATTTTCTTGAGCATCTTTTAGACATATATATTTTTTAAAAGCAAACTCTCTATCTTTTAAAGATAAAACAATATCATCTACTTCTAAATACTTTTTAATTTTAAAATATGAATTAATGTTTAAAATACAAATTTTATTTTCAAAGTTTTTAGCAATTATATAATCTTTGTTATACAAATATACTTCTTTGAAAACTTCAGACTCAAAGGCCATATTTCCATCTAAATCGCAAAAGAAAAAAAGATTTTCAAACTCTTTTTTATTTATTCCTTCAAAAGCCATATCATCTGATTTTAAATTAAATAAAATTAAATTATTATTAAAAATATAATTATTTATTGACGACATATTAATTGAAAAAATATTATCTAAACTTCTTTTGTATACATAAGCCTTCTTTGATTTTAATTTACCTAAATCTAAAATCACATCATTACCAAGTCTTATCTTAATTACAAAAGATTTATCTAAAGGTATATAGTCAAGCATTTTATTTCCCACAAAAAACTTAACATCTTTTATTAAATAGCTGCTATAGTTATCTTTTTTATACAACTTATTTATATCTATCTTACCACTTTTATTTTTGTAAGTATAACTAAATTTAGAAAGTATATTCATAGACCAATACTTAATTTGATTAGTATCATTCGGTGGTATTTTATATGGGAAATTTGAATCTAATTTTATTAATCCTTTTTTTAATAAATCCTCAAAATCTAAATTTTTAAGCATTTCTTCATTAATAACTTTAGTTTCTGACTCATCATTAAATATGTTATCATTTTTGGAGCAATAACATATTATATTTTCATCATTAAACTCAAAATTTAAACCACAATCTTTTGAAAAGCCATGTAAAATCCCAAGTTCTTTTTCTCCAAAAATCATAATTTATCCTCCTTTTACAAATTATCGTAAAAATATCTAACTATAGCAGTCTCATTATATAATATCTGATAATATCTGTCAATAAAAAAAGCAAGATATATAAATCCTGCTTTAAAATAAAATTAATATTAAATTACAACTTTAAACTGTTAAGTGAATTTAATATAAAATCAATAATATCTTTTTCTTCAAATTCTTTAATTTGCTTTTCTTCTTCATATGTAAGTTCGGACTTGTATTTTCCAAGTTCTTTTACATATTGAATTGATGATAATGGATAACCTTCTTTTAAAATATCACTTTTTTTACTTGTAAAACATCTATTAGATTTTTTTTCATAAGAATAAATACTTCCATCGTAATATACACAAACGCCTTTTAAGAAAAATCCATTTAATATACCATTTTCTCCATATTTTTCAACCAAATCTATATAATAATTTACCATTTCATCATCATTTAATCTCTTACCATTTACTCTTCTTACATGAGTTTTAGGTTGAATCTCATCTGGTAAATTGTCTAAAAATAAAGCATCATCTAAAGCAACTGTAGGTAAATTTGAAATCTTTCCATAAGCCCTTGCTTTAATAATTGCATTTTCAACTGGCTTTTTTCCATTTTCATCTATATCTAATTTTTTATCTAAATCATTTAAAGTAATAACATCTACTCCATTTTCTATTAATCTTTGTCCATAATATCTAATTTTTGATTTATTTGTTGTTGCAAGTAATACTTTCATTTTCATCCCATCCTTTTTTTATAATATACTACAAAAAAATATAATAATCAAATATTAAATATTAAATAATCTACATTCCTCCTAAACTTAAATAATTAATAAACATTTAAAATAAATAAAACACAAAGTATATTATACTATAATTATAACTTGATTTCAATATTTCATTTTCTATATATTTTTATCATTTATATATTTTATAAAAAAAATAATAATAAGAAGAAGAAAAAAATATATCAAAAAAATTATATTAAAAAATAAAAAAGTATATAAAATTTATATATCTTTGTGGTATAATTTTTTTAATAAGAGGTGGTTTAATTGACAAATGAAAAAGATGACATAGATATTAAAGATATGTATGGCAAAGAATGTACATTAAAAAAAGATGAATTTATAAAAAAATATAATGTTAATATAAACGGTCTTTCGACTCAAAAAGTAAAGAAAAATATTGAAGTATATGGAAAAAATGAAATAAAACAAACAAAATCTAAAAAATGGTACAATTATTTTATAGAAAGTTTATTTACTCCTTTTAACTCTATTCTACTTGGAATAGTATTAATACTTTTGTTTACCGATGTGTACCTTGCAGAAAATCCAAATTATGCAAATATTATTGTTATTGCAATACTTGTTAGTGCTAGTACTTTACTTGATTTTATTGAAGAATATCGTTCAAATAAAGCAGCAGAAAAACTAAAAGAAATTATTGTTACTACAACAACTGTAATACGAGATAAAAAAGAAATTAAAATTCCAATTAAAGATGTAACAAAAGGAGATATTGTAATACTTTCTGCTGGAAGTATGATACCAGCAGATTTAAGAATAATTGAGGCGACTGATTTGTATGTTGGACAATCTAGTTTAACAGGTGAATCTGATAGTGTAAAAAAACAAATTGAATCTTCTTTTTCGTTAGATGAAATAGATAGTATATCTGATCTTGATACTATATGCTTTATGGGAACAAATGTAATATCTGGAAGTGCAAAAGGTGTAGTAATTAAAACTGGAGATAATACATATTTTGGAAAAGTTGTCGATACATTAAATCTTGGAAAACCTAAAACAGCTTTTCAAAAGGGAATTGAAAATGTTAGTAGACTGTTAATAAAATTAATGTTAATAATAATTCCAATTGTATTTTTATTAAATGTATTTAAACATGATACAATACTTGCATTTACATTTTCTGTTGCAATTGCAATTTGCATAACTCCTCTTTTACTACCTGTTATATTATCATCTAGTTTATCTAAAGGTGCAGTCAGAATGTCTAAGAAAAAAACAATTGTAAAAAAATTAGATGCAATAGAAAATTTTGGAGCAATGAATATTCTATGTACAGATAAAACTGGAACTCTTACTGAAGATAAAATTGTATTAGAAAAATACTTAAATATTAAAGGCGAGCAAGATATTCGTGTACTAAAGCATGTATTTTTAAATTCATATTTTCAAACAGGACTTAAAAACAATATAGATGAAGCAATTATAAATAGAGGAATTATAAATGAATTGGATAAAATATCAAATAATTATAAATTAATTGATGAAATACCATTTGATTTTTCTCGTAGATGTCTATCTGTTGCTATAACAGATGGTACTAAAAAACAACTTATTACAAAAGGTGCTGTAGAAGAAATATTAAATATTTGTACTATGGTAGACTATGATGGTAAAGTATCAAAAATTACAAAACAGGTAAAACAAAATATTATAAAAATAAGTAAAGATTTAAATAAAAAAGGACTTAGAGTACTTGCTGTAGCTCAAAAAAATGATATTGAAAATATAACAGATTTTACAGTAAAAGATGAATGTAATATGGTACTTTTAGGATTTATAGGATTCCTTGATCCACCAAAAGAAACAGCAAAAGAATCAATTGAAAAATTAAATAAATCTGGTATTCGTGTTATAGTTTTAACTGGTGATAATGCAGAAGTTACAAAATGTATTTGTGATAAAGTAGGAATTTTTTCTAAAAAAATTATTCTAGGAAGTCAACTTGATAAACTACCTGATCCTGCTGTAAAAAGACTACTAAAGATCAATAACATATACGCTAAATTGTCTCCTATACAAAAAGCCAGAATAATTCGTCTTTTAAAAGAATCAAAAAATACTGTAGGCTATATGGGAGACGGAATAAACGATAGCCCTTCTCTTACTAATTCAGATGTTGGTATATCTGTAGATACGGCTGTTGATATTGCTAAAGAGTCTGCTGACATTATATTACTAGAAAAAGATTTAAATGTATTGCTTGATGGTGTAAATGAAGGAAGACGTACATTTGTAAACTTAATGAAATATATAAAGCTTGCAACAAGTTTTAATTTTGGTGAAGTTTTATCCATAATAATAGCTAGTATATTTCTTCCATTTTTGCCTGAAACTCCAATACAACTTTTATTTGAAGGACTGCTTTATGATCTAGGACAAATGACTTTACCATTTGATAATGTGGATAAAGAAACTTTAAAAAGGCCAAAAAAATTATCAGTAAAAAAACTTAAAAACTTTATATTTTTCATGGGACCTGTAAGTGCAATTTTTGATTTAATTGTATATTTAACTTTATGGTTTGTATTTAAAGTAAGAGATGTTGCAACATTTCAAACTATTAGCTTTTCATATAGTATAGTCTCAAATCTTGTTGGACTTCATATAATTAGAACTGCTAAAATTCCTTTTGTAGAGTCTAATGCTCATAAAGCCGTATATGCTTCTTCAATTACATTAATTATTGTTGGTATTTTGGTTCCATTTACAGTACTTGGTAGCATGATAGGATTAATACCAATAGCACTAGAACATATATTATTAATATTTGCTGTTACTATACTGTATTGTGTAATTGCTCAATATGCAAAAAAAGTATATATTAAAAAATATGGTGAATGGATTTAACATTCACCATATTCTTTATTTTTAAATTTCATTTTCAATTAATAAAATAATATTATTATTTTCATCCATAATCAACATACGATTTACACCTAAAGTTTTGGTATTAAATGGATTTTCATAATCATAATTAAACCTAATATAATATACGTTATTATTAGTAGTAGTTATATTTAAACTAAATCTATATATCTTTCTATGATTACCACTTTCAAAATGTGTTTGAGAACCATTCATTATTACTTTAACATCAACAATTCCTTCATCGGCTATATTTATTAATTTGTTTATTCCATCATTTAAATTATTAACATTATTAATTAAATCTTCCGAAAATATCTTCTTAATATTCTCAGGATCTTTTGAGGTGATTTTTTCTATTATACTTTCAGAAATTTTATTAACTTTTTCTTCATCAGACATAAATAACTGCTCTAATGGATTAGGTACTAATTTAACTTTATCTTCATAATAGTTTGGCATAATTACATTAAAATCAAAGTTAGTTATAAAATTAAAAGAAAAATTTATAACAATTATAATATCAATAACAAGAAGAATTAGTGTAGTAATTAATAATGAAATAAATGTATTCTTAAATTTCTTCTTTATAAATCTAATAACTCCAAATATAATTGTTAAAATACCTAAAACAAATATAACAAAATTAAAAAACAAAAATAATAATAATAAAATAAAAGCCATATCTTTTCACCTTATATTTGATAAATATTATATCATATAAAAATTAATTAGTAAAATAAAAAGTAAGCATTATTACTTACTTTAATACTTACTTAATTTATTAAACCATATCTTTTAAATATAGTAATAATCATATTATATGTTAATTTTTTAGCCAGTAATTCTTTAAACTTTACTGTTTTTTCTTTATTATCATTTCGTAAATTTTCTAATTCTAATCCAATATTATTATATTCACTTAAAATATCTTTTAATGCATTTTCAAACTTTTCTAATCTATCATTTTTCATATTCTTACCCTCTATTTAAAAGCACATGGTATAAAATATAACAAATAAAAATTCCTATCATAAAATCTTTTATATCCTGAATCTGTTGAATATTCAGTCTCATAATAACTATATTCTATACTATATCCTAAACCATAATATATAATTTCTTCACCTGTATCTTTTGTATAAAAATAAATGGCAGGTTTTGAATAAATAAAATATGAAAATCTAAAATATTCAATAAAAAGAAACAATAAATATAATAAAATAATTATCATTAATATTTTTAATTTTTTGTTTTTCTTATCCATATACATAATCCTTATATCCTATAACTAAATAATAGCATATAAAGAATAATTATTCAATAATTTAAATATTTTATTTATTTAATTTATCTTTTATTAATTTATATTTAAAATATAAATCATAAAAACTATAACACCTGTAAATATTCTCTCCTATACAATCCTTGTTATATCTTGCATCATAACATATAACCGGTATTTTTTTTGATAACTTCTCTATATTATTTTTGTTATCTTCAATCATAATATCAATATTATTTTTTAAACATATTTCATATTTATCTTCAGGAGAAATAATTACTTCATCATAATATATCTTATTATCATATAACCAAGTTTTTACTACATCACTTATTTTTTTACCATTTTTATGTTCATTATCTGGTAAATATCTTGCTGTTATTATATAAATTTCATTACCTTCATCATGTATTTTTTTAGTGATTTCACTTGCAAAAGCTCTTGGTTTACATTTAGTTGCATAATCTAAAAATAGTTCATCCCAAAATCTATCATCATCTTGTTTTGAAACATTAAAAATATCTTTTACTTCATAACTATTTGCATTTACTATCTTTTTATTAAACTTTTCATAAAAATATTTACTTCCATAATCTAATTGAAAAGATTCCATATCTGTCAAAACACCATCAATATCAATACCAATTTTCATATCTTACTCCTTTTCTATTTTTCTTTTAACTTCACATGGATTTCCATATGCAACAACATTTGACTCTATTGATTTTGTTACAACACTACCTGCACCTATAACTGTATTATCCCCAATAGTAACACCTGGAAGAATTGTACAATTACCACCAATCCATACATTATTACCTATTTTTATACTTTTTCCATATTCAAGTCCATTTAACCTATCATCTTTATCCACCGGATGACAAGCTGTATATATTCCAGTATTAGGGCCTATTAAAGTATTATCTCCTATTTCAATTTTACACACATCTAAAAATGTACAATTATAATTTACCATAACATTTTTTCCAATATATATATTAAAACCATAATCACAAAAAAATGGTGGCTTTATTATATAATTACCTTTTGTATTTATAAGTTTGGATAAAATATTATTTCTTAAATTATATTCATGATATACTTTTTTATTATACTTATTTAAAATTCTGCTTGCTTTATCTCTTAAAAATACAAGTTTTAAATCTGTTGCTTTATAAAACTCTCCATTTATCATCTTTTCTAATTCACTCACATATCTCACCTATTTTTATTATACCACATTACTTTAAATTAACATACAAAAAATAAAAAATATGTATTGATAAAATAAGAAAAATATGTTATACTAACTTTGTTAATGCCGGTGTGCTGGAATTGGCAGACGGGGCAGACTCAAAATCTGTTGTCAGAAATGACGTGTGGGTTCAAGTCCCACCACCGGCACCAATGACGTATCTGTTCGAACTAATAGAACAGAATTGATACAAAATCAATCAGAAAATAAAATCTGGTTGATTT
>CALWOE010000038.1 GCA_944383035.1 uncultured Clostridia bacterium
AAGTAATATTTATCAAAATATCCCAGTTGAATTATAATCAACTGGGACATATTAGGTTGTTTACTCTGAATAGTAACTAGAAATATATTGATTATTAATTTATTTTATGTTAAAATACTTATGTTAAACTAGTCATAATTTTATTTAAGAAAGAGGTATTTTATGTTACAAAACATTATAGGACAAGTTAGAAAAGCCTGTGAAGACTTTAATATGATAGATGATGGTGATGTAATAGCAGTTGGTCTATCTGGAGGTAAAGATAGTATAACTCTCCTACATTCACTATATACATTAAAAAGATTTTATCCAAAAAAATTTGATATAGTTGCTATAACTATTCATCCTGGTAATAAAGAATTTAAAACTGATGAACTAGAAAAAATGTGTGAAAAGCTTAATATAAAATACGTAGTATATAATTCTAATATATTTCAAGTTGTATTTGATATACGTAAAGAAAAAAATCCATGTTCACTTTGTGCAAATATGCGTCGTGGAATGCTAAATAGCGTTGCAATAGAAAATGGATGTAATAAGATTGCTCTTGGGCATCACATGGATGATGTAATTGAAACATTTTTAATGAATTTACTGTATAATGGAAATATAAATACTTTTGCACCAGTAACATATCTTAGTAGAAGTGATGTCAAAGTTATACGACCACTTATATATGTAAGTGAAAAACAAATACGTGCTGCTGTAAGAGAAAATAATTTTCCTATTGCTAATAAAAGTTGTCCTATGGATGGATATTCCAAAAGAGAATATATAAAAAATATAATTTTACAACTTGGTAAAAACATTCCAAAAATCAAATCTCAAATTTTTGGTGCTATAAAACGTTCAGACATTAAAGGATGGAAGATAGATAAATAAAAAAATTTAGGAAATAATACAATTTCCTAAATTTTTATTTTATTTTTTATTTTTATCATCTTTATCATTTCTTTGATTTTTATCTTTTGATAAATTATCCTGTAAATTACCATTACGAGTTCTTTTTAATTCATGTGATGCATTTTTTGTATCTGAACCTTGTAATCTTACATTGTTTATATTAGCTTTTATCACATTATCTTTTGATTTATCTATATCATTTTCTAATTCTTTTCCTAAATCTTTAAATTCTTTTTTACTTTTATCTTTTTTTCTTATAACATTTTTTCCTTCATATTTATTTAATCTATTATATAATATTACTACTTCAATAAACTCTGCGACAACTATAAAATACATTATTACAAGAAGTGCATTTGCTTTTACAGATTCAATTAAATTACTAAAGAAATCTTTTACTTTTTCTCCTGTTGTTTTATCTTCAACATTTGTATATGCATTTTCTTCTTCTGTAGGATTATTTAAATTATCTGTATTTACAACACTTTCTTCAGTTTTAACAACTTTTATTTTATATTCTTTTGTTGTTGTTCCATCAACTGATGTGACTTTTACAACTATGTTATTTTCACCTACAACTAATTTATCATTTCCAGTAATTTCAACTTTTGCACTTTCAATCTCTGGAAAAGCTAAAATTTTTAAAGTTTCAACATCTGCTCCAACATCTTCGCAAGTATATTCAAAAACTTCTTTTGAAAATGTTTGATTTAATTTAGCATTTTCAACAATTAAATTCTCTAAATATGAATTTGAATTTTCTGGATTTGATGTTTTTGTAACAATTATACTGTAATATCTTTTAGCACCATTTTGTGCTGTTACAGTTATATATATTGTATTATCTCCGTTTTGTAAATTAGTATTACCAGATATTGCTACACTTGCACTGCTATCTTCTGGAGTAGCTGTTACTCTTAAACTTGTAACATCTGCTCCAACTGTTATAGCATAACTTTGTCTTGTTCTTGAAAAATTAGGTGTTAATCCTTCTTCATTTACTTGTAATACTTTTAAATAATTGTTACTACTTTTTGTAGTAGTTGATGTATTTGTTGTGTTATTCGTATTTTGATTATTTGCAGGTGGTGTTGGAGTAGGTTCTGGTGTAGGCGTTGGAGTTGGTGCTGGTTTTTCACTTACTGTTACTGTTACTGTTCTATTTCCAGGATTATATGCTTCACCAGTAGTTGAATCAGATATATCACTTGGAGTAACAGTTATAGTAGCACTACCAACTGCATTTCCTGTAATAGTTAATGTAATACTATTATTTTCTATCCAAGCATTACTTGCACTTATAGATGCAACCCGTGAATTATTCGTTGATATATCCACTCTTCCTGTTATATTTTCTCCAGAAATTGTAACAGTTCTTGTTTCTCCAACATACATACTAACTGACGAACTACTTACCCCTAAAGATGTAGCATATAGATTTTTGCCAGGTAAAAACATAACCATTAAGCATAATATTACAAGAACAAATATGCTTTTTAACCTATTTTTTTTCATAGTATCCCCCTTGATATTATTGTTTTATATAATCTTTATTTACCATTATATAATTTTTTATTAATACATAGTCACTTGATGATATTTTATTATCCTTATTTGTATCTCCAGATATTTGTTGTATTTCATCAAATGGTGTTTGATTCATAATATGATTTTTTACTAATACATAATCTCCTGATGATATTTTTGAATCTTTGTTTATATCTCCATATATTATGAATGTATATTCTTTTATTACAGTATCATTATCTGTAATTTTTAAAGTAGAACCTGTTGATATTACATCTTCATCTTTTAATATAACTCCATCTTTGCTATATAGGTAAATATTATATTTAGATGTAAATTTATCTCTTATGTCTACAACTTTTGTTTCTGGTTCTATCTTTGATATATACTTATCATCTATTACATTTAATGTACCATCAATATATATATCTACATCATCTTTACTTACCACTTTAACTATTGCACTTACTGTTTTTTGACCATCTTTTGTAGTAAATGTAACTTTTGTTTCACCTTTTTTATTTCCTTTAAATAAATCATTTTCATATTTTAATATTTCTTCATTTTCTATTTTTACATCATATTCTTTATTTACAGCATTTTCTGGAAGTATAGTTGGCTTTATATTAATTGTACTATTTTCTACTACTGTATATTCTTCTTTATCAAGTTTTATGCTCTCTACTGGTATATCTACATATAATGTACAAGTAGCAATTTTTCCTCCATCTTCTGTTTTAGCTGTTATTTCTACTGTTCCACGTCCTACTGTTTTTATTGCTCCTTGTGAATCCACTGTTGCAATTTTATCATTATTTGTTGACCAAATAACTTTTTTATTTGTTGCATTTTCAGGCATTACATTTGCTACTAAATAATATGTTTTTCCGACATTTGCCTCCATACTAGTTTTATTTAATGTTACTGATGTAACAGGTATATAATCAAAAACTTTAACTTTACATGTTGCTGTTTTTATATTATCTTCTGTTTTTACAGTAATTGTAGTTTCTCCTGCACTTATTGCTTTAACATTACCATTTATATCCACAGTAGCAACATTTGGATTAGAACTTGTAAATGATTTTATAGCTTTATTTAAGGCATTACTTGGTGAAACCGTAGGAATTAGTTTTTCAGATGATCCCTTAGATAATTCTAAATAATTTTTGTTTAAAGATACAGAAGTAACTCTAGCATATGATAACTCTCTTGTGTAATCTCTAAATACATAACCTACTGCACCACTATTTAATCTTACTCTATCCCATTGTGTATTTATACTTTTTTCTAATCTTAACATCCAAGTTCCCTCAGATAACTTTTCAACAATACCATAATTTGTTCCAGGTCCACTTCTTACATAAAGTAATGATGGTGCAACATCATATACTTCAATATACGTTCCATCTTCAACATATTCTGGTGTAACACTTCCCCCAGATGAACTTCCTGGATAAGGAGCTGCATCTGATGGCATATTATTGTATACTGGTATTCTAAACTCAAAAGTATTATTTAACATACCCATTTTTTCATATGATTTATGTGTCATTATTGATTCACTAGTTGGTGCAATTATATTTTGCATATATTGTGAACCATAAAGCCATTTTGCATTTCCTTCATTATTTACATCCCATTTTTGAAAATACGTAGTATTTTGTCCCCATTTTATCCAATTATTTCTTAATTCATCTACACCGCCTGCAATTGCTACTTCTGGATTTGTCCATCCTTCACTTCTTGCATATTTTAATCCATTTTCTATTGCATTTGGTGCTGTTGCTCCTATATTAAAATAATTATATAAGTTATTATACCCTGGTCTTGTACCTGATATAGAAGCATTATATATTATATCTCCATTTGTTTCTTGTTTTATTCTTGATGCAATATGTGTTGCACTAACATTATATTTTTTTGCATTTTCAAGTATTATATCTGAATATGTTCTATTCATTTTTATCATAGTAGCTTGTCCATTTACTACCCCTTGATATTCACTTCTATTATACATACTTGTACCATAAAGTACCTTTTCTATTGTATCTTTTGTATGTGCAGTAGAAGAAAAGTTTAAAGTTTCAAATTGAAAAACTTCTTGTTCTGTAAGATGATTTCTAGGATCAATCATATACGCTACTGCCTCTTTAGATGCAACCACAAAATTACCATCTTTATATATATTTTGTCCATCTTTTTTCCAAGCTGCATCATATGAATCTGGGACAAGACTTATTGATTCATTAACTTCATATGATTCATGTTTTATTGTCTCATTCCAATCAAGACCAGTATATACAGCTTTAAAAATCCAATTTGGATGTTGTGCTTTTAATTGATTTATATATGGCATATAACTATCTGGAAAAGTATCACTTATATATGATACTGGTAAATTTTCAGTTATCCTTCCCATTACATTTTTACCAAATAAAAACACACTAAAAAATAAACATATTATAACTGATATTATAAATTTTTTTGAAAAAAACTTTATATTCATATTATCTCCTCTTAAAAAAATGTCATTATTAAAAAAATTATAGCATAAAAGCAAAAAATATAAAAGATATTTTTTATATAAATATACTTTTTTTTATATTTGTAACATAAATGAAAAATTACTTTATTTTTTTTTATTTTTTATCTATATATTTTAATTTTAATAAAATACTAATTATTTAATATTTACGTCTTTTTTTACATAAACTGTAGCAAATAAATTTTTAATATTAACTTATAAATTTTTATTACTTGATTTTTTTTTATTATTATATTAAAATTATTTTAAACTTTGTTTTTATTTAAGGAGGTGAATTTTAAAATAATTACAAAATAGCGCATGGTTTACTTTTTATTTACAAATAATTAGTAATTGACGAGGATAATATGTATCGAATAATCAGCGGATCATATTACGGTATAATTAGTATCGTTATATATAGTATAAAAGTCAAAATCATTTGATACAAAAGCTATATAGTCTAATTAATTGGAGGTTAAAATTATGTGTGGAATAACTGGTTATATAAGTAAAACAAACGATGCAAACACAGTTGCTATAAACTGTTTAAAAAATTTAGAATACAGAGGGTATGACTCTTCTGGTATTGCAATATTTAATGAAAATAAAATTAAATTATATAAATCTACTGGAAAAATTGCTAATTTATGTGAAAAAATTAAAGACATTGATACAACTTCAAAAATAGCAATTGCTCATACAAGATGGGCAACTCATGGAAAACCAACTGAAACTAATGCACATCCTCATAGATGTAAAAATATAACTTTAGTTCATAATGGTATAATAGAAAATTATATAGAATTAAAAGAATTTTTACAAAAAAATGGATATACTTTTAATACACAAACAGATACTGAAGTTGCTTGTGCATACATTGCATATGTATACAATGACTTAAATATAAAAGATAAATTAAAATGTATAAATGAAGCTTGTAAAAATTTAAAAGGTTCTTATGCCTTTGGTATAATTTTTGATGATGAACCAGAAACTTTATACGCTACTAGAAAAGATAGTCCTCTTATTGTAGGATATGGAGATAATGGTAACTTCATTTCATCAGATATAACAGCAATCATTAAATATACAAATAAATATGTTATATTAAATGATTACTATATATCAAAGATTACTTGCGATAAAGTTGAAAATTATGATGAAAATTTAAATTTAGTTAATTTAGAGATAAAAACATCTGATTTAACATATAACGAAAATACAAAAAATGGATATTCTCATTATATGTTAAAAGAAATACATGAAGAACCAACTGTTATTGCTAACTTATATAAAAGATATTTAGATAAAGATATAGCTACTATTGATCTTAAAAAATTTGATAAAATACATATTGTAGCTTGCGGTAGTGCAATGCATGCTGGTCTTATTGGAAAGTATTTATTTGAAACATATGCAAGAATTGAAACAACAGTTGAAATTGCATCAGAATATAGATATAAAAATCCAATAATTACAGATAAAACATTAGTTATTATAATTTCACAATCTGGTGAAACTGCAGATACTTTAGCAGCTTTACGTCTTGCAAATAATGTTGGAGCTTATACACTTGCAATAGTAAATCAAGAAAACTCATCTATTGCTCGTGAAGCAAAAAAATGCTTATACACTTATGCTGGACCAGAAATTGCTGTTGCCACTACTAAAGGATATACAAGTCAGGTTGCTGTACTTTCAATTATTATGATTAATTCTCTTAAAAATAATAACTTAAAAGATACTATCTTAAAAGAAACTGCAACAATTGAAAATGTACTTGAAAAAACAATTGATATGCTACCTGAATATAAAAATATAGCAAATAAAATATATGAAAAAAATGACATATTCTTTATTGGACGTGGTATTGATTATGCTTTATGTATGGAAGGATCTTTAAAATTAAAAGAAATTTCATATATTCACTCAGAAGCATATGCTGCTGGTGAGTTAAAACATGGAACTATTTCACTTATAGAAAACGGTACTCCAGTTATTGCTATTGCAACTGATGAAACTCTATTTGAAAAAACTGTAAGTAATGTTAAAGAAACTAAAGCTCGTGGAGCTTATACAATTTTCATAACAACTAAATCTTTAGCTGATAATACAGATGTTGATGATTTTTCTGATGTTAAATTAATATTAAATGATATGTCTAAAATAAATATAACTCACGTTGTAGCACTTGCTTTACAACTTATATCTTTTGAAACTGCAAAACTAAAAAATTGTGATATTGATAAACCTAAAAATTTAGCAAAATCTGTAACAGTAGAATAAAAGAATGGACTTTTAGTCCATTCTTTTTTTAAGATATTTTTTCTAATTTAGCAAACTTTTTATTTAATTCAACAATCCGATATTTCATACCTCTAATTGCAATTAAATAATTTAATTTAATTTGATAAAATTTATGACTTCCATTATAAAAAGGATATTGAACTACATTTTTTTCATTAAAAACAGCTGCTACATCATTTCCATCAAATGCATACATCTTCTTAGTATCAAAAAAATAAGTTTTTAACATACTTAATTCTTTATCTTTCTTAACCTCATCCTTTATGGAATTTGATTTTTCTTTTGTTACTTCATTACTTTCTAATTGCATACTATCTTTTTTCTTTTTAAACATAAGATTTATAAGTTTTACCCCAAGTAAAATAGCTTGGAAAGAACATTCATAATCTTTTGTACAAAGATATACTTTTTTGTCTTGTAATTTTAAATCTAAAATCATTACTTCTTTTAAAATAATAAAATCGCTATATTTATATGAAGAATAATTTTCTTTCTCTTCAGAATTATTATTAATTCTTTTAGAAGGAATAGCATCACACTTTTTATATAAAATATATTCGTTATTAATTAGATATATAAGCTGATAAAAAGTATTATGCATATTTTGAACTGCTTGTACGTCACAATATGCAAGCTCTTCTAAAACAATACTTAAAATTAAGATTTTTTTGTTAGACGTAAAATCATAGTCTAAAATATTAGAATCAGAAATTGAACAAGTATCACAAACTACAATTTCATCATAATTTTCAGATTTTTCTACATTTAAATTATAGTCATTATCATATGGAGTATATATCTTTATTCCTAAATCCAAATTTAAAATATTAATAATTGTAGTCATATTTGATACTTTTACTCCAAGATTATAACCTTGTCTTTTCAATTCTTTTTGTTTATAAACTAAATATGTTATTAAATAATCATTATTTTGTTCATAAGTATTATTTTTCTCATTTAATTCAAATTTATAAATAGAATCAAAATTTTCTATTTTAACATTGTCATATTTTCCAATATTATTTAAAATTTCAAAAAATAATTTATAATTTAAATAATTTTTCTTTTTTTCATTTAAAAGAATACTTGAAAAATGTCTAGTCATTAAGGCTATATCATGACTTAAGAAAATATGAATTTTTGAAGTATCTGAAAAATCTTTATTTAAAATCTCTAAACTTTCATCTTTTAAAATTATATCTTTTAAATAACTTAAAGTATATACAACAACTTCTTTTTTCTCATCTTCCAATTTACTTGTATAATCTTGAATTTTATCTACTTTTTCCATAAATCTTTTTTCCTCCAATTTCTTTTCGTCTTCTTTTTTTTCATAATCTGATTTTGAAACAAATTCAAGATCATCATGTTTTAATTTTTCTTGTTTTTCATAATTTTGTTGATTTGTATCTTTGATTTTTTTCTTTTTAAATATATTATTATTTTCAGAAAATTCTATAAAATATTTACTGCATATTTCATCTTCTCTACTTCCATAAAAATCATAATATAAAGAAAAATCAAAACCTAATTTTTTTAAGAATTGTAAAAAATCATCTATAATCAATATTCTATAAGCATAAGTTACTCCTCTTAAAATATTAGACGGGAAATCTTCAAACTTCTTAGAATATATTTTATATCTATAATTCATATACAATTCTAAATTTTCTTCAAATAAATAAGAAAATTTTTCAAGATATCCATCATTAATTTCTTGATGCAATTTAATCTTTCTAGACCTTACTCTTTTCACAAAAATTCCTCCTACTTTCATCAGTTTTTAAAATTTCAAAAACATAAATTTTTAAATCAAATTAATTATATCATCACAGTTAATTTATGTCAAGAAAAAGCACATCAATTATTGATGTACTTTAAATTATATAATATTATATTTTTTCTATATTTTCTATTTTATAGTTTGAATTTTCTGTAATTATTGTATATTTGTATTTTGCTAATTTATCTTTATTTATTTTATTACTATCTACAAGACCTTTCAAAATATCTTTTTGATAATATTCATCTGACATAGTTTCATCTTCTATTTCGTATGCCATATTTTGTCTATTTGAATCATAATACAATATATTTTTCTCTACTCCCTCATAAATATTTTCACTACTTGAAGTATCAATATTTCTTGTTAAATACATTCTATATACTTCCATATATATTTTATTATCTATTGTTGTTATTTTATATGGAATTTCTACAACATAATTAAAGTTATCACCTGATACTCCGCGTGATATTATAACATAATTTCTCTCATCAGTATCATAAGAATTATCACCTAAAATATCTTGATGTTTCATTGGTGAGTCTACAACAAAATCTTCTTTTGCTACTTTTTCCATATCATTTGCAGTTATATAATATCCAGGATAAACACCATTTTCTCTTAAATAATTTGAATAGTCCATATTAAAATTTATTTTTTGTAAAGTATATATAAGTTTAGCTTTATCTGTAAGTCCATTTGTTTCTAATTCCTTATAATAAAGACTAGAAAATGTATTTGAAACGTCTAATTTTTTTGTTACTTCTACACCTATTTTACTATCAAGCATTATTTCTTCTTCTTTTTCCTTATTTTCACTATTATTACTATTATTTTCTGTGTTTGATATATCCTCACTTACTACTTCTGTATTTTCTTTTTTATCTTCTTCTTTATTTGTAAATATATTTATGCTTATATATACAATTAATACAAGCATAACTATTCCTATTAAACTACAAATAATAGTTATAACTCTATTTTTCATATATTTTCCCCCTATATTTTTTATATTCCATTTAACATTGTCTCAGCATAAACTTGTCCAAAAACTGAGAAATCAGATATATCTTTTAGCTCAAAAGAAAAAACTTTTTTTATATCTGAATATATAACATATTTTATTGCTATAAGAGTTGATTTTTTTATTTTTATTAATCTATTTTTATCAAATTTACTAGAACAACTATCACATATAAATACATTAGATACAAAATCATAATATATATACTTATCTTCTATTTCACTAAAATTTTTGCTACAACTTGAACATGAATTTATCATTGGTCTAAAACCTAAAATTGAAAATAATTTTATTTTAAAAGTTGCAACAACAAGTTTTAAATTCTTAATTTCATTTTGTATAACAAACATTGTATTTAAAAATAACTTTAAACAAGTACTTGTATCTACATTTTCATCTGTAACAGAAATAACAAGTTTAGAAAGTTCAAAAGCAATTTGTAATTTATCAAAATCAATTCTTAAATTATAAAAAGTATCAATTATAGTAGCAGAATTTATATAATAAAAAGATTTACCTTTAAATAAAACAAATTCACTATATACAAGAAACTGAGAACAAGCAAGAAGCATGCTGTTTGTCTTTTTAGCACCTCTTGCTATACAAGATATTTTCCCTAAATTATCTGTAAGTAAAGTTATTATCTTATCATTTTCCTTAAAAGAGATTTCTTTAATTACTATTCCTTTTACCTTTATTAAGTTCATTTATATTATCACCTGCATTTTGATAAAAAGTATCTTTAGTTTTTTCTAAAGTTCTTTTATATTCTTTATATTGTAAAAAACTCTCTAAATCTCCTGTTTTACAAAAATTATTCCATGCGATTTCCTCGTACATAAAATTCACCTCTTATTATTATTTTGTAAAAAAACATTTGATTTATACAAAAAATACAAAATAACTAAATCTTATTTTTTATATTTCCTAAATAATTATCATTATCTTGCCAATCTTTTCTTACCTTTACCCATAGCTTTAAATTTACTTTATCATCAAGCATATTTTCAATATCTTTTCTTGCTTCGCTACCTATTTTTTTTAACATCAAGCCATCTTTTCCAATTATTATTTTTTTATGGCTATTTTTTTTACATATTATATTTACATCTATATCATATACAGCTTGTTTATCTTTATTCTTTCTTTTTTTAAATTTTTCTACTTCTACTTTTATGCCATGTGGTACTTCTTCTTCTAAATTATTTAATGCCTTTTCTCTTATTAATTCTTCTACTATTTCTCTTTCAGTTATATCTGTAATATCATCTTCTGAGTATATCATTTCTCCTTCTGGTAAATATTTTTCTATACATCTAAAAAGTATATCTATACCATCATTTTTATATACAGAAACTGGAACAACCTCACAAAAGTTACCACCTATACTATTTATATATGAAGTATAAGTTGAGATTATTTTTAAAATTTTTGATTTTTCTATTTTATCTATTTTGTTTATACAAAGTATAATATTTTTATTTGAAGATACTATGTTTTTTATTATATTCTCACTTGCTTCATCAATTTTAGGTTTTGTTGCGTCAACCATATATATTATACAATCTACTGAATTTATAGCAGATGTAACATTTTTCATCATATACTCTCCAAGTTTATCTTTTGGGATATGTACACCTGGAGTATCAATTAAAATCATTTGTGAGGTATCAGTTGTTATTATTCCTTTTATATTAAATCTAGTTGTTTGTGGCTTAGGAGTTGTAATTGCTACTTTATACCCAACCACCTTATTTATAAATGTTGATTTACCAGCATTTGGTTTACCAACAATAGTTATATATCCTACTTTAAACAAATTTTTTCACCACCTTACATGGTTATTATATCAAAGAAAAAAGAAAAAAACAACTAATATAAATAACACAAGATATAAATTATACATATAATGTTATATGAGGTGATTTTTATGGAAAATACTTGTGGATATAACATTATTGTAAATCAACGTGCATGTCAAAACGGAATTTCATGTACTACAAATAACGTTTTTACAAACATAACCAATGATAATACAATATGTTTAAACTTTGGATATAGAATAACCATAATATCAGTAAATGGAAATTGTGCATGTATAAGACTATCAAATAGTGAACAAATACCAAATTTAAATTTTAATATTAATACTAATATATGTAAAGTATTTGATTTACCAGTACAAAATGGTAATCTTAAAGTACGTATAAAAATCATTCCATATAGATGCTATAACTCATGTTTATGCACTTTTAACTGTTAGGAGGAGATAAAATGGAAAATTACGTTGTAAACTTATCAATAAAAGATACACTATCATCTAACTGTGTATGTAGAACTAATATAATTACATCTACAAGTACCGTTAATTCATGTCCAATTTGTCTTCAATGTAACTATATTTTAAACATAATAAATATCAAAGATACATATTTTACTGTACTTATACAAAATTGTCAAAACTTAATAATTAGAAATGTATACACATCTTACCCACTCAGACTTTTAATTAAAAATAACTCTAGTACACAAATAATAACAATAAGTGGCTGTATAACAAAAAAATAAAAGTATCGAAAAAACGATACTTTTATTCCTTTTCAAAAATTAATCTTGTTTTTGAATAACTTATTTTTATATTTTCATTGTTAAATAAGTTATTTAATGATGAAATAGAATACATATATTCCATTACATTTGAATATTTTTGTTCAAAATTTAGATTTATTATCTTTTTTGGTATAATTTGAACAATTTGTTTAATATAGTTTTCTAACTTACAAAAAAATTCATTAGAAAGCTTATTATATTCAAATTTTTCAAAATAGATATTTTTATTTTTATCAATAAATATAATTATACAATTTTCGATATTAATATAAAATTCATAATTATATTTTGCTAAAAATTTAATATCCGTATCCTTTAGATTTAAATCTGAGAAATTTGAATTAGTATAAATTGCTTTCTCATTTTCAACATTCTCCTGTGTTTTTACTTTGTGAAATACTACTTTTGGTGTCTTTTCTCTTAATACTAAATCCATTTTTTATCCTCCTATATGTATTTTGTAATAATAATAAAAGTAAATTTCCTTTTACTAGATGCAAAATAATTTCTTTGCGTTTTTTATTAATATTACAATATAATATTATACCACAAATTTTACATAATATCAAGATTTTATCTATTAATCTACTTAATTTATCTTAACCAGTTTATGGCTCTCATTCCATATGGTAAACCCCATGGTGCTCCTGTTATACTATTCTTTGTATTATCTATATTTATTTGTGCTAAATTGTCACTAAAAATAAAACAAGTAACATTTATTTTTTCAACACTATTTGGAATTGTTATACTTGTAAGAGATGTACAATAATTAAATGAAGCTCCAATTTCTTTTACCGTATTAGGAATAGTTATATTTTTTATCATAGTTTTATTATGAAAAGCAAAACTTCCAATTTTTTCTATGCCTTCTGGTATTTCAACACTAGATTCTGCTTTATAATATGTTATAATTTCTGTTTTATTTTTATTATATACAAATCTATTATCCGATATATAATTTTTATTTGCGGGATCTATTACAAAACTTTCTAAATCAAGCATGTAAAAAGCTATAGGATCTATATATGTCACACTTGCTGGTATATATACGTTTTTTAACTTAGTACTAAAAAATGCTTGTGAATTTATTTTTTCTAAATCATTATTTAATGTAACACTCTCTAAATTAGTACTTCTAGCAAAAGCAAAGTTACCAATTATTTTTGTACCATTTCTTACTGTTGTACTTTTTTCTTTTGTTACTGATACTACTAGTGTTGATGTACTATCGTCATATACATTTACTCCATCACTACTATATTTTAAATTTCCTTCTGATATATTAATTTCTTTTATATTTTCTGGTATAATATGATATGATATTGATTGAAATGTAGATGGTAAATTTAATACTGTTGCATTTGTATAAAAATTTAATACATATGGAGATATCTTTTTTATTCCTTCTTCTATAGTGATTTCTGTAGTATTTTCATCTATACTACTTTTTGTAATAAAAAGTAAATTATCTTTTTCTTTATTATACAACTTTCCATTTTCAAAAACAAAATTATTATTTCCACTACTAATTTGTATATCAGAAAGTAAACTACATCCACTAAAAACGCTATCTTGAATTTCCGTTAGAGTACTTGGGATATTTATTCTTTCTAAAGATCTACAATTAGAAAAACAAAACGTTCCTAAAATTGGTAATCCTTCTGGTAACTCCATATTATTTAAAGAAATACAATTACCAAATGCATGTGAATTAATATTTTTTAGTGATTTAGATAAATTTATATTTTTTAAATTCGAACAGTTATAAAAAGCTTGTGAATCTATTCTTGTTACAGTGTCAGCCATCTTTACTGTTTGTAAATTTCTGCATCCTAAAAATGCATAAACTCCAATTATCTCAACTCCATCTTCCATTATTACTTCTTGCAAAGATGTATTATTTGAAAAAGCATTTGCTCCTATTTCTTTTACACTTCCAGGTATTATTACTCTTGTAAGCCCTTCTAAGTTATTAAAAACACCATCTCCGATTTTTGTAACATTATATGGTATTCTGACAGTTCCTGTACTATCTAGTAAAAGTAAGTTACTATTTGCAGATATAAGTACACCATCTACTATTTCATATGGGATTATTCCTATTCCTAATTCTTTTGCCCATATTAATTTTTGTT
>CALWOE010000039.1 GCA_944383035.1 uncultured Clostridia bacterium
GTTATACTTCCCTATTAATTTTATTTATGATATAATAGACATTAAAAAAAGCTTGAAATCAATAGATTTTCAAGCTTTTTTACTTTATTTTTTTGAAAAATATTTATCTAATTTCTAAATTATTTTGTATTTTTTGAAAAATGAAAATTAAAAATTTAAAATAGTGTATTTTAATTTTACTTTTTTTGCTATATTTAGAAGCTTTAATACACGCTCAAAAACTTGACAAATGGGCTATTAGAAGTTATAATATAATAGTGAAAATGTAGCTTAAAAAGGAAGTTTTGTTTAATGAATAAGATAAGAAAAAGTAAATGGTTTGATTTAAAAGTATTTTCTGTAAGAATTGCATATCTTGCATTTTTAATACTTCTTTTTATAGTAATATCTTTAATTTACCCTTCAAGTTTTTATATATCATTACTTGTTGTGGTATTATTAACTGTTTTTACTATTTCAGTATGTATAAAAGAAATTAAAGATAGAAGTTATAGAATAGAAGAATTAACAAAAAGTGTTGATATTGTTTTAAAGGATAATCTAAACTTAATAGATATTCCTATGGTTATGCTAACAAGCCCAACTCGTATAATATGGCAAAATAATAAATCTAAACACATAATACCAAAAGAATTTGTACAAGATATGGCTTTACGTATAGAAAGAAATAGTAAAAATAATGAAAGTCTATATACAACAGAAGATATAGGCAACGGTGAAATATATACAGCAATTGGAAATAAAATCAAATTTTCAAATTTTGATTGTATGTTAATTACTTTTATAAACAAAACTGACGAATATAAATTAAAAACTACATTAGAAAATACAAAACTTTCTGTAGGAATTGTTTTTGTTGATAATTACGAAGAAACTATGCAAGGCTTAGATGATGGTAAAAAAGCAGAAATAGCAACAAAAATAACAAGAGAAATAAGAAAATGGGTTTTAGAAAATCATGGTGTTTTAGCAAAAATTGATAAAGATAGATATATAATTTTTGTAGAAAAGCAGTATGTAGATCAAATGGAAGAAAACTCTTTTAGAATTTTAGAAAGAGTAAAAAATATATCAAAAGAAACAAAATTACCAATAACAGTTTCTATTGGTATGTCATATAGCGAGAATAGTCTAGATGAAAGATATACATCAAGTTCTTCAGCTTTAGATATTGCTCTTGGAAGAGGCGGCGATCAGGCCGTTATAAAAAAAGATAAAAAGTTTGAATTTTACGGTGGTTCGACAATGGGACTTGAAAAAACAAGTAGAGTAAGAGCAAGAACAGTATCACAAGCTTTAAGAGAAATAATGTTAAAAAGTGATAAAATATATATAATGGGACATAAAAATACAGATATTGACTGTATTGGTGCTGCTGTTGGTGTGTATAAAATGGCAACAATTTTAGGTAAAGAAGCAAATATTATAATAGACCAAAAATGTAATAGTAGTACAAAATATGTTATTGAAAAATTAAAACAAGATGAAAAGTACAAAGAAGTATTTATAACAAATAATGATTTAAAAAAGATGGATTTTAATAATAGTCTTTTAGTTGTTGTAGATACTCATAAAAAATCATATCTTACATATCCGGACGTTCTTGATAATTTTGAAAAGGTAGTTATAATAGATCATCATAGACGTGGACCAGAATTTATAGAAAATGCATTATTAACTTATCATGAAATATATGCGTCTTCTGCTTCTGAACTTGTAACAGAATTACTTATGTATATGGAAAATATAGATCTTACTTCTCAGGAAGCTGAAACGTTATATGCTGGTATTGTTGTTGATACTAAAAACTTTATGTTTAAGACAGGTGTTAGAACTTTTGAAGTAGCAGCATATTTAAAGAGATTTGGAATAGATCTAACAGAAGTTAAAATTTTATTCCAAAGTGATTTTGAAACATATGTTGCTAAAGTTGATATAGTAAAAAGTGCTGAAATTATACGTGGTAAAATAGCAGTATCAACTTCAGAAGAAAAATATAATGATATGCCTATAATAGCAGCTCAAGCAGCAGATGAACTTTTATCTATATCAGGAATATTAGCATCTTTTGTACTTTGTAAAGTAGATGATGTAGTAATGATTTCTGGTAGATCTATGGGAGATATAAATGTTCAAGCAATAATGGAAACAATCGGTGGTGGCGGACATTTAACTTTTGCTGGTGCACAAATAGCTGGAGTTTCTATTGAAGAAGCAAAACAAAAATTGTTACATAGTATAGATGAATATTTTGGTAATGATTAGGAGGAATTTATGAAAGTAGTATTAAATCAAGATATAAAAGGAATAGGAAAAAAACTACAAGTAGTAGATGTGAGTGAAGGATATGCTAGAAATTATCTTATTCCTAGAAAAATGGCAAGTATTGCTGATAACAAAAATATAAATGAAGCAAAAACAAAAGTTGAAGCTATGAATTTTAAAAAAATGACTGAAAAACAAGAAGCAATAGAAATAAAAGAAAAAATAGAAAAAAATTATCTTGAATTTAAACATAAAGTTGGAGACAATGGAAAATTATTCGGTAGTATTACAGAAAAAGAAATTGCTGACAAAGTAAATAGTGTTTATGGCATAAATATAAATAAAAAGAAAATAATAATAAAAAATCCAATAAAAGAAATTGGTTCTTATGAAGTTAATGTTAAATTATATGAAGGAGTAATTGCAAACGTAAAAATAGCTGTAGTAAGATTGTAGGTGTGACATGGAAGAGGAAATAGTAAATAAGGTACAACCAAACGATATAATAGCTGAACAAGCAGTTTTAGGTTCAATGCTTGTTGATAAAGATGCGGTAATGGCAGCAACTGAGTTTTTGAAACCAGAAGATTTTTATAGAGATGATAATAAAGAAATCTATGCTGCTATGCTAGATTTGTATAAATTAGGTAAACATATTGATACTATAACTTTAAAAGAAGAATTAAAATTAAGAGGAACATTAGAAAAAGTTGGGGATATACAATACATTGCAACACTTATAGACACAGTTCCAACTACTTCTAATGTTGAAAGTTATGTAAAAATAGTAGAAGAAAAATCTGTAATAAGAAAATTAATTAAAGCGGCAAATGATATTTTAAAACTTGGTTATTCTCAGACAGAAGAAGTAGATACTATAGTGGAACAAGCAGAAAAGAAAATATATGATATAATTGAATCAAAAAATTCTAAACAATATTCAAGTATAAGAGAAATACTTGTTACTGCTTTTGATGAAATAGAAAAAAAATATCAAAATAAAAATAAAATGTCAGGAATACCATCTGGTTTTGTAGATTTGGATAAAAAAATATCTGGACTTAATCCTTCTGACTTAATAATTGTTGCTGCCCGTCCAGCTATGGGAAAATCTGCTTTTGTACTTAACATTGCAAATTATGTAGCTATGTTTGATAAAGTACCTGTTTTAATTTTCAGCTTAGAAATGTCAAAGGAACAGATGATAAATAGAATTCTTGCAAGTGAAAGTGAAGTTGACAGTATGAAGTTAAGAAATGCTGATCTTTCTACAGATGATTGGTTAAAACTTGGAGATGCATCTGGAAGATTATCAGAGATTCCGTTATATATAGATGATACTCCAGGACTTTCTGCAACAGAACTTAGAGCAAAATGTAGAAAAGCAAAACTTGAAAAAGGTATTGGCCTTATAATTATAGATTATTTACAACTTATGGAATCTAAATCTAAGAATCAATCAAGACAACAAGAAATATCAGAAATAAGTCGTTCATTAAAAATACTTGCAAAAGAATTAAAAGTACCTGTAATAGCACTATCACAACTTAGTCGTGCTACAGAATCTAGAACAGATCATAGACCAATGTTAAGCGATCTACGTGAATCTGGAGCAATAGAACAAGATGCTGATATTGTTATGTTTTTGCATAGAGAAGATTATTATGATGCAGAAACAGAAAAGAAAAATATAGCAGAAGTAATCATCTCTAAAAACAGAAGTGGTTCTACTGGAACTGTAGAACTTGCTTGGATAGGTGAATATACTAAATTTGCTAATTTATACAGAGGTCCTGAACAATGAGTTTAAGAAAAAAATTAAATGTTTGTGATAGAATAAAAGATAAAGTAATAAATAATATTATAGAAAAAGATTTAATAAAAGATGGAGATAGAATTTTAGTTGGGGTGTCTGGCGGTCCAGATTCTATGTGCCTTTTGGATTTATTAAATGAATTAAAAAATTATTTTGAAAAAGAAAAAAACATTCGATATTACCTTTCAGTTGCTCATGTAAATCATGGTATTAGACTAGAATCAGAAGTAGAAGTGAGTTATGTTAAAAATTTTTGTAAAAAATTAAATATTCCTTTTTTTTATTTAAAAGAAGATATTCCAGTTCTTGCAAAAGAATTAAAACAATCTGAAGAAACTACTGGTAGAATGGTTAGATATTCATTTTTTGAAAATATTTGTAAAGAACAAAATTTTAATAAAATAGCAACGGCACATAATATGGATGATGACATTGAAACTGTTTTATTAAATATTATACGAGGCAGTGGACTAAAAGGTTTATGTGGTATAAATTATAAAACAAATAATATAATTAGACCACTTTTAAATGTTTCAAAAAAAGATATATTAGAATATAATGTTTTAAAAAATCTTAATCCATGTTTTGATAAAACAAATGAACAAACTATATATTCTAGGAACAAAATTAGAAATAAATTAATACCAACACTAAAAAATGAATATAATAGTAATGTATGTGAAAATATTATTAGAATGAAAAATATTTTAGTTGAGGAAGAAGATTTTTTAGAAAATTATGCAAAAAAAATAGTTGACAATATGATTGTGGAAAATGTGGATAAAAAATTAATTTTTAACTTTGAATGTTTAAAATATGAACATATTGCAATTAAAAAAAGAATTATACGTAGTTTATTATTTAAAAAGTTAAATACACTTGATGGAATAGAAAGTATCCATATTAGTGATATTTTAAATTTATTAGAGAAAAATATTAAAGGAAAAAAATATATAATTGGTAATAAATTTGAAATTTGTATATTAAAGAAAAATATTGCTGTTATATATTGATGAAGGAGGAAATATATAAGTATGAACAAAAAAAGTATATTTAGGACATTAATTACATATCTACTATTAATGGCAATCGCAATATTTGCTTTAACTACTTTGACTGGTGAAAAAACCAGAGAAATGTCATATACAGAATTATTACAAAAAATCGAAGCAGATGGAGTAACTTCAATAGAAATATCAAATAGTAGAGAAACTGCAAATGTAAAATTAAAAGAAGAGGAAGATGTTGTAAGAGTTGTAAAGATCCCTGTTGCTAGTAATTTTGTAGAATCAATACAAGATAAGATTAATGAAGGAAAATTTGACTTTTCAGTATCAGATCCTACTTTTATGGAAGAGATAGGACCATTACTTCCTAATTTATTACTTTTAGTTGGAACTATTATAATCTTTGTTATTATGATAAGAAAAACAACTGAAGGAAATAGTAAAGCTATGAATTTTGCTAAAAATAGAGCAAAAATGATAGATCCTAATTCAAAAAAGAAAGTTACATTTGATAATGTTGCTGGATTAAAAGAAGAAAGAGAAGAATTAGAAGAAGTTGTAGACTATTTAAAAGAACCAAAAAAATATATGGAAATGGGAGCAAGAATTCCAAAAGGTATTTTACTTGTTGGTGGACCAGGTACAGGAAAAACTTTACTTGCAAAAGCTGTTGCAGGTGAAGCTAATGTTCCATTTTTTACAATAAGTGGTTCTGACTTTGTTGAAATGTTTGTTGGTGTTGGTGCATCACGTGTAAGAGATTTATTTGAAGATGCAAAGAAAAATGCACCATGTATAGTTTTCATAGATGAAATTGATGCAGTTGGTCGTCATAGAGGCGCTGGTCTTGGTGGAAGTCATGATGAAAGAGAACAAACATTAAATCAATTACTTGTTGAAATGGATGGTTTTGAATCACATGATAGTGTAATTATTATGGCTGCTACAAATAGACCAGATATACTAGATCCTGCACTTTTAAGACCTGGTAGATTTGATAGACAAATAGTTGTTGGAAAACCAGATGTAAAAGCAAGAGAAGAAATATTAAAATTGCATGCAAAAAATAAACCATTTGCAAAAGGTGTTGACTTTAAAGTTGTAGCAAAAAATACAGCTGGATTTAGTGGTGCAGACCTAGAAAATACAATAAATGAATCAGCTTTACTTGCTGCTAGAAAAAATAAAAAACAAATTACAACACAAGATGTTGAAGAAGCAATGGTTAAAGTTATGATGGGACCAGAAAAACGTAGTAAAGTAATAACTGATAAAGAAAAGAAAATTACAGCATATCATGAAGCTGGTCATGCAGTTGTTTCTAAATTCTTACCAACACAAGATCATGTACATCAAATATCTATAATTCCACGTGGTATGGCTGGAGGATATACAATGTATAAATCAAATGAAGATAAAAGTTATATTTCAAAAATAGAAATGAATGAGACTATTGTATCTTTACTTGGTGGTAGAGTTGCAGAAAAATTAATTTTAAATGATATTAGTACAGGTGCTTCAAATGATATAGAAAGAGCAAGTAAAATTGCTAGATCTATGGTAACAAAATATGGTATGTCTGATAGAATTGGACCAATAACATATGGAAGCACTCAAGAAGAAGTATTCTTAGGGAAAGAAATGAATGCTCAAAGAGATTATAGTGAAACAACAGCTTCGCAAATTGATGAAGAAGTAAAAGGTATTATTATGAGAGCATATGAAACAGCTGAAAAAATATTAAAAGATAATATAGATAAGCTACATAAAGTTGCTCAAATATTACTTGATAAAGAAAAAATTGAAGCAGAAGAATTTGATGCTGTTTTTGAAAATGCATAAAAAATTAGAGAAGTTAGAAATTATTTGTTCTAACTTCTTGCTTTTTATGTCAAGATTTGAAAAAACACTTGAAATATCAGATATTATGTAGTATAATATATATGCTTATTTGTAAGCATATTACACACATAAATGTAGTTTTACTCTTCTTCCATTATGGACGCAGTAAAACGTAGATATTTATGGAGGATTTTTAAGAAGGGGGAATTTTTAAATGGCAATAATACCTATGAAATCATTGCTAGAAGCTGGTGTTCACTTTGGACATCAAACAAAAAGATGGGATCCAAGAATGGCCCCATACATATTTACTGCAAGAAATGGAATTTACATTTTAGACTTGCAAAAAACTTTAAAGAAAGTTGAAGAAGCATACAACTTAACTAAAAAAGTTGTTGCAGATGGTGGTACTGTTTTATTCGTTGGAACTAAAAAACAAATCCAAGATACAATAAAACAAGAAGCACAAAGATGTGGAATGTACTATATTAATAACAGATGGTTAGGTGGTACATTAACTAACTTTAAAACTATCAAAACTAGAATAAAAAGATTAATTGAATTAGAAAAAATGGAACAAGATGGTACTTTTGATGTTTTACCTAAAAAAGAAGTAATTGGTCTTAAAAAAGAAATGGCTATATTAAATGCTAATTTAGGCGGAATTAAAGATATGGAAAAACTTCCATCACTTATATTCTTAGCTGATTCTAAAAAAGAATATATCTGCACAAAAGAAGCTAGAAGATTAGGAATACCTGTAATTGGTTTAATTGATTCAAACTGTAATCCAGAAGATGTAGACTATGTAATCCCTGGAAATGACGATGCTGTAAGATCAGTAAGCTTAATTGCTGGAAAAATAGCTGATGCTATTATTGAAGCAAAAGAAGGAAATTTATCTGAAGCAGTAACAGAAGATGATGAAATTGAAACAATGGAAGAACTAGTTAAAAAAGAAGGCGTAGACAAAATAGAAAGAAAACCAAGACAAAAAAGAAATAACTATCAAAGAAAAGAAAAAGTTGAAAGTAAAGAAGAAACTGAAAATAAATAATAAATAGGAGGTAGTTAATATGGCAGTAACAGCAAGCCAAGTAAAAGAATTAAGAGATAGAACTGGTGCAGGTATAATGGACTGCAAAAAAATTCTAGTAGAAACTGATGGAAACATGGAAAAAGCAATTGAACTTTTAAGAGAAAGAGGAATTGCAAAAGCAGCTAAAAAAGCTGGTAGAGTTGCAGCAGAAGGATTAGTTGAAGCATATATTCACAACGGAAAATATGGTTCACTAGTGGAAGTAAACTCTGAAACAGATTTCGTTTCAAATAACGAAGAATTTAAACAATTTGTAAAAGATATTGCTATGCATATAGCAGCTGTTGGTCCAAAATATGTAAGACGTGAAGAAGTACCAGCAGAAGTTATAGAAAAAGAAAAAGAAATATTAAAAGAACAAGCTTTAAATGAAGGAAAACCAGAAGCTGTAGTTGAAAAAATGGTTGAAGGAAGATTAAATAAATTCTATTCAGAAATTTGTTTATTAGATCAACCATTTGTAAAAGATCCAGATATTACAGTTGGAGAACTTTTAACAAATCTTATTGCAAAAATTGGAGAAAATATAGTTATAAGAAGATTTGCAAGATTTGAAAGAGGCGAAGGTATAGAAAAAGAAGAATCTAACTTTGCTGAAGAAGTTATGAAACAAGTTAATGGTTAATTATAAAGAGAAGAATTTATATATTCTTCTTTTTTTTTATATAAAAATTGTTATTGAATATTTTTTTTATATATTATATAATTATATCAAAATAAGGAGGAGTTATGAAACCAAAATATAAAAGAATTTTAGTAAAATTAAGTGGAGAAGCAATTGGAAAAGATGGTAGAGGTATTGACAATGAAAAATTAGAGAAAGTTGTAGATCAAATAGTTGAGCTTCATAAAGCTGGAGTTGAAATTGCAATAGTTATTGGAGCTGGTAACTTCTGGCGTGGAAAGTATGGAAAAGATTATATGGAAAGAACTACTTCTGATTACATGGGAATGCTTGCTACTACATTAAATGCTTTAGCACTACAAGATATGTTAGAAAGTAAAAATGTAGATACAAGAGTTATGACTGCAATTGAAATGAAGCAAATTGCAGAACCATATATTAAAAGAAGAGCTACAAGACATTTAGAAAAAGGAAGAGTTGTAATATTTGGCTGTGGTATAGGAAGTCCATATTTTACTACTGATTCAGCAGCAGCTCTAAGAGCTGTAGAAATGGAAGCAGACGTTATATTACTTGCTAAAAATGTTGATGGAGTATATAATAAAGATCCTAAAAAGTATGATGATGCAATAAGATATGACAAAGTAACATATATGCAATCAATATCTGAAAATTTAGGAGTAATGGATACAACAGCTATAACTCTTTGTATGGAAAATAAAACTCCAATTTTAGTATTTGCTTTAATGGAAAAAGATTCGTTAAAAAAAGCAATATCTGGTGAAAAAATTGGTACTATTATAGAAGAATAGGTTGTGATATTATGAATGAGGTAATATATGAATTTAAACCCAAATACAATCTTTTATATGAACTTTTAATGCCAACTGGAAAAAAAGTTAGAAAATTTATTGTTGCTATATTATTATGTATAATTTTATATATATGTATTAATACTTTTGCATATGGTCTTTTTACAAATGAGATTGTTGGTAGTTTTGATATAGCAGATATTCTTAGTATTCTATTTATAATCTTAGGAGTGTTAAGTTTAATAGCTTTAATAATTCAAATTATATTTTATCATTTTGAGTATAAAAATATATCATATAAGTTTTATGAAGATCATATAGAATATGAAGATAAATTTTTAAATCAACAATTAAAAAATATAAAGTATAAGGATATAAAAGAAATAGAAATAAGAAGAAGCATTTGGGATAGAATAATGGGATATAGTGTACTTATTGTGTATACAAATGCTGATAATAGTAGAAGAAATGGCTTAATTATATATAGTGTAAGATATATTGATAAATATTATGATAAACTAAACGAACTTATTAAAAAAGATAAAAGTGAAACTTTAGATCAAAAAAATCAAAGCTTGAATAATAATATAGAAAAATAATAAAAATACGTATTGTTACATTTGTGTTACAATACGTATTTTGTCTTAAAATACTGGGCTTTTTCATATATTTTATATTGACTAATAATTTTAAAAATAGTATAATAGTTTTGTATTTACAGGAGGGGTTAATTTGAAAAGTAAAAATATTATAAATGTAATTATAGTAGTTGTAATTGTCGGTTTACTTGCTTACTTTTCAGTTTGTGGGCTAAAAATTGGAGATAAGACTATTATAAAAGGAATAAAGGAATTAAAAACTGGACTTGATATAAGTGGTGGAGTAAGCATCGTATATCAAGCTAAAGTAGAAGATGGTAAAGACATCACAGAGGAGGATTTGAAAAAATCAGAAGCTGTTATTCGTAATAGATTAGAAGCAAAAAATATTTTTGATTATATTGTAAGATCTGATATATCAACAAAACAAATATCTGTTGAAATACCAGCAAAGATAACAGATTCATCTCAAGATCCATTAGAAGTTGTAGAAGGTCTTGATAAAACAGCAAAAATCGAATTTAGAGATCAAGATTCAAATGTGTTGTTATCTGGTGATGATATAGAATCAGCAACATATAGTTCTGATCCTACTGATAATACTGGAATGCCTTCACCACATGTTGTTTTAACATTTAGTGAAGAAGGTAAGAAAAAATTTGCAGATGCAACAGAGAAATTAGCTGGAAGTACACTTCCAATATATTTAGATGAAGAAAAAATAACAGAACCATATGTAACAGAAAAAATAGAATCAAATACAGCAATTATTACTATGAATAGTTCTGATAGCTATGAACAAAGAGAACAAGAAGCTAGAAATATTGCAATGCTTATTGATTCTGGTGCATTACCTTTTAGTTTAGAAGTAGTACATAAAGAATATATAGGGCCATATATTGGACAAAAAGCATTGGAAGTAAGTATGATGGCAGGTCTTGTAGCATTAATTGTAATTGCAGTAATGATGATAGTGATATATAGATTACCAGGATTTGTATCAGCAGTTGCACTTGTTGGATATACAGCTCTTGTACTTCTTGTAATGTCAACAACAGGTATTAGTTTAACATTACCTGGTATTGCAAGTTTAATATTATCTATTGGTATGGCAGTTGATGCAAATGTAATTATATTTGAAAGATATAAAGAGGAATTAAGAGCAAAATCAAGAAATGCTTTTGAAAAAAGCTTTAAACATGCTATGTCTGCAATTGTAGATGGTAATATTACAACATTTATTGTTGGTATATTATTATACATATTTGGAATAGGTACTGTTAAAGGTTTTGGTATAGTACTTGCTCTTGGTGTAATATTAAGTTTATTCACAGCAGTAATTGTTACTAAGTTTTTACTAAAACAATTTGTACCACTTGAAAATAAACATCCCTTTTTATTTGGTATAAAAAAGGAGGTAACAAAATAATATGAAAAAACAAGCAGAAAATAAAGAAGTAAAAGTAATAAACTTTATGAAATATAGATATGTATTTTTAACTATTTCTTTTTGTATTATAGCTTTTGGCTTAATATATGGTTTTGTAACTGGCTTTAAATTTGATATAGATTTTAAAGGTGGTACAAAAATAGAAACAGATTTAAACCAAGAATTTAGTAATACAGATATAGAAAATATAGTAAATGAAGTAATAGGTTCAAAACCGCTAGTTCAAACAATGTCGGGTGGTAATTCATCTGTATCAATAACAACAGATGTAATTTCTGAACAACAAGTTGATGAAATAGTACAAGCTTTAAAAGAAAAATATCCTAATATGTCTGATCCTTCTACAAGAAATATTCAACCATCATATGGTAAAGATTTAGTAGAATCAGCCGTAGTAGCTGTAGTTGTTTCAGTTATTTTAATACTAATATATATTGCAATAAGATTTAAAGTATTAGGTCTTAATGCTGCAATTACTGCAATAATTGCATTAATACATGATTCTTTATTTATAATTGCAATTTATGGTATATTTAAATTACCTATAAATTCAAGTTTTGTTGCAGTTATTTTAACAATAATTGGTTATTCAATAAATGATACAATTATAATTTATGATAGAATAAGAGAAAATAGAAAAAAAGTATCAAGATCATCAAATTTACTTGATACAATAAATTATAGTATTTCACAAACAATAACAAGAACAATATATACATCTCTTACAACAGTTGTTGCAATTGGAATAGTGTATGTTTTTGCACTTACAAATAATCAACAAGTTTTAAAAGAATTTTCTCTACCACTTATAATTGGTATACTAGTTGGTACTTATTCATCTATATTTATTGCAACTTCATTGTGGAATTTACTAGAGAATATAACTAAAAAATTTAAAGATAGAAAAAAAGAGAAAAATAACAAAAGTAAGAATAAGAAAAAAATAATAAAGGAGATATAAAATATGGCAATAGCATCTTTTATACTAGGATTAATTAGTTTAATAGCAAGTATTGTTCCATTTCTTGGAATATTTGCTATTATACCCATTATTTTAAGTATAATATTTGGAATTATAAATTTAGTAAGTAAAAGTTTTAGAACTAGAAGTGGTGGTAAAGGTTTTTCCATAGCAGGTATTGTTCTGTCTTCAATAGCTATAATTATAACAGTATTTTGGATTTTTTTAATATTTGTTATGGGTAATTATGCTATAAATCAAAAAATTACTAATGAAAATATATATGATGATTTTAATCAGTATGAATCAAATAATGATGAACAAATAAAAAAAGATGCAAAGATAACTGTGAAAAATGTGGAAATATCACCTTTAATTAATGAAATAGCACCAAGTTCTGGCAATATATTTTTAATATGTGATGTAACTATAGAAAATAAGTCAAATGTTTCTTTAGATTATTCAAGGCATGATTTTAAATTAAAAGATAAAAATGGAAATACAAGATTTGTAAGTAGTAAAATATATGATATTGAAGATATGTTAGGTACAGGAACTATAGCTATAGATGGAACTGTTACTGGTAATGTATATTTTGATGTACCATCATCAGATATACAAAATTATACATTAATTTATGATGGTATTGAAGAAAAAGGAAATATAACAGTACCAATGTTTTAAAAGCTGATATTTTATTATCAGCTTTTTTGTATAAAGTTATAAAATTTTAAAAGTTAGGTGGTGATTAGATGAATAATTTATTTATACAATATCCAAAATGTTCTACATGTAAAAAAGCTAAGAAATGGTTAGAAGATAATAATGTACAGTTTGAAGATAGAAATATAATAACTCAAACACCAACTAAAGAAGAATTAAGTTTGTGGATCGAAAAAAGTAACAAAGATATAAAAAAATGGTTTAATACAAGTGGATTAAAATATAAAGAGCTTAAATTAAAAGAAAGATTAGATGATATGCCATATGAAGAAAAAATAGAGCTTTTAGCAAGTGATGGAATGTTAATAAAAAGACCAATGCTTGTTACAAAAAATGGTATTTTAAATGGATTTAAGGAAAAAGAATGGATTGAATTATTAAAAAAATAAAAAACAAGATAGATTTTCTATCTTGTTTTTTGGTAATGTGTTTGTAAATTTAATTTACTGAATTAATAGCTATTCTTCATCGATAGGTATGTACTTTTTCTCTTTAACAGATTTTTTTTGATCGATCTTTGGAATAGTAATTTTTAAAGTTCCATTTTTAAAACTTGCTTTTATATCTGATTCTTTTAGATCTTCACCTACATAAAAGCTTCTAGAACATTCACCAACATATCTTTCTTGATGAATAAATTTACCATCTTTTTCATTTTCTATTTTCTTATCCATATTAGCAGATATTGTAAGGTATCCGTCATCAATATTTATACTGATATTTTCTTTATCATAACCTGGTAAATCAATATCAATTAAATATTTATCACCTTTTTCTTTAATATCTGTTTTCATTAATTTATTTTCTTTTCTTTCAAAAAATGGATCAGAAAATAAATCTCCAAATAAATCAAAATCATCTCTTCTTCTTGGTATCATCATCATAAAACATCACTCCCTTTAATTATTTATGTGTTGTTACCGTAAGATAAGATAAGCACATTTTTAGATAATATTTTATATTCATATTATCTCTATATAATATTATACTACTATTTTAAAATAATTCAATGATTTAAATTAAACTTCACGAAACTTTCACATTGTGAAAAATATAGTGTATAAACTCTAAAATTACATTTGAAAAAAATATAATTGTATGATATAGTAAAAAAAGGAGATAGTTATGAGAAAAGAAAATTCATCAAAATATAAATCGGGAATTTGACAGTTGACTAAATAAAAAAACGATATAAGCATTAGTAATGCTTAATTTTTTTGTCAAATTTTTCT
>CALWOE010000040.1 GCA_944383035.1 uncultured Clostridia bacterium
TTCTTATTTTACACTTTCTTTTCCACATGTTACATAATTTTGTATCACAAATTTTATTTTCTACTCTGAATAGTAACGTTTTTTTATGCGTTAAAAATTTTAAAATAATATAAACACTTGAAAAAAAGATAATAATCAGATATAATTATAAAATATAGAAAAAAATGTCGAAAAATGTAAATAATAAATTGAGATATGTAAACTAAAAGGAGCGTAAATATGATAATACTACACACACACACACACACACACACAAAACAAATTTTTGGGAAATCTGTCAATTCAAAAAAAAATATATAGAAAAAAATGTAAAAAATGGTAAAAACCAATACTAGTTTTATACTAGTATTGGTTTTTATTGTTTAAAATGGGGGAATTGTAAATGTATGAAAAAGTAATAAAGAGATTTTTAGATGTAATAATGGCTTTTGTTTTATTTATTATATCTTTACCAATACTATTTGTTAGTGCTATAGCAATAAAACTTGATAGTAAGGGAAAAATTATATTTAAACAAAAAAGAGTTGGAAAAGATGGACAAGTATTTTATATATATAAATTAAGAACTATGTCTAAAGATAAAAATGGAGTAAATAAAGTTACTAAAGTTGGTAAATTTTTAAGAATAACAAGTATAGACGAATTACCACAATTTATAAATATTATAAAAGGTGATATGAGTTTTATTGGCCCTAGACCATGGATTGAAAGTTATAGTAAATATTTTACTGACGAAGATAAAAGAAGATGGAAAGTATTACCTGGTATTTCTGGTTATGCTCAAGTAAATGGTAGAAATGGAATGACAATAAAAGAGAAAATAGCTGCAGATATTTGGTATGTTGATAATATTTCTTTTCTTACAGATTTGAAAATATTGTTTAAAACAGTAAATATTGTTATAAAAAAAGATGGAGCTTCAATTAGTGAGAAAGGTATAAGAGATGAATTAAAAAAATTAGAGAAAATGTATAATGAAACTACAATTGCTAATCATGAGTTACAAGAAAAAATTAGTTGATTTATAAATGTGTATTTATTAATAAGAAAGAAGTGAGTTTTTTGAATAAATTTTCTGTATTGATGTCGGTATATGTTAAAGAAAAACCAGAATTTTTTGATTTAGCATTAGAAAGTATTACAAGTAAACAAACAATTATGCCAGATGAAATTGTTATAGTAAAAGATGGACCGTTAACAAAAGAGTTAGATTTAATTATAAAAAAATATATGGATAAATATAAAAATCTATTTCATATTATACCTCTTGAAAAAAATATGGGATTAGGTTATGCTTTAAATATTGGATTAGAACAATGTAAGAATGAAATTGTTATGAGAATGGATACAGATGATATATCTTTAAGCGATAGATTCGAAATACAATTAAAATTTATGAATGAACATAAAGATGTAATTGCTGTTGGTGGTAGTATTGCTGAATTTAAAGAGGATTATATTAATGAGAATAAAAGAATAAAAGAAATGCCATTGACAAGTAATGATATAATTAAGTATTCTAAGTTTAGATGCCCAATAAATCATATGACAGTGTGTTTTAGAAAATCAGAAATTTTAAAGGTTGGCGGTTATAAACCTCTATTATATGTAGAGGATTATTATTTGTGGGCAAGATTGTTAGTAAATAATAAAAAGTTAGCGAATATACCTGAAATTTTAGTTAATGTTAGAATTGGTAATGGTTTTAATAAAAGAAGAGGTCAGAAGAAAATAATTTCAAGTTGGAAAATATTACAAAAATATATGTATGAAAATAAATTTATAAATTATTTTGAAAAAGAACGTAATATGCTCGGAGTAAGATGTATAGTATATGCTCCAAGTTATATAAAAGATTTTTTATATAAAAAATATTTAAGAAAAAATGATAGTAAAAAGGGGTAAATAATGAAAGAAGAACTATTAATATCAGTTATAATACCAGTATATAATTCTTTAAAGTTGATTGATAGATGTATTGATTCATTAACAAATCAAACTAGTAACAATTTTGAGGCAGTATTTGTGGATGATTGTTCTGTAGATGGATCATATGATTATCTTTGTAAAAAATTAAGTAGTTGTAAGTTTAAATATAAAGTATTAAAAAATGAAGAAAATAGTGGTCCTGGTGTAACACGTAATAATGGAATCAAGAATTCTAATGGAAATTATGTTACATTTTTAGATTCAGATGATTATGTATCTGACAGTTTTATAAAAGATTTATTAGATATTATTGTTAAACAAAATTATGATGTTGTTATTTTTGACTATAATATGATACACAAAAATGGTACTAAAAATATCCGTAATGGTCTACCTCTAGATGAAGGAGAAGTTAAAGTATTAGATGCTTTAGCATTGTCTAATGGAATGTGTTGGGGAAAATTATATAAAAGAAATATAATTTTTGATAATAATGTGTTTTTTCCAAATTTAATTAGAAGTGAAGATCTAGCTTTTTGTAAAGTATTTATATCAAAAAGTAAAAAAATATATTATATGAAAAAATCAATATATAACTATACAATAAATGATAATTCTATTATGAGAACTAATAATACATTAGATATAAATAATAATATAAAAGCTTTTGAATTTATAGAAAAAAATGTTGGAAAAAATGAAGCAGTAGAAATGATTTTTATAAGGGAATATTTATATTTAATAGTACAAATTATGACAATAAAAAAGTATAAAACAAAGCAAATAAAAGAATTTATAAATAAATCTGTTAAAAGATATGAAAATTGGGAAAAAAATAAATATTTGAAATTTCAACCATTTTATGTTAAAGTTTTATTAAAGTTTATAAAATATAAAATGATTTTTCCATTAAGAATGATATTTAAATTAAAGGGGTAAGAGACATATGTTTAATAAAGAAAACTTAAAAATAAAGATTCCGCTGATAATATATATATTCTTATTTTTATTTGCACCTCCTATTATTAAAGATATAAATTTATTATTGATTTTATTTTTCTTTTCATTTATTATGATAATTACAAAATATAGAAAAGAAATAAAAAATATCATAAATATCAAAAATTTAAAGGTACTTTGTGGATTGCTTGCAATTTATTTTATTTATTATTTTATTGTTATTGTTGTTAATTTTATTTTTACTGGTAAATTGTATTTATATAATTATGTTATAAATTTATATTCAATGCTATTGGTATTTCCAGTTGTATTTGTATGTTCATTACATATAATTTTATATTCAAAGAAACATAAAATAACATTTAATGATATTATTAAATATATAATAATTGCAGGAATGATACAAGCTTTTATAACTTTAGTTGCATTATTATTTCCAAGTGTAAAATCTTTTTTAATAAATATAATGTATAATAATACTGGAGAAGAATTATATTTGAATAAATATCATACTGAAAGAAGGATGTTTGGTTTTGCCAATAACTTACTTGACTCATTCGGATTTGGAACTGGAATTATTGCTGCATTGCCACTTTTCTACTCTATAAACAACAGTAAAAAATGGCTTATTACAATACCATTTTTATTATTGGTTCCTTTACTTAATTCAAGAACTGGTTTAATTATGTTTGGATTAGGGTTTATAGTATGGCTTGTATATATAATTAAAACAAAATCTTTAAAACGTTATTTTAATATATTTGTTTTGATGGGTGTACTTATAATATTTTCTATAGTAGCAATAAGTATTTTATCACCAAAAACAATAACATGGATAATTGATGATGTTTTATCTTTCTTTACTGATAAAAAAGGAACAGCAGATGTATTATTTGGTAAGAATTTTTGGAAATTACCATCTAATATTTTAAATATTATATTTGGAACTGGATATAACATTGCAGCATATGGAAATATGAAAAATATACTTGGATTTACATCTGATGTTGGATATATAAATGAGATATGGAGAACCGGTTTAGTAGGTTTATTACTATTATGTGGTATATTTAGTTTGTTGATTAAATATATAGTTAAAAAATTACCAAATGAATATAAATTTTTCTCTATATTTATATTTTTAGCATCATTAATAGGTAATATAAAATTTAATGTATTTTCATATAATCCTGGCATAGTTGTACTATGTATAATTTCGATATACTCATTGCTAAAATATACAAATAAGAATAAAAAACAAAATGATCTAATAAGTATCGTTATACCTGTGTATAATGTGGAAAAGTATTTAAAAAGATGTTTAGATAGTGTAATAAATCAGACTTATAAGAAATTAGAAATAATTTTAGTAAATGATGGAAGTACTGATAAATCAGGGGATATTTGTAAGGGATATGTAAAAAAAGATAAAAGAATTGTATATATAGAACAAGAAAATCAAGGCTTAAGTGGCGCTAGAAATACTGGTATAGATAATGCTCATGGTAATTATATAGCATTTGTCGATTCAGATGATTATATTAATTTAAATTTTATAGAAGATTTATATATATCTTTGATAGAAACAGAGTCTGATATAGCTGTTTGTAATTATGCAAAAGTTGATGAAAATGATTTTATTGATACTGGTAAAAAAGAAGTTGGATTACAAAAAGTATATTCTGGTATTTCCAAATTTTATAATATATATAATGAGTTGGAAACTGTTACAACAGTTGTATGGAATAAATTATATAAAATTGGTATTTTTAAAGAAATTAGATATCCAAATGGTAAAGTCCACGAAGATGAATTTGTTGTTTATGATGTTATGAAAACATGTAAAAAAATTGTATATACATCAAGTAGCTATTATTATTATTTTCAAAGAAGTGATAGTATAACTGGTAGTTATAATATAAAAAGAAAAGTTATTTTAGAAGCTTTAAAACAAAGGTTAGAAAATTTTAAAAAGGATAATGAAAAAATTCTATATGCGTACACATTATATGATTATTATTATCAATTAATATATCAATATGGAATGATCCAAACAAATTATAAAAATAAAAATAAGGAATTAAAAGAGATTTATGATGAATTGATTAAACAAAAAAAGCAAGTGTTTAAAAATATTTATATAAATCCATTAAAGAAGATAAAATTAATTTTAAAACTTTATTATATAAAAATATCTATATAAGGAGGAAAATAATGAGAAGTGCTTATCAAAATATGAATAAAAAACAAACTAAAACTAAGAAAAGAAGTTGGTTAATAAATGTAATTGTAATACTTTATACATTAATTACAATATTATTCTTCGGATATATAGTATGTATAAATATGATACCAGCAAAATTTTTAATACCTGTTGTAGTATTAGGTATAGTTATTACACTTTTTGTCATATTTTTAATGATGAAAAGAAGAAAGACTATGATTGTAAATATTATTGGGGTATTACTTGCATGTGGAATTGTAGTTGGTTATGGAGTTATATATAATTACTTATCACAAGCATTTAATTTTTTAGATGCTATATCTGTAGATCAAAATGTAGAAGTGGAACAATTTTATGTAGTAGCTTTAAGTGATAGTGAATATAAAGAGCAAAAAGATATTAATGGTAAAGAAATAGAAGTTTTAGAGATAACAGAAAACATAGATAAAGTAGAAGAAAAGTTAAAACAAGAAGCAAGTACTACATTTAAGAATGTTGATAGCTTAGAAAAATTAGAAGATAATTTATTAAATGGAAAAGCTGACCTTATACTTTTAAGTTCAACTCAATATTCTATGATAACTGAAGAAAATGAAGATTTTAAAGAAAAAACAAAAGTAATTTATACAATAACACAAGAAATTGAAACTAAAAATGAAGAAGCAATAAAAGATGAAAATAGTAAACATACAATTGAAAATGGTGTATTTAATGTATATATTAGTGGTATAGATACATCAGGAAATATAAGAAATGTTTCAAGGAGTGATGCTAATATTGTTGTAACAGTAAATACAAATACACATGAAATTTTACTTACATCAATACCACGTGATTATTATGTGACTCTTCACAGTAAGCAAGCTAAAGATAAATTAACACACTCAGGAATATATGGAATAAATGAAACAGTAAGTACAGTAGAAGATTTACTTGGAATAGATATAAATTATTATGTTCGTGTTAACTTTACAACTGTTGAAAAACTTGTTGATGTAATTGGTGGAATAGAAGTATATTCTGATTTTGCATTTACTGGAGTTGGAATTAAATTTAATAAAGGATTAAATTATTTAAATGGTAAAGAAGCTTTAGCATTTAGTAGAGAGAGACATAGTTTTGCAAGTGGAGATGTACAAAGGGCTAAAAATCAACAAAAAGTAATAAATGCTATAATATCTAAATTAACAAGTAGTACAACGCTTCTTACTAAATATTCAAATATTTTAGATTCATTATCTGGTAATTTTCAAACTAATATTGAAACAAGTGATATTAGTTCAATAGTAAAAGAACAATTAAATAGTATGCCATCATGGAATATAACAACAAATACATTGATTGGTACAGGAAGTTATGATGTAACATATTCTTGTGGAAGTCAAAAATTATATGTAATGGTACCAAATAGTGAGAGTGTAGAAGATGCAAAACAAAAGATAAATACTGTTATGGGAGAAGATTAAAATATTAATAGTGAGCAGAACTTTTCTGCTCCATTAATTTTTAATTAAAACAAAATATAATTTATTTTAAAAGTATGTATAGATTAAGGGGATAAAATATGGAATTTATAAATAAAATATATTCTAAATTTAAAAGTGTTTTTTGTAGGCTATTAATGTTAATAAAAATAATTATCTTAAGTATATTTTGTAGAAATAAAATATATTTGTTTGGTACTCCTGTTCATGGAAATTTAGGTGATCAAGCAATTTTGCTTGGTGAAGAAAAATTTTTAAAAGATAATTTTAAAAATAAAAAAGTAATAGAAGTAGAATCAATTGTTGTTTCAAAATGTTATAAATTATTAAAGATTTTAGCGGGAAAATCTACAATACTTATTCATGGTGGTGGATTTTTAGGCTCTTTATGGATAAATGAAGAAGAAATGTTTAGAAAGGTGTTAAAAACATTTACAGACAATAAAATTATTGTATTTCCACAAACAGTATATTTTTCTGAAGATGAAGAAGGAAGAAGAATTTTTGAAGAATCTAAAAAAATATATAAATCGCATAAGGATTTGTATATTTGTTGTAGAGAAAAATACTCATTTGATTTTATGAAAAAAAACATGCCTGATGTCAATGTATTGTTGATTCCAGATATGGTATTATATTTAGATAGATTAAATGATGTATTTGATAGAAATAATGTACTTTTTTGTGTAAGAAAAGATAAAGAAAAAGTAAATTATGATTTTGAATCATTAAAAGATATGTTAGAGAATAAATATAATTTCAATATTGACTATACTGATACAGTTATAAAAAATAATATATATACATTAAAAAATAGAAATAATGAAGTAAATAAAAAAATAAATCAATTTAGAAAATATAAGCTTGTTATAACAGATAGATTACATGGAATGGTTTTAGCTTTTTTATCTAATACACCTTGTTTAGTGTTCCAAAATAAAAGTTATAAAGTAAAAGGTGTATATGAGTGGATAAATAATGCAAATTATATAGAATTATCAGATACAGAAAATATGTTAAAACTTGCTGAAAAACTATTAAACAATGAAAATAAAAAAGTAAATGATAATAACTTAATTAAAAATTATAATCCGTTAATTCACTTAATAAATAATAGTAAAGAAAATACAAGCAAAGAAAAGGAGACAAAAAATGAGTGAATCAAGAATTAAAAATACAAGTAGAAATTTTGCGTATGCTGGAATATTTCAATTAGTAAAAATTGCATTAATGTTTATAGTAAGAATTGTTTTTGTATATAAACTTGGTGAAGCTTATTTAGGAGTTAATGGACTATTTACTAATGTTATTGGAATTTTATCATTAACAGATCTTGGAATAACAACTGCTTTAATGTATAGTCTTTATAAACCGTTAGCAGAAAATGACCAAGAAAAGATTAAAAAATATATAAATTATTTTAAAAAAGTATATTATGTTATTGCTTTACTTATAGTAGTTATTGGTATAGCGATTATTCCTTTTTTAAAATATTTAGTAAATCTTCCAACAGAAATGTCAAATATTTATTTATATTACATTTTGTTGCTTGCTAATTCTGTTATATCTTATCTGTTTGTTTATAAAACAACTTTACTATCTGCTGATCAAAAAATGTATATTATAAATAGATATGATATAATATTTCAGTTTATATTATCAATATTACAAATAGCAATATTATTAATATTTAATAGTTTTATTGGTTATTTAGTTACAAATATTGTATGCACTTATTTGAGTAATGTATTTAAAGCTAGAAAGGCTGATAAAATTTATCCTTACTTAAAAGAAGAACAAAAAGATACCTTAACAAAAAAAGAAAAGAAAGAGATTTTTTCTAATTTATTTTCTTTATCTTTTTATAAAATAGGTGGAATTATACAAACAAATACTGAAAGTATCATAATTTCAATTTTTGTTGGTACTGTAACAGTAGGATATTATTCAAATTATACGACTATAATTTTAGCTATTACTAATTTTTTAACCATGATATTTACTTCACTAAAAGCAAGTGTGGGTAATTTCTTGGTATTTAAAAAGAAAAATGAACAGTTAAAATTATTTAATATATTAGAAGTATATAATTATTGGTTGGTTGCATTTTGTTCAATTTGTTTTATAATTTTAATACCAGATTTTATAACTATATGTTTTGGTGAACAATATGTTTTAAGTTTTGTTGTACTAATTTTGGCTGTACTTAATTTCTATACTTCAAATATTAGACAAACCTTATGGACATATAGGGAAACGACTGGTGTTTTTAAAGAAACAAAGTATACAACAATAGTTACAGCGGTTATTAATATTGGACTAGCTATCTTACTTGGATATTTCTTTGGTTTACCTGGAATTATAGCAAGTACTGTAATAGCAAGAATGGTTTATGCATGGTGGAAAGAACCACTTGTAATATATAAAGATTGCTTTAAGTCCTCTCCAAAACAATATTTTGTAACTTATATAAAAAGATTAGTTTTACTTTGTATAATTTGTACTTTTACTTACGTTATATCTGCTATGTTACCAAATATAAATATATATATTAAATTTATACTTAAAATGTTAATATGTTTGATTGTACCACCTATTATGTTCTTTGTGATTTATAGAAAAAGTGAAGCATTTGATTATTTAAAGAAAAATTTACTTAAAAAGTGGGTGAAAAATAATGGATAAAAAAGATTGTCTAATAATAAAGAAAATAATAAAGAAGCAAAATAAAATAGAATATGATTATGAAGCAAATGGAAAATGGAAAGAACTTTTAAATATGGATGAAAAAATGTATATAGAATATGATATGAATATAGAAAAGGTTCCAGACTCTATTGCCGCTGTTCCATTTTTATGTAATGTGCTTCCAATAAGTTTTGTATTTAATTTAGGTATTTTTGTTGATGAAATAGATAAATCTTTTTACGAATGTATACCAGAGGTAAAAAAAGGATATATAAAGATACATCCTAAAATTCCAATGTTAGGGAAAATACAAACAAAAAGAATAATTGAAAATTCATATACTAAAAAAACTACTGGCGCGTTGTTTTCAGGTGGTGTAGATGCAACAAATACATTACTTCAACATATTGATGAAAAACCAATTTTACTTACATTATGGGGAGCAGATGTAACACTAGATGATGAAAGTGGTTGGAATATTGTAAAAAAACATCATATATCTGTTGCAAAAGAATATGGCTTAGAATATTCATTTATGAGGACAAATTTTAGAAGTGTTTTAAATATGTCAGCACTAACAAATTATGTGTTTGAAAAAGAAAATGGTGAATGGTGGCATGACTTTCAACATGGAATAGCAATACTTGGACATATAGCTCCAATAGCTTATTTAAAAGAAATGAAAACTTTGTATATAGCATCTTCAAACACTATAGAATCCAGAGGAATAATAGCTTGTGCATCAGATCCATTAATTGATAATTATTTAAAGTTTGCAAGCTGTAAAATTATACATGATGGATATGAATTTAATCGTCAAGATAAAGTTCACAATATTTGTAATTATTTAGATAAAACAAATAAAAAGCATATTCCATTAAGAGTTTGTTGGAAATCATCAGGTGGAGAGAATTGTTGTGAATGCGAAAAATGTTACAGAACAATTATAGAAATAATTGCAGAAAAAAAAGATCCTATTGATTTTGGATTTAATTTAACTGAAGATAAAAGAAAAAAAATGATGAAAAGAATGCCCAAAATAGATTTGGTAAAGTATAATTTTGCAAATTATTATTCTGATGCTCAAAAAAGATTTTTAGAAAATTATACTGAAGAAGAAACACCTTCTGATCTTAAATGGTTTAGAATATTTAAAATGAAAAATGAAAAGCCAAAATATGTAAATTTTTTTGAACGAACTTTGAAGAAAATAAAAAAAGCAGTTAAAAGAATAATAATTAGAAAGTAAAAAATTGGTGGTAATATGGAAAAAATAAAATTAACTTTTTCTGGTGACATTATATTAGAGCCTGATATTATAAACTTATATAAAAAAGAAAAAGATAGTTATGATTTTAATAGTATGTTTACAGAAGAAATTAAAAATTTTTTATCAAGTTCTGATTATGTTATTGGAAATTTAGAAACTCCTATATCTTCTTTTAAAGAAGATTTAAAAACAAAACCATATACATTTACAAGCCCAATTGAATTTGCACAGGCAGTTAAATATGCAGGATTTGATTTTGTAACTACTGCAAATAATCATTGCTTAGATAATGGTATTGACGGTATAAAGAAAACTTTAGATTCTCTTGATACAGTAGGATTAGATAATACGGGAGTGTCATATGGAGAAGAAAAGCTTAAAATAATAAATATAAATGGAATAAAAGTAGCACTATTATCATATACATATGGAACTAATGCATTTTCTAATCATGTTTATTTAGATAAGAATGAAAAAAAAGTAAAAGTTAATTTATTTCAAGAACAAGAATTAAGTAATACTTTTGTTAGAAATCTGTATCAAGGTAATAATATAGTTATAAAAGTTTTAAGAAAATTTTTTAAATTTTTAGGAGCATTTCAATTAAATAAAATGGTTTATGAGCGTATAGAAAGTTCAAAAAGACAAAAAGAAGAAATAATAAAAAAAATAAACAATTGTAAAAAAAATGGTGCAGACTGTATTATTATGTGTATGCATGAAGGTGGACAATATAATGAAAAACCAATAGAAAAAACTAAAAAAACTGCTAAATTTTTGATAAAAAATGGGGTTAATTTGGTTATTGGCAACCATGAACATGTTGTACATAATGTGGAATTTGTTGATGATCATTTTATAACATATTCATTAGGTAATTTTATAGATACAGTTGGAGTGTTAAAAGATCCATTTGGGAAAATGTCAGAATATTCTATATTGGTAAATATATATATATCTAAGAATGATAATAAGATTAATTACGATAAATTTACTTTTACAATTACAAAAACTGTAATTGATAAAAGGCCAAATGGAAATGGAGTAAAAGTTGAACTATTATATGATTTGATAAAAAAATGTAATGATAAAGAAAAAAGATTAAAATTATTAAAAGATAATCAAAAAATAGTGGAAATTGTTACAAAAAATATTATTGATATAAATAATGTAAAAAAAGAATATGAATTAAACTAATTTTAAATATAGTAAAAACTCCTATCGGATAATGATGGGAGTTTACTTTTTCATTCTTTGTGTTTCACGATATTGTTCTGCAGGAGCAATATCTATAAAATCAACTGATTTATCAAAATTATTTTTTACAACATTTTTTATTTCATCTAAAGTAACATTAAAGAATTCTTTTCGTGAATTCATCATATTTACTTTTTTATCTTCAAATGCTTTGTGTAAAGCATTTTCTAATGCAGGCGCATCTTCTGAAAATATCATGGCATGTATATCAAAATTAAAAGGTACAGAAGCATCACTTAGTTCATGAATACGTTCTTCAGGTTCTAGTCTACGAGTCATACCTATTTTATATATATTTTCTCCAAAAGCACCAATATTTGATATTATGTATACATATCCTGCTTTTTGATTTTTTTGTCTATAATCTATATCTGCTAATTTTGAATTTATATTATCTAGTTCAACTTCTAATAAATTCATTTTTGATGTTAAGTTTTGCTTTTCTTCTAAATTGTCAGTTAATTCAAGTCTTTGTTTTAATTCATTTATAGCTTTTTCATAATGTTGTTTATCTTTTATTGTGTTTTTTCTTGCCTCTTCTAATTCTCTTTCAACTTTTTGTTGTTCACGTAATTCTTCTCTAATTCTTTTTTGTTCTTCTTTTTCTTCTTGTTTTTTTAATTGATATTCATAAGCTAAGGCTAATTCATCAAGTTTCAAATTTAAATAATCAACTTTTATTGAAATTTTATTTATCTCGTTTAATTTATTCAGTTGTTCAAAAGATTTAATAATTCTATTTCTCATAGAATCAATATTGTTAAACTTTACTTTATCTATAACATTGTCACATTCATTGTTAAAAGAACGTAGAATTTGTTTTACATTATCTTTAACCATTTTCTTTCCTTTAGTTAAACTACCGTCAAGAGTCCAGTTTTCAGAAAAATTAGCAGCTATGTTATTTTTTAGTAAAAATTTTTGCTTTTCTCTAATTACTTCGAGTTTATTTTTGTATTCTTCTGATTTTGCAAAATCAAAAAGAGGTGTATATAAAGAAAAGGACTGATATAGTTTTTCATCTTCTAATACAATTATTTCTTTATTTAAGTCTGAAATTTTTTTGTTTAAATCACTTATAATATTTTCTCTTTTATTACATTCAATTCCTAAGTCGATTTGTTTTTGATTTAATTCTTGGATTTTATCAGCAATATTTTTAATTGTTGTATAATCTTTTCCTAAAACTTTTTGAATATTATTTAGTTCAGTAGCCATTACATTAATATTATTTCTTAAATTTTCAATTTCTTTTTTATTAAAAATATCCATTATTCTTCTCCTATCTATAATAAAAAACTACGATAAAATATTACTTTAAGTCTATTTTACCGTAGTTTTTTTGTAATAGCAAGATTTGTCTTGCTATCAGTAACATATGTACTCACATTAATATTATAACACATTAAATATCAATATTCAATTCTTTTTTTAAAG
>CALWOE010000041.1 GCA_944383035.1 uncultured Clostridia bacterium
TGGAAAAATTACTTATGAACTATCTAATAATAGCACTAAAGCTAGTTATGGAAAGAAAGTAATAGATGCATTGTCTACAAAATTAAGTAAAGAATTTGGTAGTGGGTTTTCGCCAGTTAGTATTAGAAGAATGCGTAAATTTTATGAACTATATCCAATTTGGTCAGCAGTGCCGACCGAATTATCTTGATCTCATTTTCAAGAACTAATTAGGATAGATAGAAAAGAAGAAAGAGAGTTTTATGAGCAAGAAGCTATTAAATCCAATTGGGGATATAGAGAACTGAATAGGCAAATTAATACAAAATTGTACGATAGATATTTAATATCTCCTGATAAAAAATTAATTATTGAAGATTCTAAAAAAGGATTAATAGCAAAATAACCGGAAGAACTTTTAAAAACTCCTTATATATTTGAATTCGTTGGATTAAAAGAAAACAGAAATTACTTAGAAACTGATTTAGAAAGTGCTTTATTATCACATTTAACAGAGTTTTTATTAGAACTTGGCAGAGGCTTTTCTTTTGTTGCAAGCCAACAAAGAATTAAGATAGGTGCAGAATATTATTATCCAGATTTGATATTTTATAATAGATTAGCAAAATGTTTTGTAATAATTGATTTAAAAATCGGAAAATTAACTCATCAGGATATTGGTCAAATGCAAATGTATGTAAATTATTATAAAAAAACTCAAATGATTGACGGAGAAAATGAACCTATTGGAATACTACTTTGTGCAGATAAAGACGATGCAGTAGTGGAGATGACTTTAGGGGATGATGTAAAAAATGTATATGCATCTAAATATTTAACTTATTTGCCTACTAAAGAAGAGTTGATTAAAATAATTCGAGATGAAAAAGAATTATACGAATTATCAAAAGAAGAAGGTGATAAAAATGAGTAAAAATCAAGACAGTGGGTTACATAAAAGTGTAATCAACTGGGTGATACGGATTTAAGAAAAACCACTTCCAAACTCAGGCAAAATAAGGGATTTAATGAAATAAGTTTTTACATATTAGGAGAAAAATTGAATAAAAGTTGGTGGTATAATGAAAATATATGATGAAAAAATATATGAAATAATTGCAATTCTAAATACACATTTTTCTAAAAAGGATGATGATTATGCTTCGGTTGATTTGCCTAATACAATCAAATACAAAAGTAATAAATGGCTAATATATATTTTTTATTCTTGTTTATTAAATTATGGTATGAAATCTAAGATATATCATAAAAATCTAATTAGTACCTATAATAAATATCCTGAAATATTTAATTATAAAGTAGTAATTGATAAATTCAGTAATAATCAAGAATTATTGTTTGATATTATTAAAAATAATATTCATCCTAGATATCCTAATGTTGCAGTAAAAAAATGGATGGAATTATCAATAGAATTGTCAAAATATGATAATTTATTAAATGAAGTTAAGCAATTAAATAGTTTTAGCGAGCTTGCCGCATATATTAAAAGTATTAAAGGTTTTGGACAGAAAACAGGTGGATTATTATTGAGATTAATATATGAAGCCAATATATGTGACTTTGATGATGATTTGCCAAGTATACCTTTAGACAGACACGATATTGAAATAAGCTATTTAAATAATATTATTGAAAGTAAGAATTTAACTCCAAAACAAATAGATTTATTGTCCGACTCCTATATAAATAATGGAAAAAAACTAGGGATAAAAGCAAATGTTATCGATAAGTATTTATGGGAAATTGGGAATCAATATTGTAATAAAAAAGATTGCATAAATTGTCCTTTGTTTATAAACTGCAAAACTAAAATAAATGTAGTGATTGGTAATGAATAAATATAAAGTGGCAGCATATCTACGAATTTCAAAAGAAGAAAATGAACAGGCGAATAGTATTACTAATCAAAGAGAAATTATAAATTCATATTTAAAAAACAAAAATGATTTTGAATTAGTAGTTTATTATATAGATGATGGATATAGTGGTACGGATTTTAATAGACCAGAATTTAAAAGATTATTGGTAGATATTAAAGATAAGAAAGTAAATGTAATAATAGTTAAAGATTTATCTAGATTTGGTAGAAATTATATTTTGGTTGGGGATTATATAGAAAACATATTTCCGATACTTAAAGTTAGATTTATCTCTATAAATGATAATTTTGATAGTAGTTATGATTCATATTATATGGAAGATATTATTCCATTAAAAAATATGACTAATGATTTTTATTCAAAAGACATATCTAGAAAAGTTAAGACAGCATTGAAAACTAAAAAATTAAATGGTGAATTTGTAGGTAAATCTGCACCTTATGGTTATATGAAACATCCAGGTGATATTCATAAATTTATAGTTGATGAAGAAGCAGCTAGAATAGTAAAGAAGATTTTTGACAAAGTGTTATTAGGAAAAACAAGAAGAGAAATATCTGATGAATTAAACGAATTAAAGGTATTAACGCCAGGACTATATAAAATGAAAGATAATAGTTCTAATGAAAATTTATCTATGCCAATATCAAAATGGAATCCAGAAATGGTTAGTAGAATTTTGAAAAATGAAGTTTATACAGGTGTTTTGATACAAGGTAAAACACAAAGAATGAATTATAGAAATCATAAAATAATAAATGTAGATTCAAAAGAATGGATAATAACTGAAAAACATCATGAACCAATTATAAGTAAAGAACAATTTGATAAAGTACAAAATATTTTAAATAAGAAAAAAGGATATTCTAGTAATATTGATATTTTATTAGGATATTTAAAATGTGCAGATTGTGGAAAATCAATAATTATAAAAAAATCTAAAGGACATGAATATTATTATTGTTCATCATATGTAAGAAATAGTTCTTGTACTAATCATTTAATTAAAAAAGAAAAATTAATCGAAGAAGTTTTAAATAATCTAAATATAAAGTATAATAAAAGTTATATATGTATTGATGAAAAAATTGTAGATAAATATATTAAAGAAATTATAATATATCAAGATAAAAATATTGAAATTAAATATTTATAAGTATAAAAAATTAATATATAAAATTTAAAGAAAGGAGCTTGGGTATGGATAATAAATTAGAAACAATTTCAAATCTATTTGAAGGAAATGAAATAAGAAGTATATGGGATAGTGAAAAAGAAGAATACTATTTTAGTGTAGTTGATATAATTGGTGCTCTAACAGATAGTAAAGCTCCAAGAAAATATTGGTCTGTGCTAAAAAATAGGTTAAAAAAAGAAGGCAGTGAAGTGACTACAAATTGTAGTCAGTTGAAAATGTTAGCACCAGATGGAAAAATAAGATTAAGAGATGTTATGATAACAAAAGACATTTTTAGACTGATTGAATCTGTACCTAGCCCTAAAGCGGAACCGTTTAAAGTATGGCTTGCAAATTTAGGAAGCGAGAGAATAGATGAAGTATTTGATCCAGAAATAGCAGTAAATAGAGCGATAACTTATTATCGTAATAAAGGTTATACTGATGAATGGATAAAAAGAAGACTTACCGGAATAGTAGATAGATTTAAACTTACAGATGTATGGAAAGAAGGAGGCATAACAAAACCAATTGAATATGCTATGTTGACAAATGAAATCTATAAAGGTTGGTCTGGAATGAAAGCAAGCGAATATAAAGCATACAAAGGACTAAGAAAAGAATCTTTAAGGGATAATATGACAGATATTGAAGTAGCTTTAACTAATATTGGAGAAATAGCAGCAAGAGATATTGCAAAAGCAGAACATCCAGAAGGTCTTAAAGAAAATTTAAAAGTTGCAGCACGTGGTGGAAGCGTTGCTAAAGGTGCAAGAGATTTATATGAAAAAGAAACAAAAAGAAAAGCGATATCTGATAAAAATGCTTTAAATTATAAATATGTAGATGAAATAAAGAAAATTGAAAGTAAAGTAGGTGGGAATAATGAATAACGAAGGTTGTCACAAAACTTCAATCAACTGGTATCCTGGTCATATGGTGAAAGCACAAAATGAAATAAAAGCAAGTTTAAATTTAATTGATATAGTAATAGAAGTGTTAGATGCAAGGATACCAATAAGTAGTAGTAATCCATTATTAAATGAGCTTGCAGCAAATAAAGCAAAAATTGTCATATTAAACAAAAGTGATTTAGCAGATGTCGATGAATTAAAAAAATGGATTGGATATTTTAAAGAAAAAAATATAAATTGTATTTTAACTAATGCAAATGATAATTCTTCAAGAAAAAAAATATTAGATGAAATAAATGTTGTTGGTAAAAAATTATACCAAAATAAAGATAGTATAAAAAAACAAATATATAGAGTATTAATTGTAGGTATTCCAAATGTTGGTAAATCAACTATAATAAATAGATTATCAGGTAAAAGCAGTGTAAATGTTGGAAATAAACCAGGAGTAACTAAGAAAAAACAGTGGATAAGGTTAAAGGAAAATGTAGATCTTTTAGATACACCAGGAATTTTATGGCCAAAAATAGATAATGATGATACTGGTATAAAACTTGCAATAACTGGTAATATAAAACTTGAGGTATTAGATGTTGAAGAAGTAGCAATTGAGGGAATAAAACTTATAGTAAAAAATGAAAAGTATAAAAATATGTTAAAGGAAAAGTATAAAATTAATGAATCAATAGATGATTTTAAACCATATGAGATTTTGGAGCTAATAGGAAAAAAACGTGGTTGTTTAATTTCAGGAGGAGATATAGATTATACAAAAGCTTCAAATATATTGTTAGATGATATTAAAAATGGTAAAATAGGAAAAATGTCTTTTGACATTTTGTAAATTAAGGGGGATATATGGCAAAAAGAAAAAAATTAAACATTGAGGTACAACCAATATATATGTGTATTGGTATAGTAATAGGTATGGCAATAGGACTTTCTATAGGAAATATTTTAATAGATAATTTACCTATATCTTTAATAATATTTTCAATAATTGGAATGATTATAGGATTAATTTTGGATGTTAAATCATCAAGAAAGGATAAGAAAAAATAGATAATAATATAGATAAATATTTTTTATGGCTAGAAATACTTAACTGTATAGATTATAAAACATATTTAACTTTAATTAATATTTTTTATACAGTAGATAATTTATATAAAATTTCAAATAATAAAGAAAACTTAATAAATATTTTAAATAAAAATAATTTAAAGATAAAATTAGAAATACTAAATAGGTTAACTGATAAAAATTTAAAATATAAATCTGAGAAAATATATAATTATATACTGTATAAAAAAATTAAAATATTATCTATTAATTCTAAATTATATCCTAAATCATTTCTTCTTTCAAAATTTGTTCCTTTTGTGATTTTATATTTTGGCAATATAGAATTACTTTTATTAAAAAAAGTATATATTTATTTAGATGATAATATTTCTTCTGCTTATGCAAAAAAGATGAAAAAACTATTAGAGAATTTTGTAGATAGTATATCTAAATATAAAGATTATACTTTGTTATTTTTAAATAAATCTAATGAAAATATTTCAAAAAAGATTATATTATTAAATATGGATAATATAAATATTTTTAATTCTTTAAATATAGATTTCAATTCTAAAAACAATTTAAATACATTATTAATTTTTTTGTTATATAAAGATCAAAATTATTCAAATTTTTTCTTATCAAATATTTTAGATAAATTAATAATTCCAGAAGCAAAATATAAAAAAGAGATTATAGATATTGTAAATATTTGTCTTGATACATCAAAAGAGATATACGTAACTCCTTCAAATATAACAAATAAAAATGCTGTTTTTTCAAACTATTTAATAAAACAAGGTGCAAATGTTATATTAAATAAATATGATATATTAAAATGAAAATTTGTTTGTTAATATTTAAAAATTTGTTTACAAATAAATAAAACTAGTATATAATATAATTGTATATTTTCATACTAATGAAAAAGGGGTGAAAGCTCGTGCAAAGATTAGAGTTAAGACCTGGTGAAAAAATAACAAGAAAAGAATATTTAAAAAGAAAGAAAAAACAGGCAAAATCAATTAGAAAAAAAAGAAGTAAAATTACATATATTATAATTGTATTTTTAGCACTTCTTAGTATATATATTTGTGCACAGTTTTATGTGTATAGCAAAACTAATAATTTTAAATATGTTGATAATGAAGATGTAAAAGCACAGCAAGTATATAATGTATATTATGTGACAGAGGGGTATACTTATGATCCAGTATATTCATTAAATAGTATTAGATCTGATGGATTTTCGGACGATAGGATTTTTGAAAATAGTGGATTACATGAAATAAGTTTAGACGAAAATTATATTTATGGTTTAAAATTAGGAGGTCTTTTTAGATTAAAGAAAAATGATAGCTCAAATACGTTAGATCAGTTGGTAGAAAAGGATGTGAATAAGTATTTAGTAAAAAATAACAGAGCGTATATTATTTGTGGAACTGATAATAGACTAAGATATGTTAATTTAGAAACTAAAGAAATTGTTGAAACTCCGCTTACTGGAGTAGTTGAGTTAATAGTAGATGATAGTAATATATATGCAGCAGTTGATGAAAAAACTAAGAAAACTTTGTATAAAGCCGATCTTGAAGGTAACAATAAAACAAGTATATCTGGAGATAGTAATGTATCTTATATAATGGAAAATGGTGACACTATTTATTTTATAAATAAACAAGATTCAAATAAAATTTATTCAGTGAAAAAAGATGGTACTTCTTTGCAAAAAATAGGAGATATTACAGGAGTATCAGATAAAGGAAATATAAAAGAAATAGATGGTAGCAAGTATATGTTTGTTAGTGACAATTATTTATACTATGTAAATGTTAATGAACAAAATACTTTGTGGAGAATAAATTTAGATGATAAAACAAATGAAAAAGTTCTTTCTATGCCAATAGAAATATTACAATTTGTTGGAAAAACTATATTTTATAAAATAAAAGGTGAAATGGGAGTTTGTCTATATAATCTAGACACAAGATTTATGTCACAAACAACAAATAGAAAGTTAAAAGAATTTGTTGTTGATGAAAATGCTGCACCAAAAGAAATAGTTGGAAATGATAAAAGTGCAGGACGCACTTAAATATAGTAAAATACATAGAAAAAGCTTGAAATAGACATAAAATTCAAGCTTTTTACTTTTTTAAACTTCAGTTTATATATGCAAAATATGTATTTTTTCTTGAAATTTGAGTACTTATATATTATAATAGATATATTAAAATAGCTTCGAGAGGCGGTAATTTTTAATGAAAAAAATAAAACTTATATATAATTCTGGTGCAGGTCAAAGTAAGTTTAAATACTTTTTAGATATAATAATAGAAAAATTTATGGAAAAAGATGTAGAAGTATCTGTTTTTAGAGCAGGTGATAATACAAATTTATATGAGTATTTAAAAGATTCTGAAAAAGAAAATATATACGGTATTGTTGTAGCTGGTGGAGATGGTACTTTAAATCGTGTTATTAATGTAATGCTAAAAAATAATATAAATGTCCCACTTGGAGTAATTCCAGCTGGTACTTCTAATGATTTTGCACGTCATATAAAAATGCCAGATAACTTTTCCGATTGTATAGATAAAATTTTAACAGGTAATATTCAAGAAGTTGATGTTGGTCTTGCAAATGATAAATATTTTATTAATGTCTGTTCAGCAGGTCTTTTTACAAATGCTTCTCAAAAGGTAGATAAAAATTTAAAAAATGCAATTGGTAAAGTTTCATATATAATTGCTGCAATAGAGCAGATGTTTAAATTTAGACCATTTCAAGTAAAAATTGAAACAGAAACAGATATAATGATTGAAAAAATAAATCTTTTTTTAGTTTTTAATGGGAGTAGTGCAGGTGGAATAGATACATTTACATCTAATCCAAGTATACAAGATGGCTTACTTGATATAGTAATTGTAAAGAAATGTAATGTATTTGATTTTAGTGCAGTACTTGCAAAACTTGCGACAGGAACACATTTTGATGATCCAAATATAATATATTTAAAAGAAAAATGGTTAAAGATTACTAAAACTAAAGGTAAATGCGATAGACCTGATGTAGATGGAGATGAAGGTCCAAACTTTCCTATTGAAATTAGCTGTGTTCCAAAAAGATTGAAAATGTTTTTGTAATATAAATAGGAGTGATTTTTGTGTATAATAAAAAAATAGATGAAAAATGGCAAAAAGAATGGGAAGAAAAAAAACAAGCAAAATTTAATAAAGAAAATGTAGATAAAAAATATTATTGTTTAGAAATGTTTTCATATCCATCTGGTGCAAAATTACATGTTGGTCATTGGTATAATTATGGACCAGTAGATACTTTTGCAAGATTTAAAAAATTACAAGGATATGAAGTATTTCAACCAATGGGATTTGATGCATTTGGACTTCCTGCAGAAAATTATGCTATAAAAACTGGAGTACATCCATATGATTCTACAATGAAAAACATAGATACAATGGAAAAACAACTAAAAGCAATGGGAGCAATGTTTAATTGGGATGCAGAGGTTATAACATGCAAAGAAGATTATTATAAATGGACACAATGGTTATTTTTAAAGTTATATGAAATGGGACTTGCTTATAGAAAAAAAGCAAATGTAAATTGGTGTCCAAGTTGTAATACTGTGCTTGCTAATGAGCAAGTTATAAATGGATTATGTGAGAGATGTTCAAGTGTAGTTACAAAAAAAGATTTAACTCAATGGTTTTTTAAAATAACAGATTATGCAGAAGAATTATTGGATGGATTAAAAGATTTGGATTGGCCTGAAAAGACAAAAAAGATTCAAACTAATTGGATTGGTAAGTCAAATGGTACAATTGCAACATTTAAAGTTGAGGGTAAAGATTTATCTTTTGATGTGTTTACTACAAGAGTAGATACTATTTGTGGTGTAAGTTATGTTGTACTTGCTCCAGAACATGAATTAGTACCAAAATTAGCAACTAAAGAAAATGTTGAAAAAGTAAATGAATATATAGAAAAATGTAAACTTGTAACTGAAATAGATAGACTTGCAGAAGATAGAGAAAAAACAGGTGTATTTACAGGAAGTTATGCTATAAATCCTGTAACAGGAGATAGAGTTGAAATTTGGATTGCAGATTATGTTTTATCAACTTATGGTACAGGCTGTGTAATGGCAGTACCTGCACATGATGAAAGAGATTTTAAATTTGCTTTGAAATATAAATTACCTGTAAAACAAGTTATAAAACCAGTTGATGATGAGAGAATAGATCTTACTAAAGAGGCATATACAAAACCAGGTATTCTTATAAATTCTGGAAAATTTGATAATCTTACAACTGAAGAAGCAAAAAATGACATAACAAAATATTTAAAAGAAAAAGAATTAGGAGATTTTAAAACTTCATATAGATTACGTGATTGGTTAGTATCAAGACAAAGATATTGGGGAGCCCCAATTCCAATTATATATTGTGATGAGTGTGGAGTAGTTCCAGTCCCAGAAAAAGACTTACCAGTTAAATTACCATATAATGTAGAATTTAAGCCTGATGGTAAAAGCCCACTTGCAAAATGCAAAGAATTTGTAAATACTGTTTGTCCATGCTGTGGAAAAAAGGCAAAACGTGAGACTGATACTTTAGATACATTTGTATGCTCATCTTGGTATCAATTTAGATATCCAGATAATAAAAATGATAAAAAAATTTTTGATACTGAATGGATAGATAAAATGTTACCAGTAGATAAATATGTAGGTGGTCCAGAACATGCCGCTATGCATCTTTTATATGCAAGATTTATAACAAAAGTATTAAGAGATGCAGGTTATACAAAAGTAAGTGAACCGTTTAAATCATTGGTTCATCAAGGATTAATTTTAGGACCTGATGGAAACAAAATGAGTAAATCAAAAGGTAATGTTATATCACCAGATGAATACGTAAATAAATACGGTTCAGATGTATTTAGAATGTATTTAATGTTTGGATTTAATTATTCTGATGGCGGCCCATGGAGTGAAGATGGTGTGGTTTCAATGTCTAAATTTATTTTAAGACTTGAAAGAATATTAGATAAAATATTACAATTACCTGATAATGATAATAACGTAATAAATGAAAACGAAAAAGATTTGTTATATGTATTTAATAGTTCACTAAAAGGAATAACAAATGATTTAGAAAATATGCAATTTAATACTGCAATTGCAAAGATAATGGAAATAACAAATGCTCTATACAAATATGATAAAGATGTTGAAATAAAAAATACAAAAATGTTAAAAGAATTAGCAAAGAAATTTATTGTAGTATTTGCACCATTTACTCCACACTTTGCTGAAGAAATGTGGAATAGATTTGGTGGAGAGTTTTCAGTATTTAATCAAAAATATATAAAAGTAGATGAAAAATATCTAACAAAAGATACTACTGAGCTACCAGTTCAAATAAATGGTGTTGTTAGATTTAAAGTAGAAATCCCTACAAATCTTGATGAAAAACAAATAGAAGAAACTGTAGTAAATGATGAGAGATTAAAAAAATATACAATAGATAAAGAAATAAAAAAAGTTATTGTGGTAAAATCAAGAATTATAAATGTTGTTGTTAAATAACAACATAATAAATATAAAAATTAATACAAAAGAGGTGTAATTATTTGGAAAATACAGAGCTTATTATAAATATATTATATTTTGTTATTGCTTTTGTTTTTGGAATTTTAGTTGCTTCGTTATTTAATAGAAGTAAAGAAAAAGAAAGGTTAATAATAAAAAAACAGGCATATACAGATCAGTTGACTGGTCGTGGAAATAGATATTTATTTATGGAAACATTGGATAAGCTAATAAAAAAAGGTAAGAAATTTGCTGTTTGTTTCATGGACTTAGATGGATTTAAACAAATAAATGATACTATGGGACATGATGCTGGTGATGAACTTTTAATTTATCTTGCAAATACATTTGAAACAAAACTTCCAAAAAATGCTACAGCATATAGGCTTGGTGGAGATGAGTTTTCAATTGTAATAAAAAATATATCTACAACAGAAGATATAACAAATTTACTTGATGAATTAAAAGAGGAATTATCCAAACCAATAGTTATAGATGGTACAACTATATCATTAGAATATAGTTTGGGTGTTTCTATTTTCCCAGAGGATGCAACAGATAGACAAACATTAATAATGTATGCAGATGATGCAATGTATTATATAAAAGAACATGGAAAAAATAATTACTATTTCCATAATAAAGCTTTAAAAGCTAAACTTGAAAATAAAAATAAAATGCAAAAAGATTTAAAAACTGCTTATGAGAATAAAGAATTTGGATTTTCATTTCAACCACGTATTGATATAGAAGATTCAAGAAATATATGTTTAGAAGCATTACTTTATTGGAAACATCCAGTTTTAGGTGTAATTAATTCATATTATTTTATAAAACAAGCAGATGATATGGCACTTACAATAAAATTAGATCAATATGTCTTGGAAAATGTTTGTATGAAATTAAATGAATTAAGAGAAAAAGGTTTTTGGAATGTTAAAATGGCTGTTAATATTTCCAATAGACATGTAACAAGAAAAGAATTTGTGGATAAATTATGTGAAATATTAAATAAATATTCTATTGAAAATGGAGATATACAAATAGAAATAATAGATCCTATAGATATAAAGAAAATAGAATCATACAAAGTAATGTTTGAAAGATTAAAAAATTCTGGTGCAAGTATTATTATAAATGATACATCTATAAAATATGAAAACTTAACTTTATTTAGAGAATTACCAATATCAGAACTTAAATTATCATCAAAATATGTAGATTACGATAGTAATTTAGGATATGATGTATTAAAAGAAATTGTAGAACTTGGCAAAAGTTTAAATTATAAAATATCTATATGTCAAATAGAAAGAGAAGAAGAACTTTTATCTGCAATAAAAGCTGGCGGAGATAGTATACAAGGTAATTTTATATTTAAACCTATGGAAGATAATTTCGCAGAAGATTTCTTAAATAATTACATAAAATATAAAGATAGAATAGATGCTATTATTGTTAATGCAAAAAAGACTAAAAAAATGTAAAAATATATTATAAAACTGTTGACAAATATTATTTTATACGTTATAATAATACATGTCAGCAGATAAGTGGGCGCTTAGCTCAGTTGGGAGAGCATCTGCCTTACAAGCAGGGGGTCACAGGTTCGAGCCCTGTAGTGCCCAC
>CALWOE010000042.1 GCA_944383035.1 uncultured Clostridia bacterium
GTTTTTTACATTACTCTTCTCAACGCTTTAAGCTTTTTTGAACCCCACGCATAGCATGGGGTTTTCACTAATACCAAATAAAGAGAACCTAATATAGGTTCTCTAAATATTTATATTTTATATTTTATATTCGGGGTTAATGTATTTTTTATTTAAAATTTTATCTTTTGTTCATTACTATATATTCATCTTAAGTTTAAGTTTATATATGTTTATAAAATCTTAGACTATTGTCTTAAGTTTACTATATTTGTTTATTATAATTTTTATAATAAAGTATTATCTTTATTATTATATATAATACAATAGACACTCCTGCAACAGATAATATAATTATGCCATCTGTTCCAATTGCACTACCAGTTACTGGTAATTTTATGTGTTCATTATATACTGTTTGTTGTACAACAACACCATTTTTATTTATTTCAAAGTTATATGTTTCACTATTCTCGTAATAATTTTCTGGTGTCTCTGCCTCTTTAAAATAGTATTTTCCATGATATAATTCTTGGCTTTCTATTGTACCATCAGCTCCAGTAACTAAAGTTTGTATAAGTTCTTCTACTCCTTCTTTATATAAGTTAAATTTAACATTAGCCATTGGTTGTTTTGAGTCTTTATCTAATTTTATGACTTTTAATTTGCCAATTACTATTTGATTCTGTACTTCTTTTGTTATAACTTCATTATCCTCTTCAATTTTGAAAGAATATTCTTTATCATCAACAACTACATATTCTGGAGCTTCAATTTCTTTATAATAATATTTACCATAAACTAAATCTTTTGATGTTGCTTCACCTTTTTCGTCTGTTGTTATAGTATCTACTACTTCTTTTGATTCATTTAAAATATTAAATTTTACTCCTTCAATTGATTTGTTATCTGAATCTGTTTTTATAATTTTTAATTTTCCATGAATTAAATCATTTGTTAAATTTTTAACAATTAATTCATTATTTTCTTTTACTTCAAATTCAAAAACTTCAGTATTCATTATAACACCATTTGGAGCATCTTCTTCTTTAAAAGTATATTTACCTTTTTCTAGTTTTTTAGATACTGCCACACCGTTTGCATCAGTTGTTATAGTTTCGACTACTTTCCCATCACTATTTAGTATTTGGAATTTAACTCCCTCTAATGGTTTTTGATATTCATCATTTTTTACTATTTTAAGAGAGCCTTTTATAATATTATTTGTATGTTTCTTTATAACAACTTGATTGTTTTCTTCTACCTCAAATTTATGCATATCTGGATCCATTAATATATTATCTGGAGCATCTACTTCTTTATAGTAATATGTTCCTTTTACAATATCACCAGATTCTGCAATACCTTCTTCATTAGTTGTCATAGTTGTAACAAGTTTTTTATTTACATCATAAATTTCATATTTTACTCCTGCTAAAGGCTGTTCATTTTCATCAATTTTGATTATTCTTAATTTACCTTTTTTAACTTTATTTTCTATTTCTTTTACAATATTTACGCCATTCATATTAAATTCATATTCATTAGTATCAACAATATATTGATCACCAGCAGATATTTCTTTATAATAATATGTTCCACGTGCTAGTTCTTTAGATTCTGCTTTACCTTCTTCATCTGTTGTTAATGTTTCAACTACTTTTTTATTTGAATCTAATATTTGGAATTTAACTCCCTCTAATGGTTTTTGATATTCATCTTTTTTTACTATTTGAAGTTTTCCTCTAACTAACACATTAATTACTGTTTTAGCTATTACTTCATTATTTTCTTCTATTTCAAATTTATATGTATTTTTATCCATTACTACTGTACTTGGTGCTTCTACTTCTCTATAATAATACTCGCCCATTTCTAAGCCAGTTACAGTTGCTTCACCATTTTTGTCTGTAGTAATTGTTGTAATTACCTTTTGATCTGAATTTAATATTTCAAACTTACAACCTTCGATTGGTTCTTTATATTCATTAGTTTTAACAATTTTTAATGTTCCTCTAACCAAATTATTTGTAACAGTTTTTTCAATATTTAATCCATCCATTTTAAATTCATATTCATTTGTATCCATTATAACATTTTCTGGAGCTTTTACTTCTTTATAGTAATATGTTCCTCTTGTTAATTCCCCTGTTTGTGCAACGCCCATTGCATTTGTTGTTATAGTCTCTACAACTTTTTTATCTGAATTTAAAATTTGGAATGTAACATTTGGTATAGGTTCATTTTTATCATTTACTTTATGAACTATTAATTTACCTCTTGTTAATTTGTTTACTACTGTTTTTGCTACTTGTTGATTATCAGATTCTATTTTGAATAGATATTCTGTACTATCTATTACTACATTTGCTGGTCCACTTATTTCTTTATAATAATAAGTACCAAGTGGTAAATTTTTAACAGTAATAATACCATTTCCATCTGTTTTTAATGTAGATATTACATTTTTATTTGCATCTAGTATTTGGAATGTAACACCAGCTATTGGTTCATTATATTCATTTAGTTTTGTTACTACAAGTCCACCTTCTATTTTTCTATTTACAAGTTTCTTTGTAAATACTTGACCAGCTGTAACAGTAAATGATATTGGTTCATTTCCAAGAACATATCCATTTGGTGTACTTACTTCTTGTATTTTATATGTTCCGGCTTTTATACCACTAAATCTAACAACACCACTTGAATTTGTTACATCTTCAGCTATTTTTGTACCAGCTGAATTATATAATGCAAATCTAACATTTTGTATTGGATTATCGTATTGATCAACCTTTAATATTTCAATATCTCCAGTTAAAGTTTGATATGAAATACCAACATTAGCTTTTAATGTTACTGGATCTAATAGTATAGTACCATAATTTTGAGTACCTTTTTCATTATTTGTATACATAGCACCAACATATTTTTTAGCACTTACTGTAACATTTAATGTTAAAGTTGAACTAGCTTCGTTACCGCTTAATCTTACATAAATAGCTTCTTTATTAGAAAATGATGTTTTTCTATTTCCTGCTGCATCACATGTATATGCTGATGCAGGAGCATTTGATAAAGAAGTTGTTATAGATGAGATTTGACAGTCTGATACTTCTACATAATATGGCCCTGCAACTATTGTTCCATTTTGACCAACAACTTTTGCTGACGAACTATCGATACCCATTACTGGATTAATACTTATTGGACTATTTACTGCTTTATTTCTAATACTTTGTGCAGCATTATATATCCTATCAAAAGTTGCTTGATCAGAATTTCCAACTCTTAAGTTTGAATACTTAAATGGCATATGTTGAGTTAAGTTATCTCCATATGTACTTGCCATATCCCAAACTGCAAGTTGTGTAGCAGCATATGCTTCATTATTGTTTGCAACACCTAAAGATGCTGCACTTACATATGGATATCCATATAACATTGCAGAAGTTGTTTTGTTATTTAAGTATCTTACAAATGAAAGCGTACCATGTGGTTCTGCTCTACCATAATCTAAACAATATGCTGAATAAGAATCAAGTTTCGAATTTACGAAAAATGCTGGGTGATATCCATTATACCTATCATATAGTGGTTTATATATTGTACCACCTCTTGAATAAGCAACAGAGTTTGCTGTTCCTTTTATAAAGGTAGTAATACCAAATATTCCAACTATAAGGACTAGTATGACACCAAGCACTATATATTTGAAACTTTTATGCCTCATACTGTAGATTCTTATATTTTTAAAAAAATCAAACATATATAAACTTCCTCCTTTTTATTGGATATACACAAATTATAGCAAATATAAAATTAATGTCAATAATTCAAATATTACATTTATATTACATTTGAATTTATACTGTATATACAATAATTAATACAAAGTTATATTACATTTTGGTTACATTTTTATTTTTAGCGAATTTTATCTTTTTAATATATTTTTTGTATTTTTTTTATTTATTTATTGTATTATTAAATTTTAATGATATAATAATTATGTTCTTTTTTTTATAATTTATCTAATAATTAGGAGGTATTTTTTATGAATTTTACAACTGAACAAATCGATTCTTTATGCTCTGAATACTTAAATAGTATTATTTTACAATTTGGCGACTTTTTTGCTAATAGAAATTTAAAAAAAGATGCTACTTTAATTGTAAAAAAAGATGAAAAAGGTAAAATACTAATTGGTGATTTACCAACAGATGATACTTTTTCTAATTTGATTATTGATGAACTTTTTAAAAAATTTAACGAAATGAATTTTAATATGTTTGATGCTAAATTAATTGATAACGATGATCATGAAATTATCATAAGTTACAAAAAAATTCAAAGACAAAAAAGAACAAAAAAAATATCTACGGTTTAAATTACCGTAGATTTTATATTATATTACCACCAGATGCTCTAATTAATCTATTCATTATAGCAATTCCAATACCTTTTTTTTCTACTCCTTCTATATAACATATATCTATATTATCTTTATCCACTTTTCTTAAAGTAGTAAATATATTTTTTGATATTTCTAATAAATCATTAACACTTCCAATATTTAAAAATTCAACATTTATATCTTTAAAATATTTTTCGTGTTCTTTAAATCCCATCACTGCAATTTTTCCATTATATTTTTTTAAATCTTCTTTAATTAATTTTACCTTTTGTATATCATTTCCACTTTCTACTAAAATAGTCTTTGCCTTTGGAGCATAATGTCTATATTTCATTCCGGGAGATTCTACTTTTTCCACAGTTTCCACAGATTTAAATGTGTTTTTATCAAGTTTTACCAAAAAACCTGCTTTTTCAAAATCTTCTGGTGAAATCTTTCCCGGTCTTAAAATATTTACTACATTATCTATAACCTTAACCACTGTAGATTCCACTCCAATTTTTGAAATACCACCATCTATAATGTAATCTACTTTTGTATCAAATTCATCTATAATATCATCTATTAAAGTTCCACTTGGTTTACCAGATATATTTGCACTCGGAGCCGCAACTGGTATATTGGCAAGTTCTATTAATTTTTGTGCAATTTTATTTTCAGGCATTCTTATTCCAACAGTATCAAGTGAAGCTGTCACATAATCCGGAATTATATTTTTTCTTTTTAATATTAATGTAATTGGACCTGGAAAAAAAGTATCAATTATTTTTTGTTCTATATTATTAATATCGTAGCAAATGTCGTTTATCATTTGTATAGAACTTACATGAACTATAAGAGGATTATCATTTGGTCTACCTTTAGCTATGAATATCTTTTTTGCTGCCTTTTCATCTAACGCACTAGCTCCTATTCCATATACAGTTTCAGTTGGAAAAATAACTAAATTTCCTTTTTTTAAACTTTCTGCACATTTTTTTAATTTTTCAATATCTTGATTTTTTATATCATTTTCATTTATTTTTATTATCTGTGTCATTTTAATTTACCTCATCATATGATTATACTAAAAAACCCAAAAAAAGTAAATATAAGAGGTTCAAGCATTACTTAAACCTCTTTAAAACATTTATATATTTGATTTTTTAGTTACTACTTTAAATGTTACATAACCTAATACTGATATAACTGTAACTATAAATATAATTAACATATCTGTACTTATAAATCCACCTGTAACAGGTAACTTTTCTTTTTCGTTATATACAGTTTTTTCTAGTAATTCTTCATTTTTAGTTATTTCAAATTTTACTTCTTCGTCACTAAAGATGTAATGTTCTGGAGCTGATATTTCTTTATAGTAATATACTCCTTTTTGTAAATATTTAGTTGTAGCTATACCATCTTTATTTGTAACTATTTCATCAACTACTTGTTTTTGTTCATTTAAAATTTGGAACTTAACTCCTTCTAATGGTTGTTTTGTATCTTTATCTAATTTCAAAATTTGTAATCTTCCAAGTACTTTTTCATTTTCTACAGTCTTTTTAACTATTTCGTTATTTTCGTTTAAATCAAATGAATATTCGTTACTATCAATTACATATATTGATGGAGCTTCTACTTCTCTATAATAGTATTTACCAACAATTAAGTCTTTAGATACTGCTATACCATCTTTATCTGTTGTAATAGTATCTACTACTTCTTTTGATTCATTTAAGATTTCAAATTTTACACCTGATATTGGCTTTTTATCTTCTTTGTCTATTTTATATATTTCAATTTTACCTTTTTTATAATTATTAACAATATTTTTTACTACAATTTGATTTTCTTCTTCAATTTTAAATTCGTATATATTATTATCAATAACTATATTATCAGGAGCTTTTACTTCTCTATAGTAATATGTTCCTTTTTGTAATTTATCAGATACTGCTATACCACTATCATTTGTTGTTATTTTGTCTATTACATTTTTATTTGCATCTAAAATTTCAAAAGTAACTCCTTCTAATGGTTTATTAAATTCGTCTACTTTTACTATTTTTAAAGAACCTTTTACAAGTTTATTTACTATATTTTTTATTACTACTTGGTTATTTGTTGTAATTTCAAATTTATATTCATTTTTGTCAATTATTACGTTATCTGGTGCTTCTACTTCTCTATAGTAGTATATTCCTTTTATTAATTCTTTAGATTCTGCTATACCATCTTTATTTGTTGTAATAGTATCTACTACTTCTTTTGATTCATTTAAGATTTCAAATTTTACACCTTCAATTGGAGTTTCATTTTCATCTACTTTTATTATTTTAATAGTACCTTTAACGTATTTATTTACAACTGTTTTTTCTACAACAACACCATTCATATCAAATTCATATAAATTATTATCTAATACAATATTATCTGGTACTTTTACTTCTCTATAATAATATTTTCCATTTTGTAATTCTTTAGACTGTGCAACACCATTTTTATCTGTTGTTATAGTATCTACAACTTGTTTTTGTTCATTTAATATTTCAAAAGTAACTCCTTCTAGAGGTTTATTATATTCATCTACTTTTATTATTTTTAAAGAACCTTTTACAAGTTTATTTACTATATTTTTTACAACTACTTGATTTTGAGTATTAATTTCAAATTTATATTCATTTGTATCCATTACAACATTTTCTGGAGCCTCTACTTCTTTATAGTAATAAGTTCCTTTTATTAAGTTGTTTACTTCAGCTATACCATCTTTATTTGTTGTAACAGTCTCTATAACCTTTTTATCAGCATTTAAAATTTGGAATTTAACTCCTTCTAATGGTTTATTATATTCATCTACTTTTACTATCTTTAAAGAGCCTTTTACATATTTATTTACAACTGTTTTTTCTATAACAGTACCATTCATATCAAATTCATATATATTGTTATCAACTATAATATTATTTTGTGGTACAGATACTTCTCTATAGTAATATTTTCCTCTTGTTAATTCTTTAGTTCTTGCTATACCATCTTTATCAGTTGTAACAGTTTCAATAACTTTTTTATCTGAATTTAAAATTTGGAATTTAACTCCTTCTAATGGTTTGTTATATTCGTCTACTTTTATTATTTTTAAGAATCCGTTTGTTACATTGTTTATAACTACTTTTTCAATTATTTGTCCATCAGTTTCTACTTTAAATTCATAAGTATTTGTATCCATTGTTACATTTTCTGGAGCTTCTACTTCTCTATAATAATATTTACCAAGTGATAAATTACTTACAGTTGCTTCACCATTACTATTAGTAGTAATTGTTTGTACAACATTTTTATTAGAATCTAATATTTCAAATTTAACACCTTCAATTGGTTCATTATATTGATTCTTTTTAATAATTTTTATACCACCTTGTATTTTTTTATTTTCTACAGTTAATTTAAATACTTTTCCAGTTTCTACAGTTATTTGTATAGGTTCATTTCCCATAACATAACCATCTGGAGCTTTTGTTTCTACTAATGTATATTTTCCTTCTTTAATGCCATTAAATCTTACAACACCATTTTCATCAGTAACATCTTTTGCAACAACAGTTCCATTTGAATCTCTAAGTTCAAATTCAACACCAACGATTTTATCATTATTTTGGTCTACTTTTAAAACTTCTATAGATCCAAAAATACTAGTCCATGAAATATCTACACTTGCAGCAAGTTCTACTGGTTCAGTTGTAACAACCGCAAAATTTTGACTAAATTTTTGTGAATCGCCATACATAGCACCAACATATTTTTCAGCAGATATTTTAGCATTTAATTTTAAAGTTGAAGCCGCTTCATATGAGCTTAATCTTACATATATATCTTCATTTTCTTTAAAGTTATTTTTTACATTACCATTAGCATCAGTTATTTTTGCAGAAGCTGGTGCATTAGTTAAATATACATATATACTTGATACGTTAGCATCAGATACACTTACTCTATATGGCCCAGCTACAATATTTTGACCATCATTGTTAACTTTAGCACTAGCTGTATCAAATCCAGCAACTGGATTTGCTTTATATGGATTAGATCTTGCTTGAGCTATAATTTTATTTGCAGCAGCTATTGATCTATTAAATTTTGCTTCATAACCTTCTCTTGCAACTAAATTATCTATATTTGTATATAAAGGATTTTCAGTTATGTTATCTCCTGATTCTTGTGCTAAAATCCAAACTGCATATTGAGTAGCAAAAATTGCTTCATTCTCATCTGCAACACCAAGCTCTGCTATTGATTTATTTGGATAACCATATATAATAGCAGCAGTTGTTTTTGGTGATATTTCTCTAATATAACTTAAATTACTTCCAGGAGTTTCTCTTTGATAATCAAGACAATATCCTCTAACACCACCTAAAGTTGCTGGTGTATAATATGCTGGAGTATTATAATATTTATCAAAAGCCATATATCTTGAACTTTCATGAGCAAATTTTAAATTACTTGCAACACCACTTAAAGATGTAGTCATTTGAACAGCAAAAACTGCTACAAGTAAAACAACTCCTAATAATACTTTCCATTTAATATTTTTTATGTTCACTTTCATTTCAATACCTCCTACAAAACAAAAGCTTTCTTTATCATTTTTACTTAATGTACACTTTAATTATAACACAAAAGTTAACATAAGTCAATTTATATTGCATAAAAATAACAAAAAAGTTACAACAATATTACAAAAGGTTGTAATATGTTGTAACTATATGTATTTACTCGATATTTTATGCTATCTTGTTCTTTCTGAAACAAGTTCTCCTTTTACTATAACTCTTGCTTGAGCCATATTTGTACAAGTTATTAAAGTTATTTGTTTTTTACCATCAGTTGGTTGATCTAAAACCTCTATAGCTGTAGGTTGTACTACTTCTTTAGAATTTATTTTATATGTATATATATTAGTTTTTGTAATTATATTTACCTCTTCACCAATATTTATATTATGCAAATTTCTAAATATTTCAGTATATATATTATTGTGTGCTGCAATACAGTAATTTCCGACTTGACCAGGATATACACCATTATCTACTCTTCCTACATTATCTTTTAAAGTTGCTGCATCAGTTCCAGTTGTAATTTCACCAATAATATTTACAGATGGTATATATACAACAGCTTCTTTATTTACTATTATATTAGCAAGTTCATCTTTATTTGCTGTTGCTGATTCTCCACCATTTCCTGTATCAACATTAATTTCATTTCCAGCTATAAGACCTTTTTTTAGGTTATTAAATTGAACAGCATTTTTAACATTAATAATTATAAATGACATTACTGCAATAAATACTACTAAAATTATAATTTCTCTTAATTTTATTTTAATCTTTGGTTTAATCATAATAACTACCTCTCTACATTAATTATAACTAATTTAGTTATAACACATACCAAAACTATTATCAAGTATATTATTTATTTTATTTATATTTTATTACTATAACAAATTTATTTTTAATAATTTTACTATTACCAATATATATTTTTACAATTATTTTGAATATTATTATATAAATAATATTTTGCTTAATGTTTCTAACTATTTAAATAACTTTTTTAATAAAACTATTTACATTATCTCTTTTTAATGATAAAATTGAATATGATAGAAATAACAAATATTTGAAAATCTACAACAATTTGAACGGGAATCAGGAATAATGTAACTGGTGTTGAAAGCTCTAATTATTTAGAGAATCCTAATAGTTACAACAAGATACCCACCTTAACACAAGGGTTTTATCATTTATGTTATTTCTATCATTTTTTATACAAATAATAATAAAGAAAAGCAAAAGCTTTCCTTTAACTTTCATATTTAATATATTTTTTCAACATTTTTTGTACTTTCGTTTCTATTCTAGAAACATACGAGCGAGATATATTTAGCTCATCTGCAATCTCTTGTTGTGTTTTTATTTTATTGCCATCTAATCCATACCTTAATTTCATAATATAACTTTCTCTTTTTGGTAACTTATTATTTATAAAATTTATAACCTGTTTTGTCATAATTTTATTATATATTGTATCTATAGCATCTTTTGAATTATCATTTAATGTCTCCATAAGACTCATATCATTTCCATCTTTATCTGTACCTATAACTAAATTCATTGAAACTTCTTGTTTTTGTTTTTTGTTACTTCTTAAATACATAAGTATCTCATTTTCTATACATCTAGATGAATATGTTGATATTTTATAATTTTTTTCTTTATCAAAACTATTTATTGCTTTAATTAGTCCAATAGTACCTATTGATATTAAATCTTCTAATTCATATTCCGAATTACCAGCATATTTTTTAGCAATATGAGCCACAAGTCTTAAATTATGTTCAATTAACTTATCTTTTGCCTCTTTACTACCTTCAAAATATCTTCTCAAATAGTACTCTTCTTCCGTTTTGCTAAGTGGTTCGGGGAATAAATTATTATTTGAAATATAACCAAATAAGCAAAAAATATGTGACAAAATATTTGTAATAAAGTTAAAAAACATAAAATCCTCCTTTACTAATATTTATGTTATTTTTAATTAATATTGCTTGTCATATAATATTTTTATATAAAAATTCATATAAATTAACAAACTTATTGATTTATTTTAGGTTTTAAAATATAATCTAAGTGGAGGGAATGTTTTATGGATGATCTAAATAATAACAATTTAAATGGTACTGGAAATACTGGAGAAAATATGTCTGGTAATTCTGGTAATAATGAAAATCAAAATTACTCTAATAATTCAAACACAGATTTTAATACAAGTGATACTAATACTAATGAAATGTATCAAAATCAAAATTTTGGTGTAAATAACACTAATAACTTCAACAACAATCCTATTGATACAAATCCAAATTCAAATCAAAATCAAAATAATAATGGATATACTTATAATGGAAATAACGATCCTTTATACACTAACACAAATCCTATAAACAATGGACCTGTTCAAAAAAAATATACTGGTGCCTTAGTTGCTGTTATAATAATAGCAATTATTGGTATTATATTAGCTATACTTTCATTTGTATTTTTCTTTAACATATCTAAAGAAATTCTAGATGAAACCAATATAAATAATGATTACGATTATAATCAAGATTATGATTATGACTATGATTATGATAACGATTACAATAATGATTTTGATAATAATACAGATAATACAACTAATAATGATGTTATTTATCCAAGTAATTATGAAAAATATGAACATCAAAATCCAGATTTTTCAATAGGATATCCAAGTGATTATACTATGAATGAAGGAGAAAATGAATCATCTAGTCTTTATTATCAGATAACATTCTTAAATCCAGAAAGAACAAAAACTTATAATATTAATTTTAGAAGAATTTATGGAAATGTTTCAAAATCTGATTATATAGATGCAAGTATTGATTCAGTTTGTGAAACTATGAATATAACAGAAAATGATATAACTGTTAATAGAGAACATATTGTTAATGGTTCAAATGGATTTTCAATAGAATATATAACTGGTGGTCTTCATTACTATCAATATTGTATAATAAAAAATAATTATGAATATGCATTTACTTATGGTGCTTTAGAAGATTATTTTGATAAAACTGAAGCTGATGAGGCTTTAAATACTTTTGTTGTTGAATAATCGAGTAGGGAAATTTAAATTTTTTTCCCTCTCACACCACCGTACATGCCGTTCGGCATACGGCGGTTCAATTCA
>CALWOE010000043.1 GCA_944383035.1 uncultured Clostridia bacterium
TCAAGTCTTGCAAGACCAATTCTAAATTGATTTTGTAATAATTCACCAACACATCTTACACGTCTATTTCCTAAATGATCAATATCATCAGTTTCACCAAGTCCAAATTTAAAATTTAAAAAATAATTTATAGATGCAAATATATCATCTACTGTAGCAGATTTTATAACTAGTTTTTCTCTATTTATTCTAATTTGTTTTTTCAATGCTTCTTCTGATATATCTTCATCTAATGACTCTAAAAGCTGTTTTAAGTTTGGTAAATAAACATCTTCTTTTATTACATTTTTATCTATATCAATACCAAGATATTTAGAAATATCAACTGTATTATTTCCAATTACTTTTACTTTCTTTCCATCTATATCTAGATATACAACATTTATACCTGCATTTTTTATATCTTTTGCAACTTCTTCTGTAAATATATCACCAGCATTTGCAAAAATTTCTCCAGTTTCTGGATTTATTACATTTTCTGCTGCTTTATATCCAACAATTCTATTTGCAATGCTTAATTTTTTGTTATATTTATATCTACCAACTCTTGATAAATCATATCTTCTTGGCTCAAATAACAAACCATATAACAAACTTTTAGCAGCATCTACATGTAATGGTTCACCTGGTCTGATTTTTTTGTATATTTCAAGTAATGCCTCATCCTGAGTTTTAGCAGTATCATTATATATTACATTAGATAACGCATCATCCTCAAAAAATTCCATTATTTGTGTATCTGTTTCTAATCCTAATGCTCTTATAAGACAAGTTATAGGTAGTTTTCTTGTTCTATCTACTCTTGTATAAATCATATCATTAGAATCTGTTTCAAATTCAATCCATGTACCACGATTTGGCATAACAGTTGCAGAATACAAAAACTTACCAGTTTTATCTCTTTCTGAAGCATAGTATACACCCGGTGAACGTACAAGTTGTGATATTATAACTCTTTCTGCTCCATTAATTAAAAATGTACCACTGTCTGTCATAATAGGTAAATCACCCATGAAAATTTCTTGCTCTTTAATTTCACCTGTTTCACGGTTTATAAGACGAACTTGTACTTGTAACCTTGAAGAATAACTTGTATTTCTTTCTTTTGCTTCTTCAATACTATATTTTGTTTCATCTTCTAATCTATAGTCAACAAACTCTAGTAATAGGTTACCAGAAAAGTCAGCTATTGGAGATGCATCATTTAACACATCCTTTAAACCAGATTTTAAAAACCAATCATAAGATTGTTTTTGAATATCAATTAAATCTGGCATATCTATAACTTCTTTGATTTTTGAAAAGCTCATTCTTGTTACTTTTCCATTTTTTAATTCATGAACCATTTCTATACCTCCAAACACACATATAAAAAAGACAACAAAAATCCAAACTAGTTTACATAACAACTAATTTGAACTCTTAAATATCTTATTTTTTACCTATTTGTTCTTGACTTTTTCAACTATTTCAACCATCCTTTGCATCGAAGTTTACATAGTAATATCATTTAGAAACAATATTTACATTATTATAGCATATCAAGTATCAAAGTGTCAATAAAAATTATTAATTTTAAACATATTTTTTATAAAAAAAATCGATTCTATAAAATGTAGAATCGATTTTATATTTTATTCTATTACTGCGCCATATTGTGTAGTTTCTCCTCTTAACTCTCCATAAAAGCCAATAAACTCGGTTTTATCTATTTGTTCAGGTTCTTTTTTTACTTGTGAATCTGTTTTTTCATAATATTCCTCAAGAAGAGAATAATATGTTTCTATATTTTCTTCATCTATTAATAAATAAACATTATAATAATTATTTTTCGTATCCCCAACTTTAATTGTTCCTCTATAAAATCTTTGCCCACTTAAAATAACAGAATCATTTGGATTAAATACTAAATTTTCACAATAATAATTATTTTGTAATTTAACACTCTCTCCTAAAGTAGAAGTAAATGTTTCATGATTTTTATCATTTTCATCATATTTTCTAACTTCATTATATACTGTTATATCTTTTGGTAATATATCTGTTATATTTAATTCTTTTTTTATATCAGAATAATTATTATAGTTTTCTATATTTTTTACTTGATTTTCCATGTCAAGATCAGCATCTTCATTTATAACACTACTTGACTGATTTATTCTAAAAACATAACCATCAATTAAATAATATCCAGTTGGTATTTGATAATCCTTCAAGTTTTCTACTAATGCATACGAATCCTTAGTTATAGTCATATCTTCTGTAATATTTCCTTCAATGTATGGATTTAAAATAATACCTTTGCCTATTATTTGTTTTACTTCAACTTCTTTATAAATAGTTCCTTTCAAAAAAGCTAACTTAACTGTTTTATTAGAAGATGTAGTATCGACTTTTACATCGTTATTTTCTATTTTAGCATTATCTTCACTTAATATTTTACAAGTATATCCAACATATTCATTAGAAAGACTAGGATTAATAATTGTTTTTACAACATCATTTTCATCAAGAGTTATTCCAACAACTGTTTCTAAATTTATAACTTTCAAATCGCCTTTTGGTAAATCTTCTGATTTGTATACCAAATTTGTTGTATTTTGATCTAAATCTATAACAGGAATCTTAGAATCATCTAAAATATACATTACATCTCCAATTTTATATGAACTGTTTGTAATTTTAAACATATCTTTTTCAGAAACTCTTGGCATTTCATAAAAATTATTTCCATCTTTTACATAATACCCTTCTTCTAAAGAATTTACAGTAACAGGTACTATATTTTTCTTCCAAGTAGCTTCGTTTGTAGTTGTTGTACCATTATTTAACATATTTGCTATATAAACACCTAATACACCAACTATTATAATAGCAAATATAACTACAAATATAATTATTATTAATTTTGTTTTTTTATCCATACTAAAAATCCTTTCTTTTGTATACAAAATAATTATAACATTTATAAAATTTTATTGCAATAATAATAAAAATAATTTAACTTATATTTCTCCTTCTTTTAACCTATCAGCTCTATCTGCAGCAATTAATGCTTCTATCATTTCATCTAAATCGCCATTTAAAAAACTTTCTAATTTATATATAGTAAAGTTTATTCTATGATCTGTTACTCTACTTTGTGGATAATTATATGTTCTAATTTTTTCACTTCTTGCGCCACTACCAACTTGTAATCTTCTTGTTGAAGCTACTTTTTCTTGTTGCTCTTCTTGTTTCATTTCATATAATTTTGATCTTAACATCTTCATAGCAGCTTCTTTATTTTGAGTTTGTGAACGTTCATTTTGACAAGCAACTACTATACCAGTTGGAATATGAGTTATCCTAATAGCTGATGATGTTTTATTTACATGTTGACCTCCAGCACCACTTGCTCTATATGTGTCTATTCTTAAATCATTTTGATTTATTTCAATTTCAACATCTTCAACTTCTGGCAAAACGGCTACTGTTACAGTAGATGTATGAATTCTACCTGATGCTTCAGTTTCTGGTACACGTTGTACTCTATGAACACCACTTTCAAATTTTAGCCTACTATATGCTCCTTTACCTTTTATCATAAAAGATACTTCTTTTATTCCACCAATTCCTGTTTCGTTAATATCAATTACTTCTACTTGCCATCTTTTTAATTCTGCATACATTGTGTACATTCTATATAGATTATAAGCAAAAAGTGCGGCTTCCTCACCACCGGCTCCACCACGTATTTCAACTATTACGTTATTATCATCATTTACATCTTTTGGCAAAAGTAATATTTTTAATTCTTCTTCTAATTTTGGAAGTTGTTCTTTTGATGAATAATATTCTTCTTCTGCAATTTCTTTCATGTCTTTATCTTCCATCATTTCTTTTGCTTCATCCATATTTTGCTTTACTTTTTTATATTCACGATATTTATCCACTACATCTTTCATAGCAGCTTGTTCTTTCATATATTTTTGCCAATTCACTTGATCTGCTATTACATCTGGATCAGATATCTTTACGGTTAATTCTTCATATTTTTTTTCTAATTCTTCTAATTTATCAAACACAAAAATCACTCCTAAATCTATTATATTCTAACATAAATTATGTTCACTTTCAATACATAATATATACTTTTGAATTAAAAAAAGTTTGAAATAATATAATTTCAAACCTTTAAAAATATCAATATAACAATTTACTAACAAAATTATTGATTTTTATTTTCATCATTATCTTCTTTTAATATTTGAAGTTGTGCTTCTAACATTGCTTTTACTCTTATTGTATAAACTTGCATCTGTCTTTTTTTCTCTTCATATAAATTTTCTGCTTGCTTAATTTTATTTTTTATTTCTTCTAATTCCATTTTAGCATCAAGCTCTGCTTTTTCTTTAATATTCATTGCCTCTTTTACAGCCATATCTTTTATATTATCAGCTTGTTCTTGAGCACTTTCAATTGTTTTTGTAATTCCTTCTTCAACTGATTTATAATAAGAAACTGACTTACCCATTGCATTGATTTTGTCTTTTAATTCAGCATTTTCTTTATATAACTTTTCATAATCATCCATGACAGTTATCAAAAAATCCTCTACATCATTTATATCATATCCACCAAGTTTAGTTTTCTTAAATGTTTTATTGTCAATATCTAATGGTGTTAACATATATATCACCCCTTTTTAATTAAAAAAGCAGACCATACTTGACCTGCTTTAAATCCTACTTAAGCCAAGATAAAGAAACTTTTTGTTGTTTGTATTGGCTTCTTTCCAAATCATTTTGAACTTCGACATTTTTTGGTGTCATAAGATATATCAAATTAGATACTTTTTGAATTGTACCTTCTATAATCATAGTCGCACCACTTAAAAAGTCTATTATACGTCTTGCATCTTCTTTACTAACATTTTCTAAATTAATTATTAATGATTTTTTAGCTTTAACATATTCACTAATTTCTTGTACATCTTCGAAACAAGATGGTTGTGTTATAACCATTTTTGAAGCTGAATTTAAACTATTATTCATTGGTATCACCTTCGTATGAATATTTCTTGATGAATATGGATTGCTTTGAATTTGAGAAAAAGAACGTCCATTATTTTTTTGTGGTACATAATCTTCTTCCATCTCATCATCTACATATGCTTCATCTTCATCATATCCTTCATTCTCATCATAATATGATTCATTTTGATCATCTATATTTTCTTCATTATTATTATCTATCCCAATCATTTTTAAGAAGTTATTTAGTATCTTTGCTCCCATAATATATTTTCCCCCTATGATCTTTATATATTTATTATCTTATAAAAAAAAGAATAAGTCAATAGTTTTCATAAAAAAAATTGATATTTCACTCTTTTTATTTATTGTAAATATAAAAGTGGATTTACATCACTTCCATAATTTCCACTATTAGTTCTTACTTCAAAATGTAAATGTGGACCATAAGAATTACCAGTATTTCCTGATATTCCAATAGTTTGTCCGGTTGTTACTGCTTGTCCAACTTTTACATTTAAACTTGTTAAATGTCCATATAAAGTATACATTTTTTTGCCATTTAAAGAACCATGCGCTATTATTATATAATTACCATATCCAAAACTATGTTTATTAGCCTCACTATAATTTGGTAAATTAGTTACTGTTTTTGCAACAATTACCAAACCATCTGCAGATGCATAAACCGGACTTTTATTTGCCTTTATATCTACACCTGTATGACCAACATATCCTCTATAATCGCAAGTGATAACTCTACTTACTGTAGGCCACTTTAAAACACCATTAAAATTTACAGGATAGCCAGCGCTACCAGGTTTTGTATTTGCTGCAGCTTCTGCTTTAGCAATTTCATCCTGAACTTGTTTTGTTGCCTCGGCTTGTCTTTTTTTTAAAGTTGCTTTTATATCTTTAAGTTCTTCAGTTTCTTCATTTAATTTCTGTACTTTTGTATTTTTTTCTGCCTTTGCACTTTCTAATTCTTGTGTTGATTTTTCAATATCATACTTTATATTTTCTAGTGCCACTTCTTGTTCTTTTATTTCATTTTTTATATTATCAACATATTCTTTTTCACTTTTTATATTTCCAACCATAGCTTTATCATAATCTAATATACTTTGATATACATTTAATTTTGAAAAGAAATCAGAAATTCCATTTGATGAAAATAATATATCAAGCATTGATGGCATTCCATTTTCATAAATTGCTCTAAGTCTTGTTGTATACATATCCTCTGCGCTACTATACCTTTGTGATGAGTATTGCAAATCATTTTGATATGTTTCAACTTTTGCATTTACTTCATTTAATTTTGTATTAAGTTCCTCTAAATCAGATGAATATTTATCAATTTCTTCATCCAATTTACTAATTTGTTCCATATATTCATTTGTTTGTTCTTCAGCTGAACTAATCTTTTGATTATTATCCTTTATTTGTTCGTTTATTTTATTTAGGTTATCTTGTGCATCTTGAACAGATGCATAAGATATACTACTAAATCCAAAAGATAATAGACTAACAATCAATAAACTAGAAACAATATACTTTCTTTTTTTATTTAAATACATTATAAATTATCCCCCAAAATATATACTTCTGAAATATTATCTATATACAAATGTAAGACCTGGATAATATTGTAATGGATCTGTTATTTTTCCATTTACACGTACTTCCAAATGTAAATGAGGTCCAGTTGAATTACCAGTACTTCCTACATAACCTATTACATCACCTTTATTTACTTTTTGCCCAACTGATACAGCAAGTGATGTACAATGTCCATATAAAGATATGTAGTTGTTATTATCATCTGTGCATTTACCATGATTTATCATTACATAATTTCCATAACCATAATTACTATATTTTGCTACACTTACAGTTCCAGATTCAATTGCAACAATAGGCGTATTGTTTATATTTGTTCCACCAATATCACATCCTGTATGTGCACTACCAGCAGGATCAACTAAATTATATATTTCACCAAATCTTGTTGTTATAATATTAAACCCAGCAACAGGCCATACAAATTGTCCACCAGGAAATGTTGTGCTTGCTCCGCCACCATTTTGTTGTTTTTGTTGCTCTTCTTGCAAAATTCTTGCAATTTCATCTTCTATTTTTTGTTGAGCTTCTTTTTTCTTTTGTGTTAATATTTCTGATGTTGCAGTAAGTTCTGATTTAGAATTTTGTAAAGAATTAACTTTTGCTTCTTTTTGTGATCTTAAATTCTCTAAAGCTTCTGTAGATTTCTGAGTATCATAAGTTAATTGTTCTAACTGCAATTTTTGAACTTCTATGTCCTTTTTAATAAAATTTATATACTCTTTTTGATTTTGCATATTGCTTACTAAAGATCTATCATAGTCTAATATACTTTGATATATATTTAGTTTTGAAAAGAAATCTGATATCCCTTTCGATGCGAAAAGTAAATCCCAAATAGTTGGAATTCCGTTTTCATAAATTGCTCTAAGTCTTGTTATATACATATCTTCTGCACTATTATATAACTGTGATGAATCTTGAAGAGCAGCTTCGTACTCTGAAATTTTATCATTTACATCATCAGTTTTTTCCTGCAATTCTGTAAGTTTTTTACCATACGTTACCATTTCACTATCCAATTCTGCTATTTCATAAGAATATTGGGCAAGTTCTTTTTCTACACCTGTTAATTTTTCCATATTTTCTCTTTCTTGAATTTTAACTTGCTCTAATTCTTGTTCATATGCTAAAACTTTATCACTTGTTACAGCTGTACAAAAAGATGTTGTATTCACAAATATGGTAGTAAAAATAGCAAATGAAATTAGTACTTTTTTTATACCTTTATTTGTCATATATCATCCTCCAAATTATACTTTTAAATATTTTTTGATAGAAATTGAACTACCAAAAATACCAATAAACAATCCAAGTATTATATATATTCCTAATATTTGATGCCATAAATTCGAATATGGTAAAAATCCAAATACACCTAAAGATGCTTGTATTTGTGGTGCTCTAGCATAAAGTACTACATAACCTAAAGATATTAAAACAAAAGATATTAATGCTGCTATAAGTCCCATTAATGCTCCTTCTATTACAAACGGAGTTTTAATAAACTTATTCGTTGCACCTATATATTTCATTATAAATATTTCTCTTTTATTTGAATATACTGCAAGTTTTATTGTATTAGAAATTATAAAAATACTAACTACTAGTAATACCCCACCAACACCTAATAAAAATACATTTGCAACTTTAGAAATTGCAATAACTGCTTGTATTGTAGTTTCATTATATTTTACTTTATATATTCCATCTATTTTTTCAACTTCTGATTTTACAGTTTCACTATCTTCTATTCTTTCAAATCTCACAACAAAAGATGCTGGGAATATCTGCAAATTTTCTATTCCATCTAAGAAATAATCTAATCCACTAAATACTTCTTTTGCGTCTTCATATGCTTGATCTTTATTTAAATATGTAACATCTTTAACTCCCGGAATTTGTTTTATTTCATCCATCATATATTCTACATCATCTTGAGTTGCAGAATCATCTATGAAAGCTTGTAATCCTTGTTCTAATCTTACTGTTTGTACATTTTTATTTACATTTTGAAATAATATTATAAAAATTCCTAAAACTAGCATTGTTGCACAAATAATAAAAATAGTAGATATTGTCTTTGTCCCATGTTTTCTTAAGTTATTATATCCTTCTTTTATTAAATATGTCCTAGTTTTCATATTTGGTATCCTCCTCTTTGACTATCTTTTACAATTCTACCATGATCTAATGATATAACTCTTTTATTAAGTTTATCAACTATATCTTTAGCATGTGTTACTACAAGAATTGTTGTTCCTCTAGCATTTATTTCTAATAATGTTTTGAAGATACCATCAGCAGTTGTAGGATCTAAATTACCTGTTGGTTCATCTGCTATAATTATTGGTGGCTTTGTAGCAAGAGCTCTTGCAAGAGATACTCTTTGTTGTTCTCCACCAGATAATTGATTTGGATAAAATTTCTCTTTCCCAGTAAGACCAACCATTGCTAAAACATTTTTTAATTGTATTCTTATATCTTTTTCAGATGCTTCTATAACTCTTAATGCAAAAACTATATTTTCTTCTACTGTTCTGTCATATAACAATCTAAAATCTTGGAATACAAAACCAATTTTTCTTCTAAAATATGGTATATCTTTCTGTTTTAATCTTCCAACATCTTTTCCATCTATAAGTATTTTCCCAGATGTTGCAGTCTCTTCTCTAATCATTAACTTAAGAAAAGTAGATTTACCAGATCCAGATGGTCCAACTAAAAAAGCAAATTCTCCTTTATCTATTCTTACTGATACATTATCTAAGGCCTTTATTCCTCTATCATAGCTTTTCGATACATTAATAAATTCTATCATCTGTTTACCTCTCATTTCACAAAATATTCACTAACATCATAACATAAATCGAAAAATTTGTCTACAAGATTTTATATATTTTGCATTTCTTTTAATACTTTTCTAATAATATTTTCGACATTATCTTCTTCAACATTTAAATTTACCAAAACATCTTTAATTTGCTTTTGAGTATAACCTAATACTTGTAAAGCAGTTATTGCTTCTTGAATATTTTCTGAATTTTCTGATTTTTTTACCGCTTTTTTATCTTTAATACCTTCCATTTCTTCTTTTAAGACTTTATCTTTTAATTCAAATATTATCTTTTGTGCCATTTTTGGGCCTATACCAGGTACAGATTTTAAAGTTAATATATTTTCAGTGGCTATTGCAACACACATATCACTAACTGATATGTTTGATATTATACCAAGAGCTGCTTTTGGTCCAACACCACTAACACTAATTAACTTTTTAAAGAAATTTAAAGTTTCATTTGATAAAAAGCCAAAAAGTCTCATATCATCTTCTCTTACATGAAAATGTGTATAAACTTTTACTGGCATATCATAACCTTCTAAATTATTTAAATCATTCTCCGGCATATATATTTCATAACCAATATTATTTACATTAAGTATTATTCTATCATTTAAAATATTTTCTACTTTTCCATAAAAAAATGCATACATTTTAATTACACCTCAATGTATATTTTACACAAAAGCAAAATTAATGTCAATTATTCATCTGTTATTTCAATTGTATCTATAAAATCTTCTATATTATCAAATTTTCCATACATTATTTTATTTATTATATATTCTTTTTCATATTTTGAATATCCATTCATTTTTATTATTAATTGTATATTTTTATTTTCTCCCTTTTTATTTTTTGAGTTTGTAATTAAATAATTACTATTTAAATATTCATTTTCGTAAACATTTAAAAAACAAAAATATGTAAGAATAATTCCTACTATAGCTACTAAAAATATTACTGTTTCTAATATCATAATTATCACCTATTATTATTATATTTTTTATAACTTGTACATGTTAATTGTCAATTTATTGAATAGTAATATATATTTTGACTTACAATAAAAAAAGAGGTGATTACATGAATGGAAAAATACCTGTTTCATTTAAAATATCATTATTAGAAAATAAAAAAGCAAATGAATATTATTCAAAATTGGATTATAAAACAAAAGAAGATATAAATAATTATATAATAAAATATAATAATACCGATATAATAGATAAAAAAATTTTAAATATAATTAGCAATTTAGAAGATAATAGTATAGACTTTTTAATAAATAAAAAAGATAACGACAAAATATAAATCGTTATCTTTTATTATACTCAACTGACAAATTATTTTATAAATCATCAGTGACATTGGCTCTTGCTGTCAGACTCGAACTGACGACCCTGCGGTTAACAGCCGCATGCTCTACCGACTGAGC
>CALWOE010000044.1 GCA_944383035.1 uncultured Clostridia bacterium
TAATAGTATATACTAAAAATAATTTTTTATCAATATTTATTCCAAAAAAACTGTCCAATTCCATTTTTTTTGAATTTGTTTATGCAAGTATTGAAAATTATTTTTATTTATTCTATAATATTTCTAGAAAGAGAACAAAGTTCGTAACTTGTATGTGACTTGCTCCATAAAAAACTTACAGACTTTAAATAGTTTGTAAGTTTTTTTAAGCAATGTTCTCTTTTCAGGAAAGAAGACACTTTTTATGCTTGAATTTAAGACTATTCACTTCCACCTCACGATGGATAACTTGTGTTTCTCTATGTGGTTGGCGATATCTACCTCCACTACGGACTTTCACTGATTAGCTGAGCGACATGCCTGTAGCACGAAGAAGAAAAGGCTAACCACAGTTGTAGTTAAGCCTTTTCTTATTTAGAATTAAATTCCTATCAGCATCATCGCGTTGATGTACTCCTTTCCCTCCATTTTTGTCATTGAGCCCTCATAGGAGCAACTTCCGCAGCGAAAGTCTTTGTCATTCCACTTTGGAGCAATGTCGGTAAAAACATTTGCTACTTTGTTCCGCGCTTTCAAACTAATTACCTCCACATTAATTAATATTAGGTTAAACCAATACCATATTCTAGCATAAAAGTCAATTAATAGAATTTCACAATGCCTTCTATATCAAGGATTTCCTTAATGAATTGAGCCAAATTAGATAATCCAGCTATCTGTTTATTGTTAAAGTCTAAAGCAAAGTCTATATTTTTCCATTCAAAACTCCCTTCATAATTTTCTTCAATATCAACTTCATCTACACAATCGTATAATACTGCCATCTCTTTATCCTCATCTGAATTAATTGATTTTGGATATATACAAGTTACCAACAATTTTGGTTTGGAAATCTGTATGTTAGTTTCCTCTTTACATTCACGAATTGTAGCCTCAATAACCGTTTCATTATTTTCAATTTTCCCTCCAATACCATTATATAAATTAGCATATGGCTTTTTATTTCTTTTTATTAACAACACTTTTTTAAAATCCTTTGTAAATAATAACAATAATACATATCTTTTCATATATTTAATCTCCATATTTTTAAAGTGGATTAGCATCTTCTGACATAACTTCTCCACCAAGCTCTCCTATCTCATACATTTTTATTAGTTTATAAGCTTTATTTAAAATATCATTTTTACTCATTTTTCCACCTAATTTGTTACATATATTTTAATTTTTTATTTCATTAATTATATTATCTAAAGATGAAAAATCAACAAACTCAACTTTTTTATTATAAGTTTCAATCATTGCTCTATCTTCTGCTGATTTCTTTTCTTCTGGTAATTTTTTTACCATATTATATAGCAAATTCATCATTGTTTTATGAGCAAGATTTAATTTTGAATAATCAATTCCACCTCTTAAATGAAATATTTTGGCTTTTTTAAAGACTTCACTTTTTAATTGTTTCTTAATATTATCTCTAATATTATTTATATTTTCTTCATCATTTGGATCTGCAAGACCAACAGTAATTAATATAATATTTTTACTTGATATATTATTCAAATTCCTTAATGTTTTAGACATACCTAATATTCCACCTGCATATATTCCACCTAAATAAATAATATTATCATAATCATTTATTTCTTTTATTTCTTTAAATGAAATTGATTGTATATTAGTCCTTTTTGAAAGTTCATCAGCATATTTTTTCGTCGTTCCGTAATGTGAACCATATATTATAATACTTTTCATAAAAATCCTCCAAGTTAAATATATTTTAAATAACTTATATATTTTAACATTTCTTTTTTAATTATATCACCTTTATATGGAAATATTTTTAAAATATTCTTTTTTATCAATAATAACTTTATATCCATCCGTTAATACTTTTTTCGTTCCTTTATCTAGTGGTTCTTCTATCCAAGATTTATTAACAAAACCAAATTCTACTTCCATTCCGTCCTTATAATAAACTCTAATAGAAGTACAAGCTCCATAATATTCAATTTGTGATTTATCAACAAATCCAAATAATTTAATGAATTTTCGATTTTCTATAAATTCTTCTTTATTTTGTGTTATTATAACAAGATCTATATCTGATGTTTCTTTATAAGTGTTTTTAGCATAAGAACCTACAAGAATAACACTTTCTATATTTTTATTATTTTTTGCCCATATTTTTATTTCTTTAAAAAAATTTTCCATAATTTAATTATATCAATAAAATTACAAAAAAACAAATATAATAACAATTTTAATTTACTAAAATAAAAAACATATTGCTTTTATCACCAAAATATAGTAAAATCTTACATGTTCAAATATAAATTTTAAAAATAATTATTTTAGGAGGATTTTTATGAAAAAACAAAATTTTGTTGAGTTTATTAAATCGAATTTTAAATCTATTGTTTTTGGTATTTTAATTGCACTTTGGTTTATACTTATTTATCTATTATATTTAATATGGAATTATAACAATATATTAATTGAAGTAAAAGCGATATTTGGTGCTATAACTGTAATATATTTACTTTTAATTATATATATTGCCAAAAAAGCTGAATTTAAAGATAATTTATATCTTAATAAAAATAACAAAAAAGATCTAAATTCAAGAAAAAAGTCAATATTAAGAGAACTTGAATATAATTATTCACCATATGTGAGTATTGTAAATAAGGAAAGGAGAAAGTTATATAACAAATTAGATGTAAATTCTAAAAAGTATATTGTTTGTTCTAGAAGTAATAATTATCTAATTACTTTTGATGAATACATGAATTTATTAAATAAAAATGAAATTTCTACACCTGATTTTTTCTCTATAGCATGTTATTTAATGTATTCTATATTAGATAAACCTGTAATAAAGGTAAACATTAATAAAAATTCAAACATTGAAGATATTAAAAAGTACAGAAAGATACAACAAGATATTAATTTACAAATAGCAATAAATAGTGCTTATTTGCTTGTTTCAAATTATTATGAAAGTCATAGTAATTAAATTAAAAAAATTAGATATGAGATTTTTTCATATCTAATTTTTTATACTTTAAAATATTATTTACAATATAAAAATAAAATGAAAATATTATCAACTGAATATATTATCAATTTATTTTATATCTGTTTTTTCTTTTAAATCAAATAAATATAATGCAAGACAAAAAATTCCAATACTTAACATTATAATTGAAGACTTTATATCTACTTTATTTAAAATATTTAATACCAAAACAGCTATTGACATTGCAAGAGCCACAGCTTTTAAAATTAAATTTATTAATTCCTTTGTTTTTGGATTTAAATAACTTTTCTTTTTTGATTTTAAAAGCTCTTCAACAGATACTTCAAGTACATCTGCAAGTTTAGATATTGTTTCAACATCTGGTAAAGATATACCTCTTTCCCACTTTGATACTGCTTTATCTGTAACATTCATTTTTTGTGCTAAATCACTTTGAGTCATTTTCTTCTCTTTTCTTAAAGTTGCAATTGTTTCTCCTATACTTTTCATTTTTTCCCTCCTTCATAACAAAATATTAACATTTTTATATAAAAAAGTAAACCGATAATCAGTTTACTTTACTAGAATATTGGTTTACTTTATATTTTTTATAAAATATGAACAATCTTTGTTTAATAAAATTGACTTATTTTTTATATCAAGCAATAAATCTGTATTCATACTATTTATTCTTATTAAAAATGTATTTTTAAATTTTAAAGTCATGTTTTCAAAAGGAAATCTAATAATACCTGGTGTATTAAATCCAACGCCTAACTCCAGTAAAACTAATTTTTTTCTTTATTTTCTTTTATAAATTTATTTTAAACTACGTTTTTATATTCCAAATTCTTTTGCATATTCAACTATGCCTTCAATCTTTATATCATTATCAGACAATTTTATAGCCATAAAATTATCGTCCGGTACATCAAATGGTGCTTTTATATTATATTTAGAAGCTTCAACATATCCAAATTTTTTATAATAATTTGGATCCCCTAATACAACTGAATAATGATATCCCAATTTTTTTGCTATTTCATGTCCTTTTAAAATAAGTTTTGTGCCTACGCCTTTATTCTGATATTTTGGTAATACACCAATAGGAGCTAATGCAAGTTCTACATTTTCTCCAATTTTTACTTTTGTAAATAAAATATAACCTACAATTTTTTTATCATCTACAGCAACTAAAGATAACTCTTTTATAAATTTATCACTATTTCTTAATGATTCAACTAAATCCTGTTCATTTCCATCACTATGTTTAGCTACTTCAAATGCACTTTTTATAACTTTATATACCTCTTTATAGTCCTTTATATTTTCTTTTCTTATCTCTAACATAAAAATAACCTCCATTTATAAAGTTTAATTTTTATTTTCAAAAAATAAAGATTTTATTATTAAATAGAAACCTACTATAATCATATTGGTAGATAAAATTCTTTATATTCTTTTTTAAAATCAAAAGCTATTTTAATTCTCCTTTTTATTTAGTATATAAATTTAAATTATTATATATAATATTACTCTTCTTTATATAAAAAGCATTCTTTATCATGCGAATATATTACACCAATTGCTTGCAAATATGAATAAATAATTGTACTTCCAACAAACTTCATGTTTCTTTTTTTCAAATCTTTTGAAATATCATCAGATAATTTAGAAGTAGTTTTTCCTATTTCATAAATAATTTTACCATTTGTAAATGTCTTTAAATAATTATAAAATGATCCATATTCTTTTTGTATATTCTTAAATATTTTAGCATTATTTATTGTCGCGTTTATTTTCAACTTATTTCTTATTATATTTTTATTTAATAATAATTCTTCTATTTTTTCATTATCATATTTTAATATTTTATCTATGTCAAAATTATCAAAAGCTAATTTAAAATCTTCTCTTTTATTTAAAACACATTCCCAAGAAAGACCAGCTTGAAAAGACTCTAATAAAAGCATTTCAAATAAGTATTTATCATCAAAACTTTGTCTACACCACTCTTTATCATGATAATCTACATATAATTTATTGTCAAGTTTACACCATTTACATCTACTTTTATTTTCCATAAAAACTCCTTATAACGCAGTACCTTTTTTAGGTATATATAACTTACTCATATCTACATTTTCATGCATTAATAATTTTATTTTTTTATCTAATCCCCCTGCATAACCTGTTAGACTACCATCTGCTCCTACAACTCTATGACAAGGAATAATAATTGATATTGGATTATGTCCAACTGCTCCACCAATTGCTTGTGCCGACATTTTTTCTTTTTTTAATTTTTTTGCCATTTCTTTTGCTATATTTCCATAAGTTGTTACTTCTCCATAAGGAATCTTACACAAGATTTCCCATACACTTTTTGCAAAATCACTTCCAATAGGTGCTAAGTCTAATTTTAAAATTTGTGGCTTTTTACCTGCAAAATATTCATCTAACCATTTTTTAGTTTTAAGTAAAATTTCAACATCATCATTTTGCCTTATTTTGTCTTTTAAATTTCCTAAATAATACTTTTGACCATCAATCCATAACCCAATTAATTTATTATCTTTACTTGCAAGTAATATTTTACCAATTGGTGAATTATAATAAGTTGTATATATCATATAATTTTCTCCCTAATTATATATATTACCATATTATCTCTTCCCTTTATTATTTTACTTCATCATAAAGTAGAGCTATCTTATCTAGCTCATCTTTATATTCTGCTTTCCCTATACCATAAAATACATAATTATCTTTTCTTATTAATACTATATATTTTTCATCATTTAAAACAACATACTTTTGATAATTTTCTTTATTAAAAACTGCATATTCATCATTTTCTTGCTTTTTTGTTTCTTGTTCTAACCAATAATTTAAATTTCTTTTTGCATCTTTATCAGTTCCAAACTCATAAATATATGTTTTTGTATGTTCATAATTTTTACTTATTAAAAGTATTTTTGTATTATAACCATTATAATTTTTAGTTTCAATACTAGTATAATATTCATTGCTATTATATATATTTTGATAATCATCAATTTTACTTACTTTAAAAAATAAAAGAACTATTGCTAAAATTAACATTACAAAATACATTAAAATAGTAAATCTTCTTAAAATCAAACCAAAAACTGTTTTCTTTACTTTTTTTGATTTTACATTAACACATTTTTCAAATAAAAAGTCATATAATTTTTGTTTTTCATCTTCTGTTATATTTGATTTATCAATTATAATTCCAAGATTATACTTTAATTTTAAAATAATCAAATTTTTACTTTCTACTATATCTAATATTTTATCAAAAGTATATGATTCTTTATTTCCATTTTTATTACTTAGAGTAATTTTTTCATCATCTATATTAATATTCATTACTGCATCTTGATTATCGTTTAAATATTTATATCGTTTATATGATATTTTACTTTTACCAGTTATTTTTAAAAGTCCAACCATACCAAAAAATACAACTCCAAAAAGTATAACATAAGAATAATTTTTATATACAATATTTAATATTAAAGCTACAAGAATTAAAACAAGTATTATATTAGTTGAAATCTTTGATGCTAAATAATTTGCACTAAACTCTTTATATTTTTTATAATCTAGCACATATTCAAAATTAAATTTATTTTGATTTTCGTTTAAATTTTCATTTGATTTTATATTTTCTTTATCCATATTTATCACTCCGTTTTTATTTATATCTATGATAATTATATCATTTAAATGATAAATAATCTATAAAAAGAAAAAAACATATCAAAAATTGATATGTCAAAAATTTATTTATTTTTTATAACTAAATCCATTTTTTTATTTCTTCTTTTGAATTATTAGCATTTGAGCCTATAATTGCAATACTATCAATTATTTTTGCACCAGTACATATATCTTTTATTTGATCAGGAATACGTGCCAGTCCAGAGCCCTCATGAGTTACAAATATCTTTATTTCTTTTCCTTTAAAGTTAACATCTTTTAGTGCTGCTGTAAGTTCTTCTGGCATAATACCACAATAAACTGGACTACCAATATATATTAAGTCATATTTGGAAATATCTGGAATTTTTTCTAAAATTGGTGCATTATGTGTTTTAATTCGTCCTATAGCTTCTTTTACACATATTTTATATTCTTTCGAATAACTATTTTTAGGTTTTACTTCAAAGATATCTGCATTTGTTAACTCCTTAATGTATTCTGCAACAATCTTTGTATTTCCTTTTTCAATATATCCTACTGCATAGTTTTCATCTGCTCTACTAAAGTAAATAATTATACTATTTTTATAGTATTTTTTTGAGTTATTAAATAGCATATCCCCCTCCTTACTTTTTATAAAAACAATTTAAAAAATTTTTATTCAAAGAAATTTAGTTGCTCATATTTTATTTTATAACTTTTTTGTTTTGCTATATTTATATCATCATCTAATTTAAAATTTCCAATTAATAATGGAGATTTGCTATCATGTTTTTTCATATTTTCTATTACTATTTTCTTATCTAAATTTGCATAGCAATATATACACATATGTGGACAAGTATTATATTCTCCTATATCTACTCCAAGCAAGCAGTTACAATTTTGTCTTTTATTTTTAATACTTGGTACATTTAACTTTTCTTTTATACTCTCTTCAATAAATTCTTTTCTTAAGCAACCTTTTGAATCTAAGCCAAAATTAGACAAATAACTATTCTCACAACATCCATGAAGTATTATGCCATTTTCTTTTGCAATATTTACAAAGCACTTTACAATCTCTATTTGTTCATCCATCTCTGGTGGTCTTATATGAGGTGCATTTTTCTTTACTTTTTCATACATATCTAAAAAACTAATTATACAATGCTTTGTATATCCTTTTAAACTTTTTATTATATTAGTAAATTCTTCTATATGTTTTTTTAAATCAAATCCCATACCAAAAAATATTGGATCATATCTTAAATATATAGAATCTATACCAACCTTTTTAGATAAAATTTTAAAATCTTCTATTACTTTTGATTTATCCGGTACATTTGGTTCAATATTTTTACCATATGGTGTTATTGTAACGTGCCAAAGCATATTATATTTTTTTAGCTTGTCTAAATATTTAATCATTGGACTTGGATTTTTTGTGCAAAACAATAAACAATCAACTACATCTGGATCTAAACTATATTTAGTCACTTTTGATGGATAATATGGGTTTCTTACATATACATATCCTTTATCTATTTTATCCATAAACCATTTGGAATAAAAAGCTGGTATATCTGTTCTACATCCTGTGTTTATTATCAAGAAAATCACCTCAAAATTCAAATTATTATACTAATAACACCTAAAAGAAAAAAGAAAAGTCCAATAAAAAAAAATACCACTTAAATCTAAAATTGAAACTAAATCTTTTCTATTTTTAAAAAAAGAAATTTTAACATTTCTATGCAAATTCTTTGTTGGTATACTATTAGAAGATGTAGATACACTTTCAAGTGACATGGCTATATATTTTTACCTTCATGTTCATATTCTACTTTATAATTATATGAACATATTCCCTTAGTTCCTTTTATCTTTTCTCCATATCCAATTATAGTTCCAACTGTCTTTTTTCAAAATAATGCAAAAACTAATTTTTTATATAATATTAAAAGTGAAATAAGACATAAAAATATTCCTAATATTTTCATAAAATATCCTTTCTTTATATTTGATATATATAAATAAAACCAAGCTAAAAAATTTTAAGCTTAGTTTTAAAATTTATATATCTTTTTTATTTTGTTTTTTTCCGAAATTTAGATTTATAAAATTTATATACAATTACAACAAATAATATAACAAGTAAAATTAATATAACATGAGATAAATTATCAATTATATTTAATATATAGTCTTTTTTATCTCCTGCAAAAGCGCCAACTAAAACAAGTGCAGTATTCCATATAGCACTACCAGTGGTAGTATAAACTAAAAATTTGACAATTGGCATTTCACTCATTCCAGCAGGTATACTAATTAAACTTCTTACAACTGGTATAAATCTACAAAAAAATACGGTTTTGTTTCCTTTTTCATCAAACCATTTATCTGCTGATTCAATATCTTTTGGTTTTACTCTTAATAATTTACCATATTTACTAGTTACAATTTTAATTAATCTTTCTTTATTTAATATTTTACCTATATAATAAAGAACTATAGCACCTACAACTGAACCAATTGTTGAAGCTATTATAACTCCAATAATAGTCATAGTTGTATTTATTGTCATAAATCCTCCAAAAGTAAGTATTAATTCACTTGGAATTGGTGGAAATAAATTTTCTATAAATATAAGCAAACAAATACCTATATACCCAAATTTATTCATAATTCCAATAATAAAATTTTCCATATAAATCTCCTTATAATATAATTTACTAAATGACTTTATAATTATACCATTAAAAATAAAAATAATCTATATATAAATAAAAAAATTTAAAAAACACATTACTTATATTTTTTTTTGCTAATAAAAATAGTATAAATTTATATATAATTTATTAAATATCTACAATTATTTCTTTGTTAAATTTATTTTTATACCATTTATTTAACTTTCTTCTACTTTTTAAAATATGTACTTTATTGCTATCTACCTTGTTTAATAATTCAATTATTTTCATTCTTTTTTTTCTATTAAAATTTAAAACATATAATAAAAATCCACGTGTATAACACGTGGTTTTCCTTTGAGCCCTATAAGGGACTAACGCGAGCAACCTCTTAAGAGG
>CALWOE010000045.1 GCA_944383035.1 uncultured Clostridia bacterium
TTTGATTATGATTTTAAAGAAGAAAAAGAATTTGATTATTCAAAACTAAATAAAGATGAATTGATAAAACATATTGCTAAATTCACTTCAAGCATTTGGCAAGTACACCCTTTTGGAGAAGGCAACACAAGAACAACAGCAGTATTTGTTGAAAAATATCTTAACAATATGGGATTCAATGTTAATAATGATATGTTTAAAGAACACAGTTTATATTTTAGAAATGCTTTAGTTAGAAGTAATTATGGAAATATTCCAAAAGGAATTTATCCTACATTTGATTATTTAGTAATGTTTCTTGAAAATCTGTTGCAAGGTAAAAATAACGAATTAAAAAATAGAGATTTATATATTAAAGAATTATTTGAAAATAATAATTAAAAACAATTATAATGTTAAAAGCAGGATTAAGGAGATATTACAAACCCACCCCATGCCCAGTATATTATAATTGTTAGGTGATAATATGTATAAAAAAATAAAAAAGCTTATAGCTTCACACCGCAAAATGAAAAAGCTACAAGCTCATCGTAAAAAAGTTTGGCAAAATATAATGAAAATACATCATATGTTTGACTAACTTAAGAGAGGAGAAATCCTCTCTAGATTATATTATATATAATCTAAAGAAAAAAATCAAGATAGGTGGTTTTAAAATGTCTAGAAATTACAAAAAAGAAAGAGATTGACAACTTAAAAAATATGATCAAATTCGAGCTAACATTGACAAAAATTTAGGAACTGAATTAAGAAAAAAATTAAAAGAAGATGGAATTACAATTGCTGGTTGGGTTACAGAGAATGCTAAAAAATATTAAAAAAAAAACTAAAAAACACTTGGTATACCGTGCACAGTACGTTATAATATAATTAAAGAAAGAGAAAGATGTAAAATGAAAACAATTAATTTTAATGAAAAAGATATACAAACTACTCTAAACCCTTATACTTTTGTATTTAATAAATTTAAAGTAGACGAAATTGAAAAATCAAATAAATATTTACTGCAATTTTACTGCAACGTCAAAAATTTTTAAAATATATTATATTATTTTTAAAACCAATGTTCACTAAACTAAAATTCATAAAAGTCAGTAATATCAATAATTACACTTAATTTTAAAATAAATATAGGTATTGTACAAAATTATACAATACCTATATCTTTTGGTGCGAGTAACCAGAGTCGAACTGGTACGGGTTTTGAAGCCCGCAGGATTTTAAGTCCTGTGCGTCTGCCTATTCCGCCATACTCGCGTTAACACGATTATTATAGCACATATAAATTTTAATGTCAATAAGTTTATAAAAAAAAATACAAAAGCAGAATATATCTGCTTTTAGGCGAATTTATTATTTTATATAAAAATGAATTAAAAACAATAATAATTTATCATAAAAATAATAAAAAAACTGTCGAATATTGAATATATATATTTTTTTATTAAATTTAGTAAATAATATTATTGTAACTTTACATTTTTAGTGATATAATTAATAGATGTGAAAAGGAGGAAATAATATGATAAAAATTGCTTTTTTCGATACAAAAGAATATGATAAAAAACTTTTTGATGAATATAATCAAAATTATAACTATGAAATTACTTATCTTAACACTAAATTTAATGCAGAAACTGCACCACTTGCCAGAGGTTATGATGCAATATGTATATTTGTAAATGACGTAGTTGACAAAACTGCTATAAAAATATTAAAAGAATGTGGTGTAAAATTAATAGCACTTAGATGTGCTGGTTTTAACAATGTTGATATTAAGAATATGGACAAAGATATAACAGTTGTAAGAGTTCCAGCATACTCACCATATGCAGTAGCAGAACATACTGTTGCTTTATTACTTGGTATTGATAGAAAAATATATAAAGCATACCAAAGAACAAAAAAATACAATTTTTCTTTAAATGGATTATTAGGATTTGATATTCATGGAAAAACTGTTGGTGTTATAGGTACCGGTAAAATAGGTAAATGTTTCATTAATATCATGAAAGGATTTGGAGCTAAAATAATTGCATATGATCTATATAAAGATGAAAATGCAGCAAAAGAAATTGGTTTTGAATATGTTGATTTAGATACTTTATTTAAAAATTCAGATATCATTTCTCTACATTGTCCTCTAACTCCTGAAACAAATAAAATAATAAATAAAGAAAGTATTTCTAAAATGAAAAATGGAGTTGTTATTTTAAATACAAGTAGAGGTAAATTAATTGATACAGAAGCTCTAATTGAAGAAATGATGCAAGGAAAAATTGGTGGAGTTGGCTTAGATGTTTATGAAGATGAAGAAGATTTCTTTATGTATGATATGTCTAATTCTTATCTAAGAGATAAAGATTTATCTACTTTACTTTCTATGCCTAATGTTTTAATAACATCTCATCAAGCATTCTTTACAAAAGAAGCTTTAAATAAAATTGCTAGTGACACATGTGAAAATATAAAAGAATTTTTTGAAAATGGTCATTGCACAAATGAAGTAAAATAATATAAAAGACATACTTTTAAAATAAATAAATCGAACTATTTATTTTAAAATATGTCTTTTTTTATATCTAAAGAACAAGCTTTATATTATATTTTACTTATAGTTACACCAGTATAATAATGAAGTAGAATTTGTTTATAACTATATCCTGCCTTTGCCATACCATTTGCACCATATTGACTCATACCAACGCCATGTCCCCAACCTTTTGTTGAAAATACTATATTACTTCCACTTTGTGTTACAGTAAAATCGGCCGAATTTAAGCCAAGTGTACTTCTTGCTTTTACTCCAGTTACTACTTTATCTCCAATTTTCACCTCTTTTACTCTTCCACTTACAGTAGTAGATAAGATATTAATATCAGATACACTATTTACTGTGGTTGAAAAAAGTCTTGATATGGTAGACATTGGTATACTCTTACTTCCATAAAAATATCTTGAATCTCTATCATAACTACTATCAACACTTTTTAAATATGCTACACTATTTCCCCAAACATGTACAGCATCTTCGGTTTTACCATTACTTGTAGAAAAATACAAAGCATCAATATATTTCCCACCATATTTTATATTTTCTCCTTGAGTTGCCAAAACCGCTTGTTTTATTTTGGAATAATATTTATCATATCCACTTCCCCACATTGCTTTTAATTCATCCTTTGTTTTATATACTTGATGCTCATTTGTTGCTTTTAAAGTTTGACCTGAAGCTATTCTTTTTAATGCGTATGTTCTTGCTGCTACCGCTTGTGCTTTTAAAGCTTCCGTGTTAAATTCTGCAGGCATTTCTCCTGCTACTACTCCACATACATACTCTTCTAAATCAATTTGTACTACTGCTCCACTATTTAGCTGTAAATTAACTATTTTCCCACTATTTATTGCATTATCAACATTTCCAGAGCCAGTACTTCCTGTATTTCCAGATCCACCTGTACTAGTATTACCTGAATTACTACTTCCAGGGTTACTAGTAGTTGGTCTATTACTTTGTGACGTATTTTGATTTTGCTTTTTATTACTATTTGTTTTGTTAGTACTTGTGCTAGTATTTGTATTTGTTCCTACTGTAGTTAACACTTCTTCTGATTCTGTATTTTCGTTACTTTCTTCAGTTAACTCATAAACCATTTTAGCTGGATCATCTAATTCGTTTTTTGCATTTTTAACTTGTTCTTGTTTAGTTTCTATATTTTTTTTTACATTATTTAAATCATTTGATTTTGTTGTTACATCTGCAACTGGATATGTTAATTTAGATAATACAAGTGTTCCAACAACTACTCCATTTAATATTAAAAGTATTGTATTATCTGTTATTCCTTCCATTTTATCTAATGTATACTCTCTAATTTTTTTTGAAATATCATCTACTTTTCTTTTAAATGCATCAAAATCTAATGAAAATTCATTACTAGTATCATAATTTACAAATACGGCTAATTTATTTTCTCCATTTATATTTTTATACTCATGATATATTTCCATAAAATCACCTAAATATATTTTGTGTAAAAATATCATTTATATAACTTTTTCTTAAAATAGAAAATAAAAATAATAAATAAATATAAAAAAAGCACAACTTAAAAATATAAATTTTAAATTGTGTTTTAAATTTTAATTTTTTAATTATTTTACAAGATGTAATTTTTCTAAAACAAAATATAAACCATCTGCCATTAAACGTCCTAAATTACCACAAAATACAAGATAAATATTAATTATATAATCAGCGTCTACAAACATTAATATGCATGCTGCAATTGCAATAAATGGACCAAATGGTATATATCCATCAGTTTCTTTTCTTTTAAATATTAAAACTATACTTCCAACTATCGCTCCAAAAACAAATGATACAAGAGTAATAACAAGTATATTTTTAAATCCAAATACAAAACCTAAAGCAGCCATTAATTTTACATCGCCAAATCCCATACCTTCTTTTTTTAACAGTACTAAAGATAAAACACCTAATAAATAAAATATTCCTCCACCTACTATAGCTCCTAATATATAGTCAAAAAAATTAGAAAAATTAAATATTAAATTTATAATTCCAGCAAAAGCTATTATTATATGTACTTCATCAGGTATTAATTTATATCTTAAATCTACCGAAAATGTTATAGAAAGAGCAAATATAACTATTGCATAAACATATGATGTGTATGTATTTCCTACAAAATAAATTAGCAAGTTAAATAAGATCAAAAATATTAAACTATAAAATATATCTATTTTAAAATCATTTTTTAATGTTTTAAAAAATTCTTTATATGTAATTTCTTCTGATACAACGGGTGGTAATTTTTTATTTAAATGTGCAGCAATTTGTCCAAAAAATACAGCAATAATACTTATAATTATATAAGGTATAAACTCCATAATCAGTTAGCCTTCCTTTCTTTAAAGAAAAATTTCTTTAACAATTTTTCAAATGGTCTTTTTACTTTTGATACAACTTTTTCTTTACTATCAATTGGTTCTACAAGTACTGTATTTACTCCAACATTATTTCCACCAAAAACATCTGTAAATATCTGATCACCTATCATTAAAACATATTTTTTTTCAACATTTTCTTCTTTTATTATATCTTCAAAACCCTTTCTTCTTGGTTTTGAAGCATGATGTATATATTTTATACCTAGTTTTTTTGATACTTTTTTTACCTTTTCTTCATTCTTGCAATTAGTTAAAATATATAGTTTTATATTCTGTTCTTTAGCTTTTTTTATCCATTCTTTTAACTTATCTGTATGTGCATATTTATAGTTTACAAGTGTATTGTCCATATCAAACATTATTAATTTTATATGATTATCAATTAAAAAATTAATTGGAATATCTTCTACTTTTTTAAATGTAAAATCTGGTCTTAAATTTTTTATTTTGTTTTTTATTTTTTTGTAACTTTTCAAATATATCAAACCTTTCTTTTCTAATATATATTACTATATTTTCCTCATATTTTCAATATTTTTAACATATTTTAAAAAAATAATTAAATACAAACTAGTTGCTTTGTAAAGATACTAATTTTTACTTATTCTAAATTTATTCCTTGTTTTACTATTAACTTTATGTTATACTTTATATATTGAAGGGAGGAAATAAAATGGAAGAAAAAAAATCAATATATGATGTTTTAAAAGAACGTGAATTAATTAAGCAAATAACTTATGAAGATGAATTCAAAAAAATGGTAGAAAGTGAAAAAACTCATGTATATTTAGGAATAGATCCTACTGCTGATAGTATACATATTGGACATTTTATACCTCTTATGATGATGTCATATTTCCAAAAATGTGGGCATACACCTATAATTCTTGTAGGTGGTGGTACAGCATTTATTGGTGACCCAAGCGGAAAAACTGATATGAGAAAAATGCTTAACTCTGAAGAAATATCTAAAAATGTTGATAAAATAATAAAACAAGTAAGCAAATTTATATCATTTGAAGGTGAAAATGGAGCAATAATTGTAAATAATGGTGATTGGATACTAGATTTAAATTATATGGATTTTATACGTACTTATGGCGTACACTTTAATGTTAACAGAATGCTTAGTGCTGAATGTTTTAAACAACGTATGGAAAGAGGATTAACATTTTTTGAATTAAATTATATGTTAATGCAAAGTTATGATTTTTTAACACTTTTTGAAAAATATGGATGTAGAGTTGAAATTGGCGGAGATGACCAATGGTCTAATATGCTTGCCGGTGTTGAACTTATACGTAAAATACATAAAAATGGTAGCTTTTGTCTAACTTGCCCTTTACTTCTAAATTCCGAAGGAAAAAAAATGGGTAAAACTGTTAATGGTGCTCTATGGCTTGATGAAAACAAAACTTCTCCATATGAATTTTATCAATATTGGAGAAACATTGCAGATACCGAAGTAAGAGATGTTTTAAAAATGTTAACATACTTACCAATGGAAGAAGTAAACAGATTATCTAGTCTACCTGGTGAAAAAATAAACGAAGCTAAAAAAATAGCTGCATATGAAATAACAAAAATAGTACACGGAAAAGAAAATGCAGATAAAGCAAAAGAAGCATCTGAAGCTATTTTTGAAAATGCAAATTCAACTGAAAATATGCCAGTTGCAGAAATTTCAAAATCTGATTTTTCAAATAATGAAATTTCAATTTTAGACTTAATTGTAAAATCTGAAATTGCATCTTCTAAAGGTCAAGCAAAAATACTTGTAACTCAAGGTGGAATATCTATAAATGATGAAAAAATAACTGATATTACAAGAAAATTCTCTTGTGAAGATTTTAACAATGATATGATACTAAAAAAAGGTAAAAAGACTTTCGTTAAAATAATAATTAAGTAATTGGAGGTAATTATTTTTAATGAAATATTCTATTGGTGAAGAAATAGCAAACTCAGTAACACATGGTATTGGAGTTATATTTTCAATTGTTGTACTTACTATAATGATTGTATTTTCTTCATTTACACATGATGCTGGAAAAATTATAAGTGTTATAATTTACGGACTTACTCTTATAATTTTATACACCATGTCTACGTTATATCATGCATTTACAAATAAAACAGCTAAAAAAGTATTTCAAATATTTGATCACTCATCAATTTATCTTTTAATTGCAGGAACATATACACCATATATGTTAGGTTTGCTTTGTAAGTATTCTATTAAAGGAACTATTATTTTAATACTTGTATGGGTATTTGCAATATTTGGTGTTGTGATGAGTGCTGTATTTCCAAAAAAATTTAAAATATTAAATGTTATATCTTACTTATTAATGGGATGGTGCATTGTTTTTGCACTTCCTGAATTAATACATGTAATGACAGATTTAAATATTATAAATGGATTGTATTGGTTAGCGGCTGGTGGATTATTTTATACTATTGGTGTTATACTTTATGCAATGAAAAATGTTAAATATATGCATTTTATATGGCATTTATTTGTAATGTTTGGAACAGTTTGCCATTTTATATCTATTATGTTTTATATAATATAAAAATTTCCTAGAAATAGGTTTATGGTTTATGATTATGTTTGATCATAAACCTTTTTTATTGTATATATTTTTAATTATTGAAATTATATTTATTTTAATATATAATCGAATTAAATATTAATTTATATAAAGACTTAATATTTAAAATAACACTAAAATATAAAAATTTCGAAAGTGAGCTGATATCTTTGAACAATATATTAACATTAATTATTATGTTTGTAACGGCTATCGTAACTTTTATACTATTTGAAATATTAGATTTTTGGTTTGATATAAAAATTAAATATTTTTCACTAGTTGCTAAAAATAAATTATTATTCTATATAGTTTATATTACTTATCCTATTATACTTTTCGTTTTAGTAATAATTAAATATCCTTTTTCTAATTATTTTAATTTTGTAATAACAATTATATATTTTTCAATATTTTTAAGTTTATACCATCATGTTACAAATTTTCAAAACGCACATAATGTTTATATAAAAATGTTGACAAATTATTAAAAGTTAAACAAAAAGATAGAAATAAAAGAAAAACAAAAAAATAAAATTAAATACAACTGATATAATTAATTATTGTATAAACAAGTAAAGAATTGGTACATAGAAATTGATAATATAAAAATAACTATAAATTCCTATTCTTATACAATTATTACAACACATATTATGAAATAATATAACAAAACATAAAAAAATGAGTGATTTCCACTCATTTTTTTCAGAGTGTTGACAAAGTAAAAAAAATTTCGATAACACTCTGACTTATAATACATTTTATAAGTGTTCAGTTTTAATATATTCAATTATTTTTATATAACTTTCTAAAGGTAGTTGTTCAGCACGCACATTAAAATCTATTTTAAGAGCCGTAAAGACATTTTCTAGCTCTTTTTTTGTCATGTTGTTAAAATTATTCATTTGAAGTGAATTAATCATTTTTTTGCGCCTATTTGCAAAAGATAGATGTATTAAATTAAATAATAATTTCTCATCGCACACATTAAATCTTTTTTGTTTGTGTATAGAAATAACTGCTGATGTCACATCTGGTGCTGGTATAAACGAATTTTTATCAACAATAAACTCTATTTTACCTATCCCCATATACTCTATCATAAGTGTTAAAATCCCATAATCTTTAGTATTATTTTTGGCCACCATTCTTTCTGCAACTTCTTTTTGTACCATTACAATAATATCATTAATTTTTTTTGAGTCTTGTAAAAGTTTAAAAATAATTGGAGTAGTTATATAATATGGTAGGTTTGCTACAACTTTTACTTTTTCAAACTTTTTATTTAACTTCTTTTCTAAATCTTCTACTATTTCATCTAAATTTAATTCTAAAACATCATTATTAATAAGCGTATATTTTTCTTTCTTTAGCTCAAACCTATCATTTAATATATCAATCATATTTTTATCTATTTCTATTAAAAGACAATACGAATCAGTTTGTAATAAATATTCTGTTAGATTTCCAAGTCCTGGACCAATTTCTATTATTAAATCATTTGAAGATAAATTTGCAACATTTACGATATTTGATAATATATTATCATCAATTAAAAAATTTTGTCCAAATCTCTTTTTAGCTTTTATATCATATTTTCTTAATATTTCTTTTGTTTTGGATATTGTATTAATATTCAATTTTCTCCTCCTTTAAATATTGATTAGAACAAAAGTGAAAATTAAAATTTTCACACTGGCACTAATTTAAGTTAGTGCCTTTTATTTTTATTATTTTTATT
>CALWOE010000046.1 GCA_944383035.1 uncultured Clostridia bacterium
TATTGAAGACTGAAAGCCTTGTATATCAAAGGTTATCAGTCTTTTACTTTTTTACAACTGTCAAATTTGAGATTATATAATCTTTTATTAAATTATACATTAAACAACACGAAAATACAATATTTGTCAAGATTTTACAAATAAAAAAAGGTAAATATATGACACTCACATACTTACCTTCTACCCGAAAAAATGAAGTTTACTATAGTTCAAAAATATATCTATCAGTTAGTATCGGGAAAATGTAACTGATAGTAAATATTATAACAAAACAGAAAAAATGTGTCAATAAATTACAATAATTTATTTTAAATCTAATATCCAGCTTTTGGTAATTCAACTATATTTAAAGGAACTTCTTTTTCCATACTTTTATTTTTTAATTCAATAGTTTTTTCTTCCTTATTTTTAGTTATTGATATTTCATAAATTTTATCATCTAATATATAATACTCATTAGTTTTTATTTCTTTTATATAGTATTTACCATATGGTAAATTTTCTATTTTACAAATCCCATCTTTATTTGTAGTTAATTTTTGTATCAATTCCATTTTTTCATTATATATTTCAAATTCAACATTTTCTAATGGTGTATTTGCCTCTTTATCTAAATAACTATTATAATCTAAACTCTTTTTAATTATTTTTATACTGCCATATATTTTTTCATCTTCAAACAACACTTCTTTTTCAATTCCATCTCCAACCAAAATATTTTTACTTGATTTATATATTTCATATCCATATGGAGCTTCTATTTCCTTTATTTCTATATTTTTCTTTTCTAATATATTTAAATCCTTTGTTATATTTATATATATCTTCCCTTCCGTATCTGTTGTATAAGTCTTTAGAAGATTACCATCTAAATATACACCAAAAACTGCACCTGCTAATGGCTGTTTAGTTTTACTATCTATTTTATATACTTTTAAGATTTCATCTAAAACTTCAACGTTAAAGTTTAAAAAAATTGTATTTTCTTTTACTTCTGGGAGCATAATAGCCATATTTTGCATTCCAGAAGTAACGGATTTTCCATAAAGAGCAACATCTTGTTTTATACTTGCTGCTTTTACTAAAAATTGTTTTAAATATTTATTACTTACTTTATCCCTTTTTATCATCACTTTAAATTTGCTTAAATTATTTATGTCATCTTTTTTTATCAAATTATTATTTTCATCTGTAAGTAACAGATTTGGATCATCAAAGTCTAATAATTCTAAATTATTTACAATACCAGATTTATTTATATTATAAAGTACTGAGTAATAACTTGAATCTATATTATCAATTTTTGCATTATACTCATATGTTATATCTATATTATTTTCTGTAAAACTATTATTAATTCCATTATTATATATATACTTTATAGCATTTACAACATTAATATTACTATCATTTGTTGGTGTAATTTTATTTATATCAAGATTACTTAAATATGTCCATAATGCAAACTGCGTTGCATATATTGCTTTACTTTCATTTTCAACTCCTATATTCTCAAGAGAATTATATGGATAACCATATGACAATATACTAAGTACTTTTTCATCTTTAATTGCATCTTCTAAATAAACAAAATGATCATTTGGAAATGTTTCAGCTCCTGGTACACCTAATTCTAAACAATACGCAAGTCTTTGTGTATTTGTTTCATCATAATAATAGTATTTATAATTACTTTGTAATTTATTATCATATCTGATATATAAATTAGGATCACTATAACAATAAACTTTATAACTTTCATTTGTATTTTTAGTACTTGCAAAAGCTATATTATTAATACTAAATGTTAAAAGATATATAATAACTAAAACTTTTAATAATATTTTATTTTTCATCTATTCCTCCCTTACTTTTCTACATCTTATACAAAGTCTTTTGTCTTTTTGATTTTCAACACAGGTTATTAAAGTTAAATTATCATCATTAGTATTCTTTATATATGTAAAATCATTACTATTTATAATTTTTATAAAAGTAACTTTATATATCATATTTTTATTATTAATCATGTAACAAATCTCGTCATCTATTTTTAAAAACTTTAATTTTTCAAAATAATTTAACATAAATCCTCTATTATGTGCAATAAGACAAATATTACCATATATTTTTGGTGTATTTTTAAAATGTCCGATATAAAAAAGCATAGTGTTATAATCTACTCCATCTTTTATTTTTATATCATAAATACCAGCTTTTTTTATTGTTAATGTTGCAAAATAATCTTTATTTATAAAATTATCATTAACTTTATTTTCATGGAAACAATTTGAATAATTTTGTCTTAAAATAAAATTAGAATAATTATTAAGAATATAAATTAAATTTTTTGAAGAATTAGATAAAATTATATTTTTTTGATTATAAATAAAATATGAATTAAATAATATTATTAAATATATTAATAACATTATAATAAAAAATATTAAAATAAAATATACTTTTTTTATAATAATCACCTACTATATTTTCTTTTAAGTTTATTACTAAAAAATACAAAGTGTACAAAAAGTTTGGATACTTGTAAACATTATAGTTTAATTAATGGTTTAATTAATTTTTTATTTATAAGAAAGGTTTATATAAAAATTATATATTGGAGTTTAATATTGAAAAAATCTAATTTTAATCAACTAAAGGATTTATGAATTAAATATTAAGAATTGTAATAAACTTAAAAGAATAAAATGTACACTCTGTACAGTTTTAATTATAAAGGCATAATTTACAAAAGTCAAGAAAAATCGATCGCAATATTCGACTTTTTTCTATAGTAAAGTTATATAAGTACTGATATTACTAGCGTTTAAGTTTACAATAATTACAAATATAATATTATATTTTTTTATTTTATGTAAAATATTTATTTTTTAACAAAAATATGTTATACTATTTTTATGGAGGAAAAATATGTTCGAACTTAATAAAAATAACATAAAAAAAATATTATTTATAATTCTTATAGCTCTTATTTTGTATTTTTCACTACAAAATATTAATTTTATAATAGGAGTTTTATCAACAGCTTTAAAATTATTAAATCCACTTATAATTGGTATATGTATAGCATTTTTAGTAAATATACCTCTTAAAAAAATTGAAACATTAATTTTAAAGGTAGTAAATAAAAACAAAAAAGAAAAAAATAAAAGAGAAGTTGTATCAAAAATTACAAGAATATTTTCATTATTAATTTCTTTTTTAATTATATTGGGCATTATATTTATGGTTACATTCCTTATAATTCCAGAACTTATAAATGCTTTTAATTTAATAAAAGAAAATATACCATCCGTAGTAAATGATACAATAAATTGGATAAAAAATATGTTAAATAATTATCCAGAAATACAAACTCAAATATCTGAATTTAAAATAGATTGGGATAGTATAAATAACAATATAAACAATTTTGTAAAAGATAACTTTTCTGTTGCAATAACATCTTCAATTAACTTTATTGTTGCATTTTCAACAGGAATTGTAAACTTTTTTATGGGAATTATATTTGCAATATATTTACTTTTACAAAAAGAAACTTTTCTAAAACAATTGAAAAAATTAGTACTTGCATATATTCCAGAAAAAAGAGCAAAAGCTATTTTTGAAATATCAAGCTTATCAAATAAAATATTTTCTAACTTTTTAGGTGGTCAATTTATTGAAGCTTTTATTTTAGGTTTATTGTGCTTTATTGGTATGTCAATATTTGGCTTCCCATACGCACTTACAATTTCAGTTTTAATTGGTTTTACCGCATTAATACCATTTTTTGGTCCACTTATTGGTATGCTTATAGGTGCAATTTTAATATTAGTAAACTCACCAACTAGTGCCTTTTGGTTTATAGTATTTATACTTATACTTCAACAATTAGAAGGAAACTTTATTTATCCAAAAGTTGTTGGAAATTCAGTAGGACTACCTGGTATATGGGTAATACTTGCAGTTACACTAGGTGGAAGTTTATTTGGAATACTTGGTATGCTTATAGGTGTTCCAATTGCATCAATTTTATATACACTTCTTAGAAAAAATGTAAATCAAAATATATCAAAAAAAGATATTGATATAAATGAATATATTGATGAAGATGAAGAAAATTTAAATAAAACAAAATTTAAAAAATTTAGTTCTAAGAAAAAAGAAAATAAAAATAGCAAATAAAAAAACAAATAAAATATAAACGCAAAAAATAGGATTATAACTAAAAAGTTATAATTCTATTTTTTATCTATTTTAATATTATTTCTAAATTTACTGGTTGATGATCAGTACTTTCAAAATTTGTATCAATTACGTTTACATCTACAAGTTCTATATTATCACTTAAAATATATCCATCTAAAACATATAATTGTGTATCTTCGTAATTTCCACTATATGGTTTATTTAAGAGCCTTGCAGTAGGATATGTATCATCAACTGCATAATAAAAATTATCAGGTAAATAATCTTGTGAAATTATTGGTGCAACAAAATTTTTAGTATCTAAAATCTTGTATTTTTCATTATCTATTACAGGAAATGTTTGATTAAAATCTCCACCAGCTATAACGTAATTTCCTTTGTTGTATTCATCTATAATTAAATTTTTCAAAACCTCTAGTTGTTTTATTCTTGTATTGCCATCATCATAAGCTTCTAAATGAAGATTAATAACAACTAGCTGTTTATCTGTATTTTGTATATTTATTCTTTTTACTACTAAGCATCTTTTAAACATAACAACACTTTTTGGAAAAGTATATGCATTTGGTAAAGCTATTCTTGTTACTTCTCCATCAAATTTACTAAATATAGCCATTCCAGATTCTACTTTACCAACCATATCAAATATAGGATATGGTATGCATAAACATTTATGATAAAAAGCATAACTTGCTGTGCCATTAAAATCATCTTTTAATTTTTCGAATTGATTCATATAATATGATCTTTTAGAGTTATAATCTACCTCTTGTAAAAGAACAATATCATTATCCTGCTCTTTTAAAATGTTCTTTACAAAATTTAAATTATTTTTAACATTTTCATCTGTTTTTGGCATTACATTTTTACCACCATCTAAGAAAAAATCTTGCGTTTTATCAAGTGATAAATATCCTATATTATATGTCAAAATACTAATTTTATCTCCTATATTTAAATTCTTTGTTGCATTCGAATAAACTTTTACATCTTCAACATCTTTTGGTTTATATTCTGTAAAAATTAAAATAAGAAAAAATGTAAAAAGTAATAGAATAATTAAACCTAAAATTAAAAGAATTATTTTACATATTTTTTTCATATCTTACCTCTAATTAATATTATTTTTTTATTTATTAACATTATACAATTAGATTAACATATTTAAGGTGATTTTGCAATGTATTTAACATTATGATATAATTTTAATTAGGTGATAATTATGTACAAATATTTAAAATTAGAAGATTTTAATAAATATATAGATACCAATGAATATAATAAAGCATATAATAAAATCATTAATGATTCTTTTAAATTAATATATGAGATTTTAAAAAGGAAAAATATTGATATTAATGAAAACATTTTATCAAAAAAAGATGAAAAGTCATTTCATTATTTAATTGGCTTAGTAGAAAAAAACTATATAAGTTTTGATAATATAATTTTCCTTATGGAATGTTTCTTAAATTTAAATATTGATCCTGATGATGATATCGGTACAACAAATAAAGAAAAATTACAAAAGTGTATTAATAGATATAACATGTTAATTGATAACTTAAAAAAATATGAATTAGTGGATAATAAAATTAAGGAATTGGGATATAAAAATGTATTAAAGGATAGAATAAATGAACTAGTAAATCTATTTAAAGAAATGTTAGACTACAAAAAAATCAAGTACGATGAAAACTTAGATTTTGAAGAATCAATATCTTTAATATTAAAAAATTATAAAGATTATCAAGATATTTTAACTAACTTATTAAGTGTAATAAATACAAATATTGTATATAGAGATTTATCCTCTAATGATATATTTAAAATTAAAACAACCAAAACAGAAAATATAATTTATATAGATAATGTGTATAATTTATTAACACATGAGATTATAGGATATAAAAATAATGATGAAAATCTAAATTAAAGTAAAAGCTTGAAATACTTACTATTTCAAGCTTTTATATATTAATCAATATTTATTATTTCATATTCACGATTTCCGATTCCAAGTTTATTTGCTGCTTCTACTGTATGAATACCATGTCTTGAATTCATTCTTTCAATTAAAGCTTTTTTACCAGGATCATCTGAGTTTATAACTGCATCATAACATGCTTGATCTAATGCAACAGGATCTAACGATGCAAAAATACCTATATCTTTCATTTCTGGAGCATGAGGATTTGAATCGCAATCACAATCAACAGATAAATTATTTGCAACATTAATATATACCATATTTTCTTTTCCAATATATGATATAACAGCTTCTGATGCATCAGCCATTGATTCTAAAAAATCATCTTGTACTGGTAAATTATCCCATAACTTTTGTGGATCTTTTACTTTTCCAGCTGTGTGTATCCATGCTTTTCCGTTTGATGAACCTATACCAATAGATATATTTTTTAAAGCTCCACCAAAGCCACCCATTGCATGACCTTTAAAATGAGATAATACAAGCATTGAATCATAATTTGCTAAATGATTTCCTATATAATCTTCTTTTAAATGAAATCCATTTTTTACTGGGATAGGCATATCTCCTTCTTCATCCATAATATCTACTTTGGCTATATCCATGAATCCATGTTCTTTAATTGCTTTCCAATGTTCATCTGTTGTATTTCTTCTGCCAGCATATGCTGTATTACATTCTACTATAGTTCCATTTAATTTTGAAACTAAATCTTTAATTAAGTTTGGATTTAAGAAATGATGTCCACCTGGTTCACCAGATGATAATTTAACAGCAATTTTTCCATTTAAAGTTACTCCTAAAGCCTCATAAATTTTAATTAAACTATCAGATGTAATATTTTTTGTAAAATAAACTTTTGATTTTTCCATATAAATCATCCTTTCTTTTTTATATCTACAAAATATCAAATTTTAAATAAATTTTAATCTCCAAGTTCTTGTACAACTTTTTCTAAATTTTTTCTAATAGGTAAATGTTGTGGACAAACTTTTTCACATCTTCCACATTTTATACATTCACTTGCTTTTTTTTATCCATGACTTGTAACCAACCATTGCTCCTGATGCTTAGCAGCTTTCTTATCTTTATACAAAGTTAAATAATTTAGAGCTGTAAACGAACCAGATATACCAATTTTCATTGGACAAACCTTAGCACAATAATTACATGTTGTACAGTTTATAAGTGGAATAGTTGCAAGAATTTTTTGTGCATTGTCTATTATTTCTTGTTCTTCTTTTGATAACTTTGTAAAATTTCTCATATATGATATATTATCATTCATCTGCTTAATATTACTCATTCCAGATAAAACAGTAATAACACCATCTAGACTTGCAGCAAATTTTATTGCCCATGAAGCAAAAGATGCATTTTTGTCTTTAGACTTAAAGTATTCTTTTACTTTATCTGGTGGATTTGCAAGCATTCCACCTTTTACTGGTTCCATTATAATTACTGGTTTATTATATTTTCTTGCTATTTCATAACATTCTTTTGATTTAATTGCAGGATTTTCCCAATCCGCATAATTTACTTGTAACTGAACAAATTCCATTTCCGGATGTTTCTTTAATATTTCTTCTAACTCTTCTGGTGTTGAATGAAATGAAAATCCTACATGTTTTATTTTTCCTTCTTTTTTCTTTTCTAATACAAAATTCCACATATCAAAATCATCAAAAAATTTTGTTCTTAATTCACCTAAATTATGTAACAAATAAAAATCAAAATATCCTGCTCCTGTTCTTTCTAAAGAAACATCAAATTGTGATATTGCTTCTTCTCTTGTCTTACAATTTATCCAAGCTGCATTTTTAGTAGCAAGTTGAAATTTTTCTCTTGGGTAACGATCAACTAATGCTTCTTTTATTGCTTCTTCGCTTCCCGCATAAGCCCAAGCAGTATCAAAATATGTAAATCCAGCCTCTAAAAATTTATCAACCATTTTTTTGTTTGCTCAATGTCAATTTTTCCATCCTTTTGTGGTAATCTCATCAATCCAAATCCTAATTTTTTTATTTTACTACCTAAAAATTCCAATACAATCACCCCTTAACTTTATTTATATAGTTTATATATTATTAATATATTTTATATTCAAGGTAACATTCAGATTAAAATCGTCTTATACAATTTAAATAATAGATTTAAAATTATTATTTAGATTTAGATTTAAATTAAAAATAAAAGATAAAATTTTTACTAGATTAAAAAATTAATATGTTGTTTTATAACTTATCATTACAAACTTACACTTAAATTATACATTATTATACTTATAAAATCAAGAAAAAAGTAACATAAATTTAGTACAATATAAATATTTAAATATGTATTGTAATATACATTTTTTTATGATATAATACATATATATGGCCCATTGGTCAAGCGGTTAAGACGCCACCCTCTCAAGGTGGAATCATGGGTTCGATTCCCGTATGGGTCACCAGAAATATATATGATTTAGAAGCTTAAAATACGTTATTTTAAGCTTTTTTTACTGCAATTTTACTGCAATGAAATTTAGAATTAAAAATTGCATTAAAAATATTTTTATTTTTCAAAAAAACATTGACATACGTATTTGTACGTGCTATAATATAAATGTATTTAAGAAAGGAGGGTAACATATTGTATTCACGTGAACTATTAAAATTAATGCTA
>CALWOE010000047.1 GCA_944383035.1 uncultured Clostridia bacterium
GAACGGTACGTACGGTGGTGTGAAAGGGTATCATATCAATAAACGAAGTTTATTGAAAATTTACTCTATTCGATTATAATTTATAAAAGCAAACCTTACTTGACAATATTTAACATAATATGTTAAAATATGCATGTATGGAGGATATGTTATGAAAAAAATAACTTTTCTTATGTTACATTTAAATTATGGAGGAATTGAAAAGCAAGTAACAACGCTTGCTAACTTGTTAACTCAAAAGTATAAAATAGAAATAATTGCTCTTTATGATATTTTAAATGGTAAATCTTTTTATAACCTAGATAAAAGAATTAAAGTAAAATATTTACTTCCATATGGACCAAATAAAAACGAAATTAAAAATTCTTTAAAAAAATTTAAAATCATTACTTTTTTTAAAGAATGTGCAAAGACAATAAAAATTCTTTGGTATAAATATCATAAAATTGGTAAAATTGCAAATACTACCAAAACTGATATACTTGTATCATCTAGAATAGAATTTGCAAAACAAATAAAAAGAGATGATATAGTTACAGTATCGCAAGAACATTCATATATTGATACAAAAAAATACATAAGAAAGGTAAAAAAATCATTTAAACATATAAATTATTTAGTAGTAATGACAAAGCTTGCTGCTAATAAATATAAAGAATGGTTGATGGATGCGGCATATAATATAAATATAGTAGTAATTCCAAACATAATAGAAAAAACTAACATAACATCTACATTAAATTATAATCAAATTATAAGTATTGGTAGACTTGAAGATGTAAAAGATTTTCCAACATTAATAGATGTATTTGAAATGGTACATAAAAAACATAATGAAGTAAAATTAAAAATAATAGGCGAAGGAAGTAAAAGAAAAGAATTAGAAGAAAAAATTGAAAAACTTAATTTAAAAGATTATATAACATTAACGGGTAGACTAGATAAATCAAAAATTTATGAAGAGTTATCAAAAAGTGATATATTTGTTTTACCATCTAAATCAGAAAGTTTTTCATTAAGTATTGGAGAAGCCATGTCTTGTGGTGTTCCATGTATAAGTTTTGATATTGACGTTGGACCAAGAGAAATTATAACAAATAATGAAGATGGTTTTTTAATATTAAATAGAAGTAAAAATAATATGTATGAAAAAATATGTTATTTAATAGAAAATGTAAATAAAAGACATGAATTCGGTATGAAAGCTAAAGAAAATATACAAAGATTTTATCCTGAAAATATAGTTCATGAATGGGAAAAAATCTTTAAATAAATTTTTTAGTTGATTTTTTATAAAATATGATATAAAATGTAGTTGTAATTTATATATTACAACTATATTTTTTTGTTGGAGGTATGTTATGAAGAAAATATTAGTAACTGGTGGGGCAGGATATATTGGCTCACATACATGTATAGATTTATTAAACAACAATATGGAAGTAGTTATTGTTGATAATTTTTCAAATAGTAATGAAAAGGCATTAGATGCAATAAAAAAATTGACTGGAAAAGAGTTTAAATTTTATAAAATAGATTATACAGATAAAGATGAAATGGAAAAGGTATTTTTGGAAAATGATATAGATGCAGTAATTAATTTTGCTGGTTTTAAGGCAGTTGGAGAGTCAGTTAAAATGCCACTTGAATATTATACAAATAATGTTTATGGTGCACTTGTATTACTTGATTTGATGAGAAAACACAATGTAAAAAAATTTGTATTTAGTTCATCTGCAACAGTATATGGTGATCCAGAAAAAATGCCACTTACTGAAGATTGTAAAATAGGAGGTACTACAAATCCATATGGTACTTCAAAACTTATGATAGAATATATATTACAAGATCTATATAAATCAGATAATACATGGGATATTGTAATTCTTAGATATTTTAATCCTGTAGGTGCTCATGAAAGTGGACTTATTGGTGAAGTGCCAAAAGGAACACCAAATAATTTAATGCCATATATTTCTCGTGTTGCAGCTGGGAAATTAAAAGAATTATCAGTTTTTGGAAATGATTATGATACAAAAGATGGTACAGGAATTAGAGATTATATACATGTTGTTGATCTTGCACATGCACACTTAAAAGCATTAGAAAAATTAAATAAGGAAGATAGTGGTATATATATATATAATGTCGGAACTGGAACAGGATATAGTGTATTTGATATGATAAATGCTTTTGAAAAAGCAAATAATGTCAAAATACCATATAAAGTTGTAAGTAGAAGAGATGGTGATTTACCAGTATCATATGCAGATACTAAAAAAGCTAAAGAAGAACTTGGATTCGTTGCAACAAAGAATTTAGAAGATATGTGTAAAGATGAATGGAATTTTCAAAAAAATTTAAATAAAGAAGATTAAGAGTAAAAAACGCTCTTAATCTTTTTTGGTATGAGTTATGTAACTTTAAGTATCACTAAAGTTTTAAATTTTGATTATTGACACAATGTATAAAATATAGTATAATTAAATTATGTTATATAAAAATGGTGTTCCCATTTGAGAGGAGATAGTATTATGGATAATATGTATAAAGAACCAGATTTAAGCAAAGTAGAAGCCATATATAATGTTGTACAAAATGAAAATGTAAATAAAGATGCATATGATAGTGCAAAAAAATTTTTAGAACAAATTGGTGCAGATACATCTAAATATAGTCAAGTGGACTTTTCTTTAGATGAAATGAAAGAAACAATTAGGGAATATGATAAAAAGAATAATACAAAAGTATTTGATAATTTTCAAAGTGAATATGACGAAGCTTTTGATAGCAAAAGAAAAGCATTAGATGGATATAAAGAACAAGCTGAAATAGCTGTAAATGAGGCTTATGATATAATTAATCAAAATTATAAGGCTACTACTGAGTTAAGAGATAGATATGAAAGAGGAAATGAAAATCCACAAGATGAAATAAATAATATTGTTAAAGCAAATTCTGATTTAGAAAAACAAATAAAAACTCAAAATGATGAAATAAAAAAATTAACTGATGAACGTGATCAAATAATAAATAATTCTGGCAATTCAGATATAGATACTGTAATTGCAGATATTGAAGAAGAAATTGCTCAAAAACAGGAAGAATTAGATAATTTAGGAGATTTAGAACCTGATGATCCTAATTTTCAAAAAAAGCAAGATTTGCTAAATGAAATAGAAGGATTAGAAACTCGTAAAAAAGGATTTTTTAATACAAAGAATAAAATAGAAAATATAAATAAAAATATATCTGATACTACAAAGAGTATAAATGGTTTAAATGATAAAATAAAACAAAATGATTATCAGATGGGAATATTAAATAAACTTGTAGATAAAAATAAAGAAGATAGAGTAAAAACTATAAAAGAATATTTAACTAAAAATAGACGTGCAAGTGATAAATTAGGGAAAATGACTGATACTTTTCATAGTTTATGGCCTGATTTTAATGTAAAAGAACAAGAAAAGGAACAGGAAAAAGATAGTAAAGAACAAGATAGTAGCAAGAGTATGAAAATGCCGAAGATGAATGGTGGAATGAGTCTTGCTGATATGAAAAAGTTAGTTGATGCTGCAGAGTTATGGGGGCAAGCAAAAGCTGATGCAAATGTAAATAAAATTGAGCCTATACAAGTTCCAAAAGAGTATAATTTAATTGATGAGTTTAAAAAAGATATATTTGCAGATAATATAACAACTCAACAAGCTATTGAGAATCTAGACAAATATCCATATGTAGATATATCTAATGGTGGTAAAATTTTAAATAGCTTAGCAAAAGATGAAAAGAAAAAATATAATGCTCTTTTAAAATATGCTGCTGAACAAAATTTAAATCAAGATAGAATTAATTCTACATTAAAAGATATATTTGGAAATGATTTCCCAGATATTGAAATACCTGATAGAATAGATGATGATACTTTAAGTAAAATAAACGATATTTTCTATGAATTTAATCAAAAAGCAGATTTGACAGATGAACAAAGAAATGCTTTTGAAAATAATTTTGCAAAAGGTGTAAAATATCAAACTATGTTAGAAAGGCAAAAAAGAGATAATGTTTTAGGAAAATTAAAAAATGACTTAGTACATGGTGGATTAAAAGAGTTATCAAATATTGAAAAAACATTAAGAGATTATTATAATGAGGTAGATAAAGAAAAGGTTGAAGCTTTAAATTTAGAAAAAGAAAAAAGAGATAAAGAAATAAAAGATGCCATTGCACATAATACAGGGACAAAACCATTAAGTAGTGAGTTATCAAGTCAAGTAGTACCACCTGGATCTCAAACACCGCCGACTCAAAATACAAATGAAACAAGATCACATAATAAGCAAAAAAATGAACAACATCAAGACCATGTTATATAATAAATAATAATATAACACGTATTTTTAGATTTTGTTAATTACAAAATTGTAAGATACGTGTTATTTTCTTTAAAATATATTCGTTATATAGTATAATAAACAAAAAAGGAGATGCTTTTTTATGGCAAAAACAAGAACAATAAATATGAAATCAAAAGCATATACAGTAAAAGGTCAAGGAGTACTTTCTGCATATGAAGAACTTGTAAGTTTAGTTAGCAATAATTTAAGTGATACGTATGATTTAATGATAAACAAAGTTAAATTTGCGGATATTATGCATTATCATACTATTAATCTAGGCTATTTTTTAACATTACCATTTACAAAAATTAAGTCTGTTGCAGTAGGTTATGTTCATTTCTTACCAGAAACTCTTGAAAATAGTATAAAGTTACCTAAAATAGCAAAAAAGGTATTTTATAAATATGTTATTGAATTTTATAAAAGTATGGATTATTTAATAGTTGTAAATCCTTATTTTATAGATAAACTAGTAGGTTATGGAATAAAAAGAGAAAAAATAACATATATTCCAAATTATGTGTCTCAAAAGAGATTTTATTTAATAGATAAAGAAAGAGTAAATAAAGTAAAGAAAAAATATGGAATAGATAAAAATAAGTTTGTGGTATTATGTGTTGGTCAACTTCAAATAAGAAAGGGAATTATGGATTTTATTGAAGTTGCCAAAAAGATGCCAGATATACAATTTGTATGGGCTGGAGGATTTTCGTTTAAAAAGATATCTGATGGATATGAAGATATTAAAAAAATATTAGAAAATCCACCTGATAATGTTAAATTTTTAGGTATTATTCCAAGAGAAGATATGAATGAGTTATATAATATTGCAGATGTAATGTTTCTTGCATCATATGAAGAATTATTTCCTATGACAATTCTAGAATCTGCAAATTGTAAGAAACCAATACTTCTAAGAGATATTGAACTATATAAAGGAATACTTGATGGTTATTATTTAAAAGGAAGTAATGTTGATGAATTTGTAAATCAGATAAAAAGATTAAAAAGCGATGAGACATATTATAGTAAAGCATCCCATATGGCAAGTAAATGTGCAAAATATTATAGTGAAGAAAATGTAACTAAAATGTGGCGCTCATATTACAATAAAATATATAATATAAGTAAAAAGAAATCATGGAGAAAGATAAAAAATGAAGGCTAAAACAAAAACAATTATAAACATACGGATAATAGTAGTAATATTTGTGGTAATGCTTTTTTATATGATAGCAGTTGATGGAATTTATAACATGATTAATGTATTAAAAAGTGTGAATTACTTATGGGTTTTTGCAGGAATTGTTTGCATGATAATATATTGGGGACTAGAAGCATTATGTTTATACTTAATAACTAAAAAAGTATATAAAAGACAACGATTTAGAGATAGTTTAAGAGTATCAATGATAGGACAATTATTTAATTGCCTAACACCTTTTTCATCTGGTGGTCAGCCAATGCAAGCGTATGCGATGACTCAAGAAGGAAAAAGTGTAAGTAATAGTGCAACAATACTTTTAATAAAATTTATAGTATATCAATTAGCATTAGTTATATATACATTAGTTGTTATTATATTTCAATTTTCATATTTTAAAAATTTAGTAAGTAATTTTATAAATTTAGCATTAATTGGTTTTTTAATTAATTTTGTAGTAATTGTATTTTTAATTTTAATAGGTATTAATAAAAAAGTAGTAATAAATATATTAAAACCAATATATAAATTTTTAGGTAAGATAAAAGTATTTAAAAATATAGATGAAAAATTAGAAGAATTAATAAAAAGTATAGATAATTTTCATAATAATTTTAAAATCATAAAAAAAGAAAGAAAAATGATACTTATTACTTTCTTTATAACAATTATTCAACTTACAGTATATTTTCTGGTAACATTTATGGTATATAAAGCTTTTGGTCAAGATGGAGTAAGTATTATTAAAATAATATCAGCTCAAGCATTTTTAATGATGATAATGGCTTTCGTTCCAATTCCTGGTGCTGGTATTGCTGCAGAAGGTGGTTTTTTAATTATATTTAATACATTCTTTACTAAAAATACAATTAACATGGCTATACTTTTCTGGAGAATGTATACATTTTATTTACCAATAATAGTTGGAGCGTTCTTTATGATTATTAAACCTAGAAAATATGCAAAAATTAAAATGGAGGATAAAAAGTTAAATGAATAAAACTGTATTAATAACTGGAGCAGCTAAAGGAATTGGTGCTGAAATTGCAAGAAGATTTGCAAAAGAGGGATATAATGTTTGTATAAATTATAATACATCATATACAAAAGCTAAAGAACTTTTAGACGAGTTATCAAAGTATAAAATTCAAGTATTAATATTAAAAGCAGATATAACAAAAAGAGAACAAGTAAATAAAATGATAAAGGAAGTATTAGATAATTTTGGGAAAATAGATGTACTTGTAAATAATGCAGGAATATCTGAATATAAATTGTTTATAGATTTAACTTATGATGATGTAGTTAGAATGCTAAATACATCAATTGTTGGTACTTTTAATGTAACTCAAGAAGTTTTAAAAAAGAGTATGATAAAAGAAAAAAATGGCAAAATAATAAATATATCTTCAATATGGGGAATATCTGGTGCTTCTTTAGAAGTAAATTATTCTACTGCAAAAGCTGGAATTATTGGGATGACAAAAGCACTTGCAAAAGAACTTGCACCATCTAATATTACAGTAAATGCTGTAGCTCCGGGTGCAATATATACAGATATGTTAAATGATCTTACAGATGAAGATATTAAAAATTTAGAAAATGAAATACCACTTGGAAGAATTGGTAATACAAATGATATATCTGGTTGTGTGTATTTTTTAGCAAGTGAGGATGCAAGATATATAACTGGTCAAGTAATTAGCCCAAATGGAGGATTTGTAATATAGAAAGCTGATACAATTTGTATCAGCTTTTATTTGTTATAACATTTATAATAGCATTTTTATTTAAAATAAATTCATAATTTAGATTTTCTAAATTGGAGAATGGTCCTATTGGATTTGCATTTATTTTTGATAATTCAATAGTAAGACTTACAGTTCCTTCAAGCGCTATTCTATAAAAATCCATTATACCATATTTTAGTTTTTCATTTATTTGTGTATATGAAGTTATTTTTGAATATATATCACTTGCTGTTTTGTGAATTTGCATTTGGTTTAATGATGCATATTTTATATCTGGTACTCCATAAATTTCACCACCAGTAGAATGAAAAGAAAAAATATATTTAATATTTTTAGTTTTGTAAAGTTTCATTATAAAATTATATAGTATAAAATTTTCTATTACGCTTTTATCAAATACTTCACGTCCGGGATAAGACATAGGACTAGGTATTGTAACAGGAATATTATTATATCTTAAATTTGCACATTTTTGTTTTTGTCTTAAAAGTTTCATTTCGCTAAATTTATGTATTGAATTTGAGTTTATATCAAATCCTAAACCATTTGCGGCAAATACAGGTAAAATGCTTTCATCTAATTTACAATTTTTTAAAATTTGTTTAACACTATTTTTAATATGTATGTTATCAATATTATCAAGTGATGAATTTAGTATGTATTGATAAGATTTTTTCGTTCCAAATGTACAATTTTCATTAATTGCTTGTAAATCATCAAAATTATATGCTTCTAGATATTTTTTACATAAATTTTTAAATTCAATTTTAGTTAATTTTTTTGTATTTTCATATACGTTGTTGCATGATATTATATAACTTTCTATATTTAAAATTGGTATAATATAAAAAGAGAATTCTTCTAAAAGACAAGAAAGATTGTTATCATATAATAACGAACACATAAATTCTAATGCAAAATTTACGGTTATGGTCTCATTTCCATGTGTTGCAGAAAAAATTATTATATTAGTTTTACCATGACCAATTTTGTAACAGTTTATATCATATCCAAAATGCGTTTTTCCAATACAAATCTTTTCTATTTTATCTGGATTTTTATTTATTAAGCATGTTAATATATTCATAACGTTATAATATGGATATATAGTAAGATTCAAAAAATTTTTTTCCATAAATATCACCTAATAAAGTATATAAATACTTTTAATATATATGATATAAATTTATAAAAGTTCTAAAAATACTTAAAAGAAACAAAAATTTGACAAAAAAAATACTACCTTTCAGTAGTAATTGGTGCCATCGAAGTAGTTATCTATAAATGTCAATATATAAATGAACAAAAAATCAAAAATAAAAATGTACAAATTTTAAGGTTATGTAACCTAAGTAG
>CALWOE010000048.1 GCA_944383035.1 uncultured Clostridia bacterium
TTACCATTAGATGAATTGAAGAAAAGAATACCTTATCCATCTCCAGAGTTTTGGAAGATAGTTGCAGAAGAAACAAGAATTGCAAAAGAAAACGGAAAAGATTTATTTGTAATCTAAGGAAAAGATGCACACTTTCCAGAACAACTATCAACTGAAAAGGATTATGAAATAGCAAAAGTAATTATAGGAGAACAAACTTTAGAACAATTACACATAGTAACTGAACATAAAGAATTAGAAACACTAACTAGAAAGCAAATTAAAACTAAATCTATACAAGGACTAGTGCAAGAATCAATAGATGGTTTACCAGACTTAACAACATTAGATGATATAGAACAGGCACAAGTAAGACAACAAAGAGTAATTACTAAACAGAGGGAAGAACAAGACTATTCACAAAATATAGGAGATTAGTAATATGGTGGATAATAAATATGCAATAGCATATAGTGAAGTATTAGAAATATTAAAACATATTCCATTAGAAGATTATAATAAGATACCAAAAACTAAAATTGAATTCTTTAAGACAAATGCAGACAATGAGTATACATTTAATTATGATCCGAGCAAAACACTAGAAGAGCAAAATGTTTCAAATATTACAAAAGGAATTATAATACTTCTATTTAGAGATTATTGGGCAACCGAAATACAGAGAAATAAGATTATTGCAAAACAGAATTATGATAGAATGAAATTAGAAGAAAAGAAATATAATCCAGATAATATTTTTATCAACCATTATAAGAACCCTTTTACAGATAATACAGAAAACAATCAAGAATTAGCCTTAATAAAAACAAATAATATGAAGTGGTATAAGAAAATCTGGAAGTTAATTAAAGATTTTTTCAGAATATAACAGGATTTACAAAATTTTATTTGACTTTTTCATATAATCTGTGTATAATAAATATAGGAAATGGAGAAACCACAAACGTGGTTTTGCCAAGAAAATGTGTAAACTCACATCTACTCGTCAAAGTACAGATGTGAGCTTTTTTTATTTATGTAGTTGCTTATCAACCCAGTTCTTATACAGAACTGCTGCCAAGGCAACGTTTAATGTTAAAGATAACATCAATGATATTATAAAAAATAGTATCACTTTAACCATAAACATCACCACCCTTCCTACGAAGATTCGTAAAATTTTGTGTCTATATATCTATTCTAACACCAAATTAATTATTTACTATTATAAAATTACGAGTACAAAATGATTATAGCATATATATTATGTATTTTAATATTAAAACATTTTTTATATTTAATATAAAAATAGTTGTTATTTTATTTTTTTTCTTATATAATATAAAATGTATAGGAGGATAGGGAATATGGAAAATGATTTAAAAAAGTTGATTGGACCAGATGAAAGTATTTATTATGAAGGTAAACCAAATAAAAAATGTTATATATTTGAAAGTATTTTTAATCCACTTTTACCATTTGCACTTTTATGGGCACTTATAGATTTTGCAGTTTTAGGTGGTATTTTTATGTCAGGTGAGATGGGAAATACCTTGCTTTTTATAATTCCTTTTATGCTTATTCATTTAATGCCAGTTTGGATTTATTTAGGTGGTGTATTTTTTACTGTTAAAAAATATAAAAATACAGCATATATTGTAACAGATAGAGCAATTTATGTGTCAGACGGAATATTTGCACAAACTTTTAATACTAAACCATTTGCAGAATTGTCACGTATTGATTTACATAGAGGAGTTTTTGATCAGATGTTTAATGTTGGAGATATTATAGCAACATCTAATCAATATAGTGAAAATGGAAGAATAGCTACTATTAAAATATCAAGTATTTCTAATTATTTAGAGGTATATAACATGGTTAAAAAATTGCAAACAGATATTTATACAGATGTAATGTATCCTAATGCAAAAAGACCTACTGAAAATCCAGGATATAATACAAAATATAAAGGTCAATAATAAAAAGACACGAACTTCTTTTAGTTCGTGTCTTTTATTATTTTTCAGGTAAAGTTAATATAAATTTAGTAATGTTGTCTTTACTTTTAGCACATATATTACCATTGTGTAATGTCATAATTTCTTTTGCAATGGCAAGTCCAAGGCCTGCACCTCCATTTGATGTTGCTCTTGATGTATCTAATCTATAAAATTTTTCAAAAATAGTATTTAATTTTTCCTCTGGGATAGTATATCCTTCATTTTGAATAATGATAGTTATTTTATCATTTTCTTTTGAAACATCAATAAGTATTTTTGTATTTTCAAAACTATAACTTATAGCATTTTTTATTACATTATTAAAAACTCTTGATAATTTGTCTGGATCAGCAAAACAAGTTATATTATCGTCACAATTTATTATAATTTGTTTGTTTTGTTCATTTGTCATAGGGAAGAATTCATCTATTATTTGTTGTAACATTAATTTAATATTTAAATCTTTTTTCATAAGTACAATATTAATATCATTAAATTTAGCAATTTCAAAAAATTCATTCATAAGATCTTCTAGTCTATATGCTTTATCTAGTGTGATATTAATATATTTTGATCTTTGTTTTAATGGTAAATCATCAGTTTCTTTTAATAATTCTAAATAACCAATAATTGAGGTAAGCGGTGTTTTTAAATCATGTGCTAAATATACAATCAAATCATTTTTCTTTTGTTCAATTTCTTTAGCTTTATTTTCATTTTTTATATATTCATGTTTTAATTTATTTAATTTAACACTTATATATTCTAATTCAGGAGATAATTCTATATAGTCAGTATTTTTATCTAATAAATTATTTGCAGCAATAGTAATCTCATTAATATATGAAAATAATTTTTTTATAAGTCTATATGATAGTATAATACATCCAATTGCCCATATAACAATTATTCCAATAATTGTTAATTCTGAATTTACAGATGTTATAAAATCAAATATGTTTCTTGTGTTTAAATATATATCAGGAGAAAAATTATATAACCATTCAAAATTAAGTCTAGTGATAATTTCAAATATTATAGCAAATGTAATAGGAATAAATATCGCAAGTAAAAATACTTTTAGTATATATTGTCTTAGTATTCTAAATAATAATTTATTATCTAGATAATTGTTATTCGATTTCATAGCCAACCCCCCAGACCGTTTTTATAAATTTTGGATTTTTTGGCTTTTCATGCATTTTTTCTCTTAGTCTTTTTATATGAACCATTACAGTGTTGTTGCAATCCAAGTATTTTTCTTTCCATACATTAGAAAATAATTCTTCTGATGTTACAACTCGTCCTTTATTTTTACACAAATACCAAAGAATTGAGAATTCAATAGGTGTTAAATTTAATTTTTCGTTATATAAAATACAGGTATGATTTTTTTTATTTAAGCTTAATCCTAGAAATTCAATTATATCATTACTTTCATTAATATTATTTGGATTATAATTGTGGTATCTTCTAAGAGCAGATTTCACTCTTGCTATAACTTCCAGTGGATTAAATGGTTTTGTTATATAATCATCAGCGCCAATTGATAGTCCTTGTATTTTTGAGATATCATCTATTTTTGCAGTAAGCATAATTACTGGATATGTATATTTTTCTCGTATTTTACTTAAGATAGTAAAACCATCTATATCTTTTAACATAACATCTAAAATCGCCATGTCTAATTTTGTACTTTCTATACATTTTAAGGCTTCTTTAGAGTCATAAAATTTGTATACGTTATAGTTTTCGTTTTTTAAATACAACTCTATTAAATCTGCAATTTCTTTTTCATCATCTAAAATTAAAATATTGTAGTTCATTTTATTACCTCCGTAAAGATTATATCACGAAAGATATAATAAAATATTAAAACATATTAAATTGTAAGAAAATTGTAAGAATTTTAATTAAGTTTTAAGATTTTCTTAATTTTATATTAAAAAAAAAATTAAAATAAAGTTTTAAAATATAAATAGATATAAAAAATAGAAAGTGAGGAATAAAGATGAGAAAAATAAAAACAAATATAAAAAGAGAAAATCAAATAAAAAATGTTAAGAAAAAAATAGGAGTGATATTTGGAGGCTGTAGTCCAGAATATAAAGTATCTCTTAATTCATCATATAGTGTAATTACAAACATAAATAAAGATAAGTATGATGTTGTATTAATAGGAATAACAAAGCAAGGAGATTTTTATTTATTTAATGGAGATGTAGAAAAAATAAAAAGTGATACATGGTTTAATGATAAGGATTGCTATAAATTATTAATACCATGTAGCAAAGAAGATAATAGATTAGTTTTTGTCAAAAATAGTAAATTAGAATATATTAAAATAGATGCTTGTTTTCCAGTATTACATGGTAAAAATGGAGAAGATGGAACATTACAAGGAATGCTTGAACTTTTAGATATTAAATTTATAGGATGTGATATGTTATCTTCTACACTTTGTATGAATAAATATATATCACATAAATTAGTAGAAAGTTATGGAATAAAAGTTGCAAATAGTATTGTAATATCTAAATATGAAAATAATACAAAACAAATAAATGATTCTATAAATAAACTTAAATATCCTTTGTTTATAAAACCAATGAGAGCAGGTTCTTCTTTTGGAATTAGTAAAATATATTCTAAAGATAAAATAGGACAAGCTTTAAGTAAAGCATTTGAATATGATAGTGAAATTATTGTTGAAGAAAATGTAGACGGAATAGAAATTGGTGTTTCCATTTTGGGAAATAAAAAATTATATGTTGGAAAAATAGATGAAATTGAAATATCAAATAATTTTTTTGATTATAAAGAAAAATATACATTAAAAACTTCAAAAATTCATGTACCAGCTAGAATAGATAAAGAAACAGAAATAAAAGCAAAAGAAATTGCAATTAAAATTTATAAAATATTAAAGTGTAAAGATTTTGCAAGAGTTGATTTATTTTATACAAAAAGTGGTGAAATATATTTTAATGAAGTAAATACAATACCAGGATTTACAACTCATAGTAGGTATCCAAATATGATGAAAGAGTCAGGAATTAATTTTTTTGAGCTTGTAAATAAGATAATTGATTTGGAGGTATAATTATGCAAGAAATATTATTAAAAAAAGAATACATTTATAGCGGTGATCTTATATTAGTAAATTATGAACATGAATTAAAAAAGCAAATCAGTACATATAATTTAGTACAATTTGATGAAAATCATAACGATATTTTAATAGATTATAATTTAAATTTAGCATTACAAAAAGTATTGAAAAAAATAAATGCAAATGATAAAATTATTCCAGTTAGTGGTTATAGAACATATAATGAACAAAAAAAGATATATGATGATTCTATAATCCAAAATGGAGAAGAATTTACAAAAAAATACGTGGCTTTTCCAAATACCAGCGAGCATCAGACTGGTCTAGCTATTGATTTAGGACTTAAAAAGAAAAAAATAGATTTTATACGTCCAAGTTTTCCTTATACTGGGATTTGTCAACAATTTAGAGAAGCAATGTCATATTTTGGATTCATACAACGATATACAGAGTCAAAAGAAAATATTACAAAAATAGCAAGTGAAATGTGGCATATGAGATATGTAGGTTATCCTCATTCAGAAATTATGTTAGAAAATAATTTGTGCTTAGAAGAGTATATTGATTATTTAAGAAACTATGAATATGGTAAAAGTAGTTTAAAGTTTAAAAATTACGAAATAATGTATTTGAAAATGGATAAAGAGGAATATAAAATACATATTGATAATAACTTTATGGTTAAAATATCAGGAAATAATGTGGATGGGATTATCATAACAACAAAAAGGATGATTTAAAATGAGAAAATATTTAACTTTTGATAAATTTAGATTATTTGCAAGTATATTAATTATTGCTATACATACATATCCATTATTTACGATAAATGAAAATTTAGATTTTGTATTTACACATGTATTTTGCAGAATTGCAGTACCATTTTTTCTAATGATAACTGGATATTTTGTTATAGAAAAAGCAACTCGAAATAAAGATTTTTTAATTAATTATACCATAAAAACATTAAAATTATATCTATTTTGTATAATACTTTATTTGCCAATAAATATTTATGCTAAAACATTTGAAACATCAAATATTATATCTGTTTTAAAAGATATATTTATAAATGGAACATTTTATCATTTATGGTATTTTCCAGCACTTATACTGGGACTTTGGATTTTATATTTTCTTTTAAAAAAATTAAAAGGAAAAAAAGTAATTGTTATTTTATCCATATTATACATAATAGGTATATTTGGCGATAGTTTAGGAAACTTATCTTTAAATATAGCTTATATAAAAGATATATATATAGTAATATTTAGTATATTTGATTATACAAGAAATGGAATATTTTATGTACCAATATTTTTGTATTTAGGATATCTTTTTAGAAAAACAAAGTTTAATATAAGTAGATCTAAAAATGTAATTTTAATAATTATTTTTATTTTACTTATGATAGTAGAAGGTATTATATATAATAAATTTGATTTGCAAATACATGATAGTATGTATTTTATGCTGCCTATAGTTATGGTATTAATATTTAATTTAATTTTGCAAAATAGTAATGAAAATAACAAATCATTAAGAAATATATCAACAATAATATATATAACTCATCCACTTTTTATAATATTTGTAAGAGGAGTAGGTAAAATTTTAAATTTAGAAAATATAATAGTAGATAACAATTTAATACATTATATACTAGTTGTTTTAACAACTGTTATATTTAGTATTTGTTTTGAAAAATTAAGTTGTAGAGTGAGGTTAAAATATGAACAAAAATTTAATAAAAAATAGGGCATGGATAGAAGTAGACTTAAAAAATATAGAAAATAATATAAATGAAATAAGAAAAATAATTCATAAAAATACAAAAATAATGGCAGTTGTAAAAGCTAATGCATATGGTCATGGTGAAGTTGAAGTATCTAAAAAATTAAATGAAATTGGAATTTTAGATTTTGCAGTCGCAACATTAGATGAGGGGATTATATTAAGAAAAGCTGGTATTAAAGGTAGTATTTTAATACTTGGATATACAGATATACAAAATATTAAAATAGTACAAAAATATGATTTAATTCAAACAATTGTAGATTTTGAATATGCAAAAGAAGTTGAAAAACTTAATTTAGATAAAAAATTAAATGTACATATAAAAATAAATACAGGAATGAATAGACTTGGCGAGAGTTATAAAAATATAGATAATTTAATAAAAATATATAATATGAAAAATTTAAATATTTTAGGAACTTTTACTCATTTATGTGTGTCAGATAGTTTATTTGAGGATAATATTAAATTTACTAAAAAGCAAATTGATAATTTTTTTAAAGCAATTGATACTTTAAAACTAAATAATATTAATGTTAAAAAAATTCATATACAAGCAAGTTATGGAATAATAAATTATAATGATTTAGAATGTGATTATGTTCGACCTGGAATAATAATGTATGGAGTATATAGCACTTTACAAGATAAAAAAAGTTGTAAAATAAAATTAAATTTAAAGCCTGCACTTAAATTAAAATCTAAAATAGTAAGTATTAGGAATATACAAAAAGGTGAGAGCGTAGGATATGGAAGAGCATTTATTGCAAAAAAAGATATGAAAATTGCAACAGTATCTATTGGATATGCAGATGGTTATCCAAGAAGTTTATCATCTAAAGATGTCTATGTTTTAGTAAATGATAAATTTGCAAAAATTATAGGAAGAATTTGTATGGATCAGATGATAGTTGATGTATCCAATATAACTAATATAGAAGTTGGTGATATAGTTACTTTATTAGATGATATAGAAGAAATATCAGCAGAAAATATATCTAATTTATCAGGCAGTATATCAAATGAGCTTTTAAGTAGGTTAGGCAGTAGATTACCTATAATATACAATTAATTTAATATATAAAGTTAAAAAAATTGTAAATATATAGAAATAATATCTTACTTATGTTATTATATTTATATAATTGTTATAGGAGGAATGTTATGGATAATCAAAATGAAAATATGAATAATCAAAATAATTTTAATCAGCCACAAGATATAAATGAGTTTAATAAAAATTTTAATACATCAAATAGTAATAAAAATACTATTATAGTAGAAATAGCTTTTTGGATTTCTATTTTAGAAGTGTTATTATCGTTTATAAGTCCTAGTGGTGTATATGTTTTACCAATTCTTTTGTGTATATATTTTGGAATAATTGGGCTTAAAACTAAAAAAAGAAAAAAAGCAATAGCATCAATTGTTTTATCAGTCTTAGCTGTTGTTATTGTTATTTTAAATGTTATTTTATAGTATATTAATAAAGCTTTGAGTTTTCAAAGCTTTTTACATTTGTATGACGGGCATATCAATGCTCTGTGGTGAAAGTCCACCGAGGCGTAGTTACCGACGAACTCTTAAGCGACT
>CALWOE010000049.1 GCA_944383035.1 uncultured Clostridia bacterium
AAATTAATCTATTGAAGACTGAAAGCCTTGCATTTCAAAGGCTATCAGTCTTTTACTCTTTTACAACTGTCAAATTTAGGATTATATGCTTAATAGATTTATATGTCAATTAATTAAAAAAAGTTATAAATAAAAAGTAAATTATCGTCAAATTATTTGATTATAATTTACTTTATATTTTTTAATTAAATTCTTAATTCTCTTTTATTTGAATAGAATTCATCAATTAAACTATTTCGCTTTATAATTGAGCAGAGGATATTTCTTTTGCATTTTTTGATATATTCTTCTGAATCTTTTTTATTTGCTGTTTTTATTAGTGCTTGATTTGTCTTTATGCAACGCTCTATACTTTCTATTTCTTTTTTTATTTGTCTTGTTTCTTCCAATAAATTAATTACATCAAATCCATATGTAGAACCATGTCTTGCTTTTTGATTTAAATACGAGTAATATAATTTATCTAATACAAGTTTTGCAGTGTCATCATCAATTAAGTTGTAAATGTATGCTTTTTTTACATTTCTAAATACAGTACATGATGATGAATGAGATAACTCTAAATGTAAAGAGTTATTTTTTGCAAAGTATAGAGTTTGTTTTAATATGTTTTTGGAATTTATAGGATATTTAAATTCTTTAATTTGTAATTCTTTAGTATTTAATTTTGTTTGCATAATATATTCCTCCTAAATTATTAAATACTAGTTAAAATTTGAAGTTGTTTTTGTAAATATTCTTGCTTTTTTAAAAGATATTCAAGTGAAATAATGTCTGTAAATTCTTCTTCAGCACTATCATAAGTTTCAATTTGAAAATTAACTTCTTGAATTTTATTTATTAAACCGAAAATTTCATTTTTTAAGTTTAGTTTTGCATATGACCGTTCTGAAAAGAGTTTTTTGTAAACTTTTTCTAAGGAATCTACTCTATTAAATTTTGTATATCCTTTTACATTACTAATCACTTTGTTTCTTATTTCCAAAGCTTTTTTATCACTTATAATCTCATTAATTCTAATACCATCATGTAGCATATGACTTATGTTTTTTGGTGTGGTTTTAAAATAACGAGATAGTGATTTTACTGTGTATGTAGCCTCCTTTTTAGTATACATATCACACACCTTTCTTATAACCTCGATTTTTTTAAAGAATTTAATATGTTTACTTTTATCAAAATTTAAAATTCCTAAGTTAATATAGTAAATAACTTCTGTTTTTGGAATACTTAAATTTTTTGATATTTGCGAAACATATTGTTTTTCATAAAGTTCACAAATCTTAAAAACAGCATCGTAAGCAATGTCATAGTCATTCATTTTATCCACTCCTTTAGTTAAAGCTTAAGTTTAATTGTTGCTTACAAGTTTATTATATCTTAAATTTGTATTCATGTCAATTATGTAAACAAAAAAACTTGTCATTTTATAGCTAAATATTAGTATATAGATAACTACAAATTGACATTATGACTAAAATATAGTATAATATATGTATTAGTTTAACGGTAAGAGTTTGTAAAAATAATTTTAAGGAAAAAAATAGCCAAGGCTATTTATATAAAAAATGGGTACGTGTAAAAATGTAAATTGAAAAGTGAATATAAAAAGGAGAGATGTTTATTAATGAAAGAAAATAATACGACAAAAAATAGTAAAAATGTAGACTCAAAAAAAATATCAAAAAATACAAAAAGCATTAAAAATACAAAAAGTACAAAAAATGCTAAAAAAACAAAAAGTGAAAAACAAATTATTAAAAAAGTAAAAATACTTGATGATGATACAATGAAAGTATCAAAAGAAATTGAGAAAAAATTAAAAAGAAAAGATGGCCCAAAGATTGAATTTTCAAATGTTGAAGATGTAGAAGCTATAAATATAGTAAAGAGTAAATCAAAAGCACCAGTAGTTACAAAAACAAATAAACCAACAGTTTTTGTAAAACCAAAATTAAAAGTAATTCCTTTAGGTGGAATGAATGAAATTGGTAAAAATATAACTGCTTTTGAGTATGATGATGAAATAATAGTTGTAGATTGTGGACTTGCTTTTCCAGAAGATGAAATGTTAGGTGTAGATTTGGTTATACCTGATTTTACATATTTAGAGAAAAATAAAAGTAAAATAAAAGCACTTGTAATTACACATGGTCATGAAGACCATATTGGTGCTATCCCATATTTTTTAAAGAAAATAAATGTACCAGTTTATGGTACAAAACTTACTCTTGGTCTTATAAAAGTTAAACTAGCAGAGCATAATTTAGATAAAGTAACTAAATTAAAATGTGTAAAACCAAGAGATGTAGTAAAGTTCGGTAAATATTTTAAAGTTGAATTTATAAAAGTAACACACTCAATTGCAGATTCTGTTGCACTTGCTATAACAACACCAGTTGGTATTGTTATACATACAGGTGATTTTAAAGTGGATTATACACCAATTGATGGTAAACAAATGGATATACAAAGAATAGCTGAACTTGGTAGAAAAGGTGTACTACTACTTATGTCTGATAGTACAAATGTCCAAAGACCAGGTCATACTATGTCTGAGAGTAGTGTTGGTAAGGAATTTGATAGATTGTTTGCAAACTGTTCTAAAAGAATAATTGTTGCAACGTTTGCTTCAAATATTCATAGAATGCAACAAATAATCAACTCTGCCGTTAAATATAAAAGAAAAGTATCTGTAGTTGGACGTAGCATGTTAAACGTAATGAATGTTGCAAAAGAACTTGGATACTTAGAAGCACCTGAAGGAACTTTGATAGATATAGATAAAATTGGAATATATAATCCAGAACAGTTAGTAATAATTACAACTGGTTCTCAAGGTGAACCAATGGCTGCATTATCACGTATGTCAATGGGTGAGCATAAAAAAGTTCAAATTACAGCCGATGACATGATCATATTCTCATCATCACCTATACCAGGAAATGAAAAATCTGTTGGTAGAGTAATAGATGAATTAGAAAGATTAGGAGCAGAAGTAATATATAATCAAATAGCTGATGTTCATGTATCTGGGCATGGTTGTCAAGAAGAATTAAAACTAATGTTAAGTTTAGTAAAACCAAAATACTTTATGCCTGTTCATGGAGAATATAGATTTTTAAAACAACATGGTGAAATAGCTGTATCTTTAGGTACACCAAAAGAAAATATTTTTATTATGGAAAATGGTAGAACATTAGAAATTGGTGAAGATAGTGCTAAAATTACTACACAAGTTCCATCCGGAATAGTACTTGTAGATGGCTTAGGTGTTGGTGATGTTGGTAATATTGTATTAAAGGATAGACAGCTTTTATCTGAAAATGGTATGATAATTATTGTTGTAGCATTAGATAAAAAAACAGAAAGCGTTATTTCTGGACCAGATATTGTAACACGTGGTTTTGTTTATGTAAGAGAAAGTGAATCTTTAATGGAAGAAATAAAAGAAATGACAAAAAAGATTCTAAAGAAATGCGAAGAACAAAAAATACGTGAATGGTCAAATATAAAAAATGAAATAAGACAACAATTATTACACTATATATATTCAATAACTAAACGTCAACCAATGGTACTTCCAATTATTATAGATGTTGATTTAGATAAATTTGAAAGATAATATTAAAGGAGAGGTTTTAAATGGATAATTCAAAAGAATATGAAAGAAAGTGTATTGAACTTGCATTTTTAATGTTTCCTGGAATAGATGAAACAGTAGATGATTTAGAAATAAAATATCCTGAGAGAAATTTAAAACAAGATGCTTTTGTTACAAGATTTGCACCATCTCCAACAGGTTTTTTACATACTGGTGCACTTTTTACATCGCTTATAAATAAAAAGCTTGCAAATCAATCAGAAGGTAGATTCTTTTTAAGAATAGAAGATACTGATAGAAAAAGAGAAGTTGAAGGAAGTGTAGATCTATTAACCAAAGAGATGCAACAATTTAAAATAGTACCAGATGAAGGAGTAATAACTGGAACAAAAGAAGTTGGTGCATATGGTCCATATACTCAAAGTAAAAGAGAGAATATATATAAAACTTGTGCTAAATATCTTGTAGAAAAGGGACTTGCATATCCATGTTTTTGTACACCAGAAATGATGGAAAAGACACGTAAGATGCAAGAAGAAAATAAAATAGTACCAGGATATTATGGTATTTACGCTAGATGTAGAAATATATCTATAGATGAATCTATAGAAAGAGTGAAAAATGGTGAGAAATTTATTGTAAGATTTAGATCAAATGGTTCTCATTTAAAAAAGACATCTTTTGTTGATGCAATTCGTGGAAAAATTGAAATAGCAGAAAATGATCAAGATGTTGTTATTATAAAATCGGATGGTCTTCCTACATATCATTTTGCACATGTAGTAGATGATCATTTTATGAGAACAACTCATGTTATAAGAGGAGAAGAGTGGATACCATCAACTCCAATTCATTTACAACTTTTCGAAGCTATGGGATTTAAAGCTCCTACATATGTTCATTTACCAACTATAATGATAAAAGAAGGTAATAGTAAAAGAAAATTAAGTAAAAGAAAAGATAAAGAGGCTGCTGTATCTTACTTCTTAAAAGCTGGTTATCCTGTAGATGCAGTTTTAGAATATCTACTTACAATAATAAATTCAGATTTTGAAACTTGGAGAAATAAAAATAAAGATTTAGATTATAACGATTTTGTTGTAAGATTAAAAAAAGTAAGTATTTCTGGTGCTTTATTTGATATACAAAAATTAAACGATGTAAGTAAAGAAAATATAGCAAGAATGAATAGTAAACAAGTTTTAGATAATGTATTAGATTGGACTAAAAAATATGATCATGATTTTTATGAAATGTTAAATAGTAATTTAGATTTTGCACAAAAAATGTTTGCTATGGAAAGAGATAATGCTAAAAAAATAAGAAAAGATATTATTAAGTGGGAAGATATTAAGCCAACATATTTCTACTTTTTTGATAAATTATATGAAGATGATTTAAAAGAAAAAGGTTATATGTTTGAAGTAATAGAAAATAACACAAGTGATAAAATAACAAAAGATGTTGTAAAAGAAGTATTAAAAAATTATTTAAATGAGTATAAAGAAGATTTTTCTAAAGAAGAATGGTTTGAAAATATGAAAAATACAGCATCAAGACTTAACTTTTGTGTTGATATGAAAATATATAAACAAAATAAAGATAAATATAAAGGAAGTATTTCAGATTTTGCAGGTATTATTAGAATGGCTGTAACAAATAGAAAAAATACCCCAGATATTTATTATATAATGCAACTTTTAGGAATAGAAAAAGTAGAAAAAAGAATTAATGATGCTTTAAATAGTTTATAAATTTAAAGTATAAATGAGGTGATTATTTGATAAAAAATACTGAAGAAAATATGTTAAAATTTAAAAAATATATAAATCAAAGAAAAGAAAATGATTTAGATATTATTGATTTAGTAAAATATTTATCAAGTAATCATTCTTTTTTGTTTAAAGATGCTCTAGAAGATTCAAAAAAACAAAAATTAGAACAAATTATTGATAGTAAAGATAGTTATCTTTTAATATTAGTAGATGGTTTAGGATATTATAAAGTTCAAAGTTTAAATGAAAATAGTATATTAAAAAGGGCTTGTAAATATAAATTAAACACTGTAAATCCTACATCTACAGCTTGTATATTAACTAGTATTTTTACTTGTAGATATCCTTTAGAACATGGAGTTTTTGGATGGTGGCAGTATAGTAAAAAACTAAATAAAAATTATTATCCATTACTTATGCAAACAAAAGATGACGAAAAAATAAAACCAAGAGACATTTTTAAATTTGATAGTATTTTTGATAGCTTTTCATCAAAAGTAAATATATATATGAATAGACAAATTATAAATTCTGATTTTTCAAAGGTGTTTGCCGGAAAAAAAGCAAGTAGATATGGATATTATTCTGTAAGAGAATCTTTTGAAAAAATACAAAAAAATATTAATCCAAATGTTAAATCTTTTAATTATTTATATATTGATGGACTTGATAATATGTCTCATGTTTATGGAATAGATAGTATAGAAGTTCAAAACATTATAAATGAGATAGAAAGAGGAATAATAAATATAAAAAGAAAATTTGAAAATCTAAAAATTATAGTTATAGCAGATCATGGACAAACAACTATGAATAGCATGTTATACTTAAATCAAAACAATGATTATTCAAAATATTTTTATGCATTGCCAAGTATAGATACAAGATGTATAAGTTTTTTTGTAAAAGATGAATTTAAAGATGAATTTGAAACTAAATTTATGGATGAATTTTCAAAAGATGTTATATTATTTACTAAAGAAGAAATTGAAAATAATAACTTATTTGGAAATGGTAAATTTAGTAATATAGCAAATGATGCAATTGGAGAATATGTAGCTTTTATAGTAAACGAAAAATTTATGGTTTGTGACAAAATAACATATGAAGATAAAATGTTTACAAAAGGAAATCATTCAGGACTTACAAGATATGAAACAACAATACCACTTATAGTTATATAAAGGATGTGATATTATGACATATAATGAAAGTTTATTAAAAAATATTAAAGCTTCAATGAAAATAGAAGGCTTTGATATAACAAGAGAAGATGAAACCTTAATAAAAGATTACTTAGATAATAAAATTACTTTAGAAGATGGCTTAAATAAAATAAAAAATGAATTTAAAGTTATGGAGTAAATTATGTATGATGCAATAAATTCTATATATACATATAAAGGTACAAATGTTTTAAAAAATAAACTTAATATTAAAAGTGAAGAAAAATTAAAAGAATATGAAACTAAAGTAGTAGCATTAAAACTAGCTTCAATTGATAAAGCAAATATTAAAAGAACTTTTGATAAAAATCATTTAATAAATATACATAAGTATTTATTCGAAGATGTATATGATTTTGCAGGTAAATATAGAAAAGAGAATATAACAAAAGAAAATTTTAGATTTTCTGAATATTATTATATAGAAGATAATATTGATTATGTATTTAATAAAATAAAAATTGATGAGTTAAAAAAACTAAGTTTTGATGAACTAATAAAAAAATTATCAGAAATTATGACAGATTTAAACGTTTTACATCCATTTAGAGAAGGGAATGGAAGAGCAACAAGAGAGTTTGTAAGAGAACTATTAAATGAATTAGGATATGATATAAAGTGGTTTAAAATAGATTATAATGATATTTTAAAAGCGAGTATTAAAGCTGTTGTAGATGATAGTGAACAAATTGAACTTCTAAAAAAAAGTATTGAGAAAAAATAATTAAAATTTATTAGACATTTTAATTTTTTAATGATATAATGTATATAGTTTAATAAGGAGGGATATAATGATAGCTTTATATGTAATTTTAGCAATTGTTGTTATTTTAGTACTATATTTTATAATAGCTAGAAACAGTTTAATAGGTCTTGATAATAATGTTGAAGAAGCTTTTTCTACAATGGATGTCTATCTTAAAAAAAGATGGGATTTAATACCAAATCTTGTAGAAACAGTAAAAGGTTATGCAGAGCATGAAAAATCAACATTAGAAGAAGTTGTTAATTTAAGAAATACTTCTTATGATAAAATGTCAATGGATGAAAAAATAGAAGCAAATCAAAAAATGTCAAATGAACTTTCTAAACTTATGCTTCTTGTTGAAAATTATCCTGATTTAAAAGCAAATCAAAACTTTATAGATCTAAGTCAAAACTTAACAAAAGTTGAAGAAGACATTGCAAATTCAAGAAAATATTATAATGCAGTAGTAAAACAATATAACAATAAAGTTGAAATGTTTCCAAGTAGTATAGTTGCATCTATGTCTGGTTTTAAAATAAAGAAAATGTATGAGATTGCAGAGGCTCAAAGAGAGAATGTTCAAGTTAAATTTTAATGAATATGGGCTCTTTGTCAATAGTTGGGGTAAAAAAATTAAAAAAATAATTGAAAAGAGCAAAAATTGAGATGATTTTTATC
>CALWOE010000050.1 GCA_944383035.1 uncultured Clostridia bacterium
TTGTGACACGTATTATATTACCATTTAAAATTCATTTTGTCAACACTTTTTTTATTTTTTTTTGAAAATTTTTTATAAAAAAATAACACCTCTAAAAATATTACTAATAGAAGTGCTATTTTTATATATTTTTTTTAAAACTTATATCCACATTTTGAACAGAATTTTGATTTATAATCACATACTAAACCACATTGTGGACAAACTTTTTCTTTTGGTTCTTCTTTTTCATCTTTATCTTTTAATTCTTTTTTATCTTCTTTTATTTTAACTGGCTTTTGTTTCTTTCCACAATTTTCACAAAATGTACTATCAAGTGATATTATTTCTCCACAATTATCACACTTTCTTAGATTCTTATTAAATAGAATCTTTTTTTCCATTTCATTTATTTCAGAATTTAATTTGTCTATTTTTTTACATACTTTTGCAAACTCACCAACATCATTTTTCTCTTTATATTGTTCATATACTGTTTTTCCCATTACAATATAAAAATCTTCTATTTCTTCATGTTTATCATTAACAGCCATTTTTAGTTTTGCTTCTTCAATTAATTTACCAGACTTATCAGCCACTGTATTATAAGTATCAGTTGCTGTCCTTCCAACTTTTTTTGAAAATTCGTCCATTTTTTTCATAAATTCCATAAAAATCCCTCCATTACATTAATATATATCATATTTATTTAAATTATTCAATAATTATTTTATTTTAAGTATAGTATTTAATAAATTATAGATAATATTTATGGAGGTATTTTAATATGAATAAAAATAATTTAGAAGTTTTAAAAGAATTTAATAAAGCAATTAAAATGGGAGAAGATTCTTATTCACTTGTTATCGAAAAGGTAAAAGATGAAAGTTTTAAAAATTTACTATATAAACAATCAAATAGATATGAACAATTTTTAAATAATATTAAAAGTGATTTTGATGAATTAAATGAAAAGCCAACAGATACTCCTCTACAACAAAAAATTATGGGATGGACTAGTATAAATTTAAACACTTTAAAAGATAGTAGTAATTCACACATATCAGAAATGTTAATACAAGGAGCTCAAATGGGTATAATAGAATGTAATAAGCTAATCAATACATATCCGGATATTAATTATAGTTTAAAAAGTTCGATAAAAAACTTTCTTAATTTACAAGAAGATGTAATATATGAACTTACTCCTTATCTAAAAAAATAAAATGGTGGAAAAAATCCACCATTTTATTTATCTTATTTTAATACAATTTTATTATCTTCCATTTTTACTGACACAGTATCGCCATCTTTTATTTTTTTATCTAAAATTGCTTCTGCAAATAAATCTTCTATATTTGATTGTATAGCACGTCTTAACGGTCTTGCTCCATAAGTATCATCAAAACCAATTTTACTCAAATGTTTTATTACTTCATCATCAATTTTTAATTTTATATTTTTATCTTTAATTCTTAGTTCAAAATCTTTAAGCATTAATTTTGTTATTTTTTCAATACTTGTTTCATCTAATTTATTAAATACTATTATTTCATCTAATCTATTTAAAAATTCTGGTCTAAATGTTTTCTTTAATTCTGACATCACTTCTTTTTTTGATTTTTCATAATCTTTTACCTTATCATCTTTATTTGCAAAACCAATAGTATGATGTTCTACTATATTTCTTGCACCAACATTTGATGTCATAATAATAACTGTATTTTTAAAGTTTACTGTTCTTCCAGTAGAATCAGTAAGTCTTCCATCATCTAATATTTGAAGTAACATATTAAATACATCTGGATGAGCTTTTTCAATTTCATCAAAAAGCACTATACTATATGGTTTACGTCTAACTTGTTCTGTTAATCTTCCTCCTTCTTCATAGCCGACATATCCTGGAGGAGAACCAATTAGTTTTGAAACACTATGTGGTTCCATATATTCAGACATATCAAATCTTATCATCGCATTTTCATTTCCAAATAAGTTTTCTGCAAGTGCTTTTGTAAGTTCAGTTTTACCTACACCAGTTGGACCTAAAAACATAAAAGATCCTATTGGTCTATTTTCATCTTTAAGACCAACTCTTGCTCTTTTTATTGCTCTTGCAAGTGATTCTACTGCTTCATCTTGACCAATTACTCTTTCTTTTAAAGTTTTATCTAGATTTTTTAATTTTTCAGACTCTGTTTCTGTAAGTTTTGAAACTGGTATTTTTGTCCAATTTGATATAACATCACAAATATCTTGTTTAGTAATGCACACATCTTTTGATTTTTCTTCTTTTTCCCATTTTGTTTTTTCTTTTTTTATTTCTTCTTTTAAATTTTTCTCTTTATCTCTTAAAGTAGCCGCTTTCTCAAAAGACTGAGAGATTATTGCTTCTTCTTTTTCTTTTGATACTTTTTCTAAATCTTTCTCTAATTTTTTTACACTGTTTGGCATTGTTACTGTTTTTAATTTTACTTTTGAACATGCTTCATCAATTAAATCTATTGCTTTATCTGGAAGATATCTATCATTAATATATCTTTGTGATAAATAAACTGCCTCTTTAATTGATTCATCAGTTATTTTTACCTTATGATGTGCTTCATATTTGTCTTTTAATCCTTTTAATATCAATATTGTATCTTCTGCATTCGGTTCATCTATTAATACACTTTGAAAACGTCTTTCTAATGCACTATCTTTTTCAATATATTTTCTATATTCATTTAATGTAGTTGCACCAATTATTTGTACTTCACCACGAGATAAAAGTGGTTTTAAGATATTTGCTGCATCCATAGCACCTTCTGCAGAACCAGCTCCAATTATTGTATGAAGTTCATCTATAAATAAAATTACATTTCCATCTTTTTTTATTTCTTGCAATACCTTTTTTAAACGTTCTTCAAATTCACCTCTATATTTTGCACCAGCTATCATGGAAGATAAGTCTAAACTTACAATTCTTTTATTTTTTAATATTTCTGGTACTTTTGAATCTACAATCATTTGTGCTAGCCCTTCTACTACTGCTGTTTTACCAACACCTGGTTCTCCAATTAATACAGGATTATTTTTTGTTCTTCTGCTTAATATTTCTACTATTCTTTCTATTTCTTTTTGTCTACCTATAACCGGATCTAATTTTTTCTTACTTGCAAACTCAGTTAAATCTTTACCATACTGATTTAAAGTAGGTGTCATATTAGATGTATTATTATATCCTCCACTAGTATTTGCTTTACTAAGTGGTGCATCTTCACTTAAAAGTCTAATTAAATCTGCAAATATTTTTTGAGGATCTATATCTGCATCTATTAATATTCTTACTGCTACACTATCCACTTCTCTCATAAGTGCAAGTAAAATATGTTCTGTTCCAACGTAATTTTGATTCATTCTCATTGATTCTTTTACACTATTTTCTATAATTCTCTTTGCACGTGGTGTAAAATCAACTTCTTCAGAAGTAGTATTCATAAGTCCATCAATTTTAATAATTTCATTTTCTATATATTCTTTTGTAAGTCCCTGTGAAGTTAAAATTTTACCAGCTAATCCTTCATTTTCTGCAACTAATCCATATAATATATGTTCTGTTCCAATAAATGAATAGTCATGTTCTAATGAGAATTCTTTTGCAAGCTCTAATACTTTTTGAGCTCTCCCTGTAAATTCATACATATTATTTCAACTCCTTCCTTATATAATCTGCACGAACTTTATCTTCGTCATTTTCTATATCTTGTTTTAAAATTAATTTTAAAGTATATGGTTTTATATTTATCATTAAATTTTGTATCTTTTTTAAATCCACCTCTTTTATAATTGAAGTTGATACTCCAAGTCTTACCCTAGATAAAAGTTTTAAGGCTTCTTCTTCATTAATAACTCTTGAGTATTTCAATGTTCCATAAGCTCTATATACTTCATCTTCTAGATATAAATTATTTTTCTTTAAAATTTCTCTTGCCTTTCTTTCTTGTTCAATTAAAGTTTTAACAACAGCTGTTACATTATTAATTATTTCTTTATCTGAAATACCTAATGTCTTTTGATTAGATATTTGATATATATATCCATCACCTTTTGTATTTTCTCCATAAAATCCTCTAACAGATAATCCTATATTTGTTATTTGATTAAATAATTTATTTAACATTTTTATTTTTGCAAGAGCCGGCAAATGTAACATAAATGATACTCTAAAACCACTACCTACATTTGTTGGACAAGCTGTAAGATAACCATATTTATCATTTTTTGCAAAATCTATATTTTTTTCTAACATATTTGTAAATTCTACAAGATTATTATATGCTTTATCCGGATTAAAACCACTTTCAAAAGATTGTATTCTTAAATGATCTTCTTCATTGATCATACATAAAATATCATATTTATCACTTGCAATAATCGCTCCATCATCATTACCAACGAATTCTTTTGATATCAAATGTTTTTCCATTAAACTATTTTCTGTATCAACATCAATATCTTTCATCTTAAATAATTTATAGTTATCTTTAAGCTTTACATTTTCTATTAATTTTATTATTTTTGCTTGTTCGTTATTATTCATCATATGAGGAAATTTATATCCTGCTATATTTCTTGCATATCTAAGTCGTGTTGATATAACAACATCTGAATCATTAGATATATCTTCATACCACATAAAAACACCCAACCTTTATTAATCTTTTTTATTTTCTAATTTTTTTATTTTATCACGAACAACTGCTGCTTGTTCATATTTTTCTTGTTTTATTAAATCTTGAATTTCTTGTTTTAATTTTTTAATTTCTTCTTCTTTAGTAAGTTTTCTATTTGAATTTTTATTATTTTCTCTATATCCTCTATTTGTATTTACTTTATTATTTTTATCTAACAATTTTATATGTCTTGTTTTTCCATGCAATTTGTATAATATATCATCTAACTTATCTGAAAATGTATCATAGCAATCCGGACACCCTAAAAATCCAGTATTTGCATAATCATCAAATTTATATCCACAAGTATCACAATATATTTTCTCTTTTTCAAATAAATAATCTGGTATACTTAAAAAAAGTGGTGAAAACACACTTCCAAAATCTGTTATACCTATACTATTTGCACAATTAGAACATAAATGTAACTCTCTTTTTTCTCCATTTATATTCTCATAATATTTAACAGTCGCTTCTTTTTTTCCACATTTTTCACATTTCATGAAAATCACTCCTTACTTTATTATAAATTTATGATTAAATTTTTAAAAATATCTGCTCTTATATAATCTCTATCAGCTAAATTAACTTTTGCTAAACTCTTATCTGATAATGCTACACGTATTAAATTTGCTATTTTTTCATCTAAAATATTATATCTTAGAAATTCTTTCAAGTAAACATCTACGACACTTTGCGACATTTTGTTATCAATCTTTTCAATAATATCATTAATATAATCTTGTCTTGGTAAACTAGATTTACTAATTTTGATATATCCACCGCCGCCACGTCTACTTTCAACATAAAAGCCAAGTTCTGGAATAAATCTTGTAGATATAACATAATTTATCTGTGATGGTACACAATTAAATTTATCTGCAAGTTCATTTCTTCTTAATTCTACTGAATTTTCATCTTCTATTAAATCTTTTATATATGCTTCTATAATATCTGATAATTTCATAACAATCCTCTTTTCTTATTTTTATTTTTATTTTTATTTTTAACTTTGACTTTCTTTGACTATTATAGCACATAAAATTTATAAAGTCAATAATTTTATAAAAAATAGTCAGAAAAAGTCAAATTTTATCAAAAAAATATAAGAAGCTTAAAATTAAAACCATTCAAGCTTCTCATTTTATCTATTAATTTATATAAATTTTTATAGATAAATATAACTTGTGCATGAGTACACTGCACATATTTATATTATAACTAAAAATACAAAAATTATACTAATGTATTATATCATTATCATCTCTATTTTTATTTTTATCTTCTTGATTTAAATCTTTTTCTTCTTTTTCATTCAAACTATTTATAAATTCATCTTTATCTTTTACCAAACTTCTAAAATTATTTTCTTTACTTACATCAGTAATTCCATATTTTTCTGCTGCAACTTTTACCATTCTTTTATATTCTTCTTCTATTTGTGATGTTCTTTCAGGTGCTATAATATTTGATTTTGTTCTACTTTCAATACCATATTTTTTATTTAAATCATCGATTTCTTTTAAATATCCTAAATATTCTTTTGCACCTTGTAAATATTCACCATACCATTTTTTATCTTTTAAATCTCTTGTAGCTACTGTTTTCATATTCACACCCTCCTATATTTTTATTACATTTAAAAAAGTTTTGTTTTTATTTTTAGTGTTCCTATATAGTTTATTCCATATCCTTCTAAACTTTTTGGTTTTAAATAACTTATACTTCCTTTTTGACCATTACCTACAAAGAAAAAGTTGCCAACTTCTCTTGGATATTTTTTATATAAATCTTGATATACCTCTTTAGTATATCCTACTATTAAACCTCTACTATTTTTCTTTTCTAAGTAATCTGTTAGATATTCTCCATCATTTACTATTTTACCATCAGAATCAACAGTAATTATTCTTAATCTTGTTAATTTCTTTCCTTTATATTCTAAATTTTCCAAGAATTTTATATAACTTTCTTCACCTGATTTATATTTTGTATGTAAATCATGATTTTTTATAATTTGATCTACTTCACTTGTACTACTATTTTGATTAAATTTGTTATCATTAAATAAATCCATAATATTTTACCTCTTTTAAGTAGATTATATACTATTTAATTTAAATATGCAACAAAAAATATAAATAAGTAGCAAAAAAGTAAACCATAAAATTGACTTTTTTATATTTTTTATCTATTTTGGATTATATTTTAAAACATTATTTAAACTTTCTGGTCTTACTGGTGACATCAATATTTTTCCTGTTCCTCTATATACATTTACAAAACCTTCGCCAGCAACAGCAGATCCAAGTAAACTTTTTGTAGATTTTTCAACAGTAAATTTTAAAGAATCAGACCAAGCAATAGCCATATTTCCATCAATTTTTATTTGATCATTATCTAAAGTTATTTCAATTAGTTCTTCTCTTGGAACTGGGCTTTCTAAAATTGCAATTCCTTTACCAGTCAATTTTAAGTTAAATAGACCTTCTCCACCTAACATTGCAGATGACAAATTAGATCTCATTACTACTGTATTATCAAGAGTTGATTGGCATCCTAAAAATAACCCATCTTCTAAAACTATACTTCCATTCCAATTTGAAACATCTTCTAATAATATATAATCATATGTTGGTTCTAAAGCAAGAAGTCCATAACCTTGATATTTTGGTTTAACAGCTGATTCACTTGTTACACTCCCTTTTATAGCTTTTCCAAAGAAATCCCCTATTCCTTTTACATTTGATTTTGACTCTATATTTCCTGCCATCCACTGCATTGCTCCTGCACTTGTAACATACTCATCACCATTTAACTCTATTACCACTTGTCTTCTTCTTACATTCATTTTTGATGCATAATATTCTGACATAGCAGTATATTTATTTACACTTACATCCCTTTTAAATTCTAGTACAGAAATATTTCCCTTCTTTTCAATTACATTTACATCGTCATTATCAAATAAATTTTTTATATTAAACATAATATCCCCCCTATAAAAAACATTATCATTAAGATAATAATATCATTAAATATAAAAAAAATAAATATATTTATTACTTTTTTTAAAAACTATTTTTCATTTGTTAAGTGAAAAATTAAAAGCAAGTAAATTACGAAGTAATATATTTTACTCTTACATTTGATTTTAATGTACAACT
>CALWOE010000051.1 GCA_944383035.1 uncultured Clostridia bacterium
TGGTCAGTTAGTTATTTATATATACCCAAAAATGTAAATAAAATAAGTTCACAATCTTTATTAGGTTTAGAAGAAATAGAAGTATCTGAAGAAAATGAAACATATAAATCAATAAATAATAAATATTTATTAAGTAAAGATGAAAAAACTTTGTATTTCGTGTCAAAAAGTGCAACAGATATTCTAGATTTTCCTGATTCAATTGAATATATATATAATTATGCTTTTTCATATTGTAATAACTTAAAAGAAGTTATATTAAAAGACGGGATAAAAAGCATAGGTTATTATGGTTTTTATATATGTGATAATTTAGAGAAAGTAGAAATACCAGGTAGCATTGAGAAAATTGATAATTATGTTTTTAGTAATGCAAAAAAATTAACAAATATAATAATTCACAAACAAAGAGGAGAAATATCAGGAGAACCATGGGGTGCAGTGTATGGTACAAGAGTTATAACTTATGATGAATAAAATAAATGTTAAATAAAAAATACTTGAAAATTTTTAGTAAAATAATATATAATTTTAGTATAAAATGGAAACAAATTAAATTAATATATGTAAACTAAAAAGAGTATAAGTATGATTGTACTACACATACACACACGTAAATTTTTGTAAAAAATGTAAAGTAAAAAACATAAAAATAGAAGAAAATGTAAACCAGTACTAGCAAAAACTAGTATTGGTTTTTTGCGGTTAAAATAAAAATTGGAAAATATTTTAATTTAAAAAAATTAATATAAAGGATAAAATAAAAAAAGAGGGATGATGTATGAATAAAACTAAAAAATGAATAAGTCTAATAGTATTAGTAGTAACAATAGTAGTAATAATTATACTTGTAGCAACAGTTTTGTACAATATAACATATGGAAAATATTTGGTGTTGCAAATGAATCAGTATTTAAAAATGACTTAAGAGTAATAGATGAAGAATTTGAAATGTTTGTACAAACAAAGGCAACACAGTCTGTGGGAAAATTTGAAATAGATACAGCAAATCAAAGATATACATCTGATGATAAATTTGTGTATAACAAAAATAAAACAGAAATAATAATGTATTATAAAGTAGAATCTAGTGTTGAAATACCAGAATGTATAAAAATAATTGGTGATTTGGCTTTTCATAATAAAACTATGATAAAAAATATAATAATACCAAATACTGTAGAAGAGATAAAAACATCTTTTAATTATTGTAGTTGACTTACAAGTATAACAATTCCAAATAGTGTTGAAAAAATAAATAGTTATTGTTTTTCTTTTTGTGATAATTTAACACAGATAAATATAGATAAAGAAAAAGGAAGTATAATAGGTGCACCATGGAATTCACCATATGGTATGAGAGTTATAAATTGGCTCAAATAAGAAATAACTTAGGACTTTTGTCTTAAGTTATTTTAATATATGAAATATTATAAAAATTTAATATTTTAGTAATAATAAATTTATTAAAAATTTTTTACTCTGTCATTACTCTGTCATTACTCTGCCAATTTATATTTTTTATTTGGTGTATTTTCAGTATTTCCAACACTTTCAATAGTTTTATTATCAACAAATTTTTTTAATATTCTTCTAACAGTTCTATCAGATATTTTTGTTTGTTCAATAATATCCTTTGTTCCAATAATAACATTTTTCTTTATACATTCCAATATTTTTAATTCATTTTCAGAAAGTAGTAGCATAGATTTATCTTTCATTTCTTTTGAATTATTCATTTCATCTATTGTATCATTTATCATTTTTAGCATAAATTCTATAAATTCTGTTGAATTTCCGGCATTATTACAATTTTGAATCGCAGTATAATAATCTTCTTGATTTTTTTTAATCATACTTTCAATAGGCAAAAACTTAAATGCTTTTTCCCAATGTGAAAGAATTGCAGTTTGCCATAATCTTGCAGTTCTTCCATTTCCGTCGTGAAAAGGATGTATAAACACAAATTCATAATGGAATATAGAAGATAGAATAAGAGGATTTATTTTGTCTTTAACTTCATTCATCCAATTAAATAAGTTATCCATTAAAGTAGGTACTAATTTATGTGGTGGGCATGTAAAAATACATATATCTCCATCGTAAACTCCTTCACCATGATTTCTAAATTTACCTGCATCATCTTCAATTAAAAAAGTTAATATTCTGTGTATTTTTTTTAGATCTTCAATAGAATATGGATTTAATTTGTCAATTTGTTCATAAGCTTTATATGCATTTTTTACTTCTTGAATATCTTTTTGATCTCCAATTACAGGCTTTCCATTTATTACATCTTCAACTTGAAAAAATGACAATTGGTTATTTTCTATTGCTAAAGATGAGTGTATTGATTTTATTCTTGATTTTCTTCTTAAATTTGGGTATTTGTTTAAACTTTCAAAATAATTTGCTTCTCCTACTTTTTTCATTATATCTGACACATAATTTAACATTTTGTCAGTTATAGTATAGGGTGGGTATTGTATTTTCATTTTAGACCTCCAATTATATATTTATTATATCACAAACTTTCCAATATAACAAAAACTATTATTATTTTTGTTATATTTTATATATTTATTTTTATATCTAATCTTTATATTTTTACAACTTAAAAGTTTTGTAAAGTAAATATTAAAAAATTTTTAAAATACTTGAAAATTTTTAGTAAAATAATATATAATTTTAGTATAAACTGGAAATAAAAGTAATTATTAAAATTAATATATGTAAACTAAAAGGGGTATAAATATGATTGTACTACACACACACACACACACACACACGTAAAATTTTGTAAAAAATGTAAAGTAAAAAATATAAAAATAGAAGAAAATGTAAAAAATGTAAACCAGTACTAGTAAAAGCTAGTATTGGTTTTTTGTGTCTTAAAAGGGGGAATTTTGGTATATGAAAAGTTTAAAAGAGAATAAAAAAGGAATAAGTTTAATAGTATTAGTAGTAACAATAGTGGTGATAATAATACTTGTAGCAACAGTACTATATAACATAACAGATGGAAAAATATTTGGAGTAGCAAATGAATCAGTATTTAAAAATGATTTAAGAGTAATAGAAGAAGAATTTGAGATGTTTGTACAAACAAAGGCAACACAGTCTGTGGGAAAATTTGAAATAGAAAGTTTAAATGCAGCAGATAATGGACTAACATATAATACAAAAACAGATGATAGAGAAACAAATATATATGATGTAATACCAACAGCAAAGAAAGGATACTACTCAGAGTTTGAAATAATAAAAGGAGAGCTATACTACAAAGGTGATGTAGAACAAAAACTAATATGGGCAAAAGAGTTAGGTATAGGAATAATCCCATATGAGATAATAGATGGGGTATTAATATCTGCAAATAGTAATTTGTTACTTTTAGATAGTACAGGAACAGTAAGAATACCATATAACGTTACAAAAATAGGAGATGGGGCTTTTAATAATTTAGAGGGACTTACAAGAGTAATAATACCTGGAAGTGTAAAAGAAATAGGATCAAATGCATTTTCAAGTAATACTTCTTTACAGGAAGTAATAATGGAAGATGGCGTTGAAATTATTGGAAGTTATGCTTTTAGAGGTTGTTCAAATTTAAAGAGTGTTAAAATGGTAAATTCAGTAAAAATAATTTATGAACAAGCTTTTTATGGGTGTAGTAGTTTAAGTAATATAGAATTATCAAATTCTGTTAGTTATATTGGCTCATATACATTTGGTGGATGCAGATTACTTTCTATTATTAATTTACCCGAAAATTTATCTTATTTAGGAGGTTATTGTTTTATTGATTGTTCTTCTTTAAAAAAGGTAAATATTCCAAATGGTTTAACTACATTAGAAAATGGTATGTTTCTTAGATGTTCAATGTTATCTGATATAGAAATAAGTAGTGAAAATAAAAATTTTGTATTTGAAAATGGTAAATTATATAATAATTCAAAAACTAAATTATATTTTGTAACAAACGAAGGTGCAGATAAAAATTTATCTGAACTTACTATAGAGGAAGGAATAAAAGAAATATCAAATGGAGCATTAAATTTTTATACAAATGTAAAAGTTTTAAATTTACCATCTACAATTGAAGATATTAATAAAAATTATATAACAAGTAAAATCGAAAAAATAAATGTGTCAGAAAATAACACTAAATTTAGCAGTGATGGAATAAATATTTATAATAAATCAGGAGAAGAGCTTATCTTATCAATTTCAAAAAATAAAACTATAACTATAAAAAATGGGGTAAAAAGTATCGGATATAAAGCATTTGGAGGGTGTAATAATTTAAGTGAGATTATATTAAATGACGATTTAGAAAGAATAGGTGAACAATCATTTGCAAATACCAGTTTAAAAGAAATTAATATACCAGCTAGTGTAAAAAATATAGATCCAATTGCATTTTATCTTCTTAATATGGAAAGAATAGATGTAGATGAAAATAATATGTATTATTCTTCTGATGAGGATTTTATATACAATAAAGATAAAACAAAAATAATATTATATTATAGAAATGAAAATAATGTTAATATAAAAGAAGGTGTTGAAGTTATTGGCACTAATGCATTCCATGGTAAAAAATTAACTAATATTATGTTTCCTAATACTTTAGTAGAACTTAGTAATCTAGCTTTTGCTTATTGCAATAGTTTAACTAGTATTAATATATCAAATAATGTAAAGAAAATAGGAACAAATTGTTTTGAATTTTGTAATAGTTTGTCAAGTATAAATATAGATAATACAAAAAACAGTATTAGTGGTGCACCATGGGGTTCTCCATATGGAATGAGAGTTATAAATTGGTTAAGATAAATAAAAAATCTAAAAAGGTAATTTTACTTTTTTAGATTTTATTTATATAAATAAATATCAGTTAGTAAAAATAGTTGAATAATTTAATTTTTAATGTTAAAATCATAGTATGCATATAATTTATTATGTAGGAGGTAGATATATGAGTGTTGAAAAAGAAATAAACGAGCTTGTAGAACGTGCAAAACAGGCAGAACTTGAATATAAAGATTTAGATCAAGAACAAATTGATAAAATTGTAAAAGCAATGTCAATTGCAGCTGTTGAAAATCATATGAGACTTGCAAAATATGCAGTTGAAGAAACAAAAAGAGGTGTATTTGAAGATAAGATAACAAAAAATATTTTCGCCTCAGAGTATGTATATCATAGTATAAAATATAATAAAACAGTGGGAATAATAGATTCAAACGAATTAGAAGATTATGATATGGTAGCAGAGCCAGTTGGAATAATTGCAGGTGTAACGCCAGTTACAAATCCAACATCTACAACTATTTTTAAATCACTTATATCTGTAAAAACTAAAAATCCTATAATATTTGGATTTCATCCATCAGCTCAAAATTGTAGTATAGCTGCAGCAAAAGTAATTCTTGATGCTGCAATAAAAGCAGGAGCACCAAAGTATGCAATACAATGGATTGAACATCCATCACTTGAGGCAACAACAGCTCTTATGAATCATAAAGATGTAAAATTAATTTTAGCAACTGGTGGATCAGGAATGGTAAAATCAGCATATTCTTGTGGAAAGCCAGCACTTGGAGTAGGCCCTGGTAACGTTCCTTGTTACATACATAAATCAGCTAAATTAAGACGTGCTATAACTGATCTTATAATGTCAAAAACATTTGATAATGGTATGATTTGTGCATCTGAACAATCAGTTATAGTAGATAGTGAAATAAAAGATGAATTTGAAAAAATAATGAAAGAATATGGTTGTTATTTCTTAGATAAAAAAGAAACAAAAAAATTACAAGATTTTGTTATTATTGAAAAAAATGGAAATCTTGCAATAAATTCATCTATTGTCGGTCAATCTGCATATGACATTGCAAATATGGCAGGTATATCTGTTCCAGAAAAGACAAAGATTCTTATAACTAAATTAGATGGCGTAGGAGATAAATATCCTTTATCAAAAGAAAAGTTAAGTCCAATACTTGCATATTATATTGTAAAAGATGAAAAAGAAGGATTTAAAACTGCAAGTAAACTACTAGAATATGGTGGACTAGGACATTCAGCAGTTATACATTGTCAAGATAAAAAAATAATTGAAGAATATGAAAAAGTAATGAAAGCTGGAAGACTTATTGTAAACTCTCCATCCACACATGGTGCAATAGGTGATATATACAATACTAATTTACCATCTTTAACACTTGGATGTGGTACTTTTGGTGGAAATTCAACAACTGCTAATGTATCGGCTGTAAATTTAATCAATATAAAAAGAGTGGCAAAAAGGAGGGTTAATATGCAATGGTTTAAAGTTCCAAATAAAATATTCTTTGAAAAAGGTTCTATAAAATATTTAGAAGTAATGAAAGATATAAGCAGAGTATTTATTGTTACTGATGAATCTATGTTAAAACTTGGATATGTAGATAAGATTTTATATTATTTAAGAAGAAGAAAAGAACGTGTTCATTCTGAAATATTTTCTGAAGTTGAACCAGATCCATCTTTTGATACAGTAAGAAAAGGTGTAGAAATGATGAACATTTTCAAACCTGATTGTATTATAGCATTAGGTGGTGGAAGTGCAATGGATGCAGCAAAGGGTATGTGGCTTTTATATGAACAACCTGATGTAAATCTAGATGCAATGAAATCAAAATTCTTAGATATAAGAAAAAAAGTATATAAAATTGATGATTTAGGTAAAAAAGCAAAAATGGTAGCTATTCCAACAACAAGTGGTACTGGTTCAGAAGCTACATCATTTGCAGTAATATCTGACAAAGTAAAACAAATGAAATATCCAATAACTGATTATGCTTTAGTACCAAATATTGCAATAGTAGATCCTGAACTTGTTTATTCATTGCCAAAAACAGTTGTAGCAGATACTGGTATGGATGTATTAACACATGCAATTGAAGCTTATGTATCAAATATGGCTTCTGATTATACAGATGGTCTTGCTATAAAAGCAATTGAACTTGTATTTGAATATTTAGTGAGGTCATATAATGATCCAAATGATACAGTAGCAAGAGAAAAGATGCACAACGCAAGTACAATAGCTGGAATGGCATTTTCTAATGCATTTTTGGGTATAAATCATAGTATAGCTCATAAAATTGGTGGTGAATATCATGTCCCACATGGAAGAGCTAATGCAATATTATTACCATATGTTATAAAATACAATGCAACAATGCCAACAAAATTTGTTTCATTCCCAAAATATGAGTATTTTATTGCAGATAAAAGATATGCAGATATTGCAAGAAGACTTGGGCTTAAAGCCTCAACTACAGAAGAAGGTGTGAATTCATTAATTAAAGCTATTGAAAATTTAATGGATAAAATGAACATGCCAAAATCATTTAAAGAGGAAATAAAAGATGAAAAAGAGTACATGGAAAAAGTAGATGATTTAGCATATAAAGCATTTGAAGATCAATGTACAACAGCAAATCCAAAACTTCCACTTGTAAGTGAACTAGCTCAAATTATAAAAGATTCATATTATGGAAAAGATAAAAAATAAACAAAATATTAAATAAAAATAAGATAAAAAAGGTAGAAAT
>CALWOE010000052.1 GCA_944383035.1 uncultured Clostridia bacterium
TCTGTAAGGAATATTTCAGGTTTTTCCCTTGGTTTTTCTTTTTTATTTCCATTTATTGGTTTATTCGGTTTTTTTTTTTTAGTTGTTATTGTATCACCTACATGAATATCGGATAAATTTTTTATGCTAGCTGAAATATATCCAACCTCACCAGCAGTTAGTCTGTCACATTTTTCATATCCACCAGGCTTAAAATATCCAATTTCTGACACTACATATTCCATATTTGTAGACATAGTAATTATGGTATCTCCAACTTCTACCATACCATCCATTACTCTAACAAAAGCTAAAGCACCTAAATAATTATCATATATTGAATCAAATATTAAACATTTTGTTTTAGCATTTATATCACCTTTTGGTGGCGGTACATTTTTTACTATATCCTCTAATACATCTTCTACATTAAGACCAGTTTTTGCAGAAATACACGGTGCATTAGATGCATCTAGACCAATTATGTTTTCTATTTCACTTTTTACTTCTTCTACTCTTGCACTTGGTAAATCAATCTTGTTTATTACAGGTAATATTTCAAGATTATTTTCAAGTGCAAGATATACATTAGCTAATGTTTGTGCCTCAACACCTTGTGTCGAATCAACAACAAGTATTGCTCCTTCACAAGCAGCTAACGCCCTAGATACTTCATAATTAAAATCAACATGTCCTGGTGTATCTATTAAATTTAATATATATTCTTTATTATCTTTTGCAACATACTTCATCCTTACAGATTGAGATTTTATTGTTATACCTCGCTCACGCTCTATATCCATATTATCTAAAAGCTGTTTTTGCATTTTTCTTTCATCAATACTTCCTGTAAGTTCAATTAATCTATCTGCAAGTGTAGATTTACCATGATCTATATGTGCAATAATACTAAAATTTCTAATATTTTCTTTGTTTATCATAAAATATCCTTTCTTAAAATACAACTTTACTAATAAATTATACCAATTTTTAGCGATATAATCAAGCAAAAAAAATAATCTCTAACTATAAGTTAGAGAAAAGTTTATATTTTAAATATTGTTTTTAAAATTAATTTCATAAATTTTCCTGGTTGATATATAACTATTTTCATAAATATATTCCTCCTTTAGATACTAGCAAAATATCCATGATATTCCAATAATTACAACTGCAATAGCTACTATTGCTATCCATCCCCAAACAGGAAGTATTATACTAAGACCAACACCTATTCCCATAGCAAGCAAAAAAAGTCCAATTGTTTTTCTAAATCCGCCTGTAAACATATGTATTCCCTCCTTTGACAAATGGATAAAAATATTATAAAATATTTATTATATATTATGAATATTTTGAATAGATGGTGTATAAATTGTGGAAAATAAAAAAAAGCAAAAAAAGACATATAAAAAAGTAACAAAAAACAAAGCAAAAGAAATTGCCGACATATTATTTGATTATTATAGTGATGCAAAATGTGGATTAGATTTTAATAACAATATAGAACTTGTAGTTGCATTAATACTTGCTGCACAATGTACTGATGCTAGAGTTAATATAATAAGACCTAAACTTTTTGAAAAATATGATGATGTATATAAATTAAGTAAAGCTAAATTAGAAGATATAGAAGAAATTATAAAACCTTGTGGATTTTACAAAAACAAAGCTTTAAATATACTTAAAACCTCTCAAAAAATAGTAAATGATTTTGATGGAAAAGTACCTGATAATATGGATGATTTATGTAGCTTATATGGAATAGGAAGAAAATCAGCAAATATTATTTTACAAGAATGTTTTTCAAAGACTGTAGGTATTGCTGTAGATACTCATGTTACAAGAATTTCTAGAAAAATTGGGCTTTCTAATTCTAATACTCCATTAAAAATTGAACAAGATTTACTTAAAACATTTGATAAGAAATATTGGACTAAATTAAACCATGTATTAGTTGTTCATGGTAGAAATATCTGTATTGCAAGACGTCCTAAATGTGACATTTGTCCAATAAATAAATTATGCAATAAAAATGACTAATAAAAAGAGCTTAAAACTTTTTGTTTTAAGCTTTTTTATCTTATAATCCGAAATATACAACACCTTTATATTTAAAACCTTTTAAATAATAAATATTATGTGTTTCTTCTGCAACTAAAAATACATCTTTAGATTCAATAGTTCCATTTCCTTCTGTTACAGTAGGATCTTCAATTTTCGTCATATCAACGACTTTAAATGTACTTTCTAAATCATTATTTTTTGCTACAGCATTTACAAACTCACTACCTAAAGAATTTATATCAATAATTTCATCTTTTATTGGTAAAGATTTATTTTTTATATAATATTCATTTATATTATCTGATGTTCTTGTTAACATAGAATTAAATTTCTCGAAATTTGCTGCACTAATAGCACTTCCACCAATTACTGTAGATGATGTTATAAGTATTAACATAATAGTAACTGCCATTACTGCTATTGTAAGTGTTATACCTTTTTTCATATATATCCCTCCAATTATATATAGTCTACTATATTTAGTAAACTTTTTCAAGTAAAAAAAGAAACTTTAAAAAATATTTAAAGTTTCAATAATTTATAATATATTTTCTATTTTTAACTTTTCATCTTCATTTATATTATTTAGACTAAAATTTAATTTTTCTAACGAAGTTATTGCTTCATTCTTATCTTGTAAATCTATATATGATTTTAAAACTTCTATTTCTTTTTCTATGTTATCTAACTTATCATGATGTATAAATAATTTCCATACAGGTCTAATACTTCCCCATGTATTTTTTATATTTTCAATATGATTTTTCGCTTCTTCATAATTATCATTTTGAATTTGATTTTTAGTATAGCTAATATCTGATAAAATATATCTACTTGAATTTTCTATATATTTTACTTCCCACAAAGCACTTAATACTAAAACAAATAATGATACAACAAGTACAGCTATTTGTTTCATTTATCTTTTCACCTCTTTTAATTTAGATTTTTTTAGTTGATAAATAAAATTTCCTTTCTCATCAATTGTTGCAACAAGTATTTCTTCTAATTTTAATTTATTTTTATAAATTAATCTTTCTATATCTTCTTCTTTCATTTTCAAAATAGTAATATTATTTTTTACCATACATCCATCTTCTACAACATTTAGAGGTAATGATTCTATACTATCATTATATGTTATTACATCAAGATTTCCATTTGTTTCTAATATCGCATATTTTACATCTTGTATTTTAAAAACATTATTTTCTCTTAACTGTGACATTAAATCTGGTATTGTATATTCTAGTTTATTAAATTCTTCTTCAACAATTTTTCCATTTTCTATTATAACTGAAATAGACCCACATACAACATCTTGAACTTTTGTATTTGTTTTTATAATTAATGTAAATACTATATACATAATTAAAAGTGTTATTATTGGAACTATTCCATCAAATATTGACATACCTCTTGCAGACATTGGCGCAGAAGCTAGATCTGCAATTAATATAATTATTGCAAGTTCAAATGGTTGAACTTTTGAAAGTTCTCTTTTTCCCATAAGTCTTATTACTAAAAAAACTACTGCATACAAAATTAATGCTCTAAAAAAAACTATTAACATTATTTAATCACCTAAAAATATTTTTTGCATAAAAAATTATTTTATACAAATAATATTAAAAACAAACGGAGGTTATTATGGAACAAATTTTATTTAGTAATTCTCTAAATAAATTAAGATTAAAACAGCTTATAATTAAATTTATAACATCACTTTCAATATTTGCTCTTACTGTTTATTTTACGCCTAATTTTAATATTGCCTCTTTCCCAATACTTATTTTAAGTTCATTTACAATTATTCTACTTGATTATTTAATGAGTATTATAACAGGTATACATGATTTACCACTTGGACGTGGTTTAGTCGGCTTTACCAGTGCTGCTATTATAATCTATATTACACAATTTTTTGTAGAAGGATACTATATAAATATTACTAGTAGCTTAATTGCAGCAGCAATTTATGGAATAATAAATTCTTTCTTAGTAAATAAAGTATAAAATAAAAAGGAGTTATATGAAGTAATACATATAAACTCCTTATATTTCTTAAATTATTGTATGTCCATATATATTTGACTTTTTATTATCAAATTTTTTAGTTCTTGAAATAAGCTTTGACACACAGTCAATATTATCACATACTATATAGTATCTTTTATCATATTTATCTTTTATGTAATAATCTTTTGTAAGGCAAGGCATACTACATTTTTCTTTTGCACTTTTTCTATTTGCAACAAAACTTCCAAGTATACAATATCTTGATGTCATACAACATACAAAATCTAGTGGTAATAAAATATTAGATATGTCTCTTATTCTTTTTAAATTCAAATCATTTATATCAAATCCAACTGTAATAAAGTCTATATCCATTTTTAAATAAAACATAGCTGAGTATATATTTATTATATTTAAAGAATAATCTGCTATTATATCGAATTTCCACTTACTTTTATAACTTTGAAGTAAATTTAAATATCTTGTAGATCCTATTACAAATCCATTAACATTTTTTACATATCTACTTATATTATCTTTTAATATTTTATCTACTTGATCTAAAACAAAATTTGATATATTAATATATACTTTTATATTTTTAAATGTCTTATTTATATATTCTTCATGTTTTATATAATCATTGAGTGTTACCTCTATTATATCTAAATTTTTATTATACATACTTTCATATATTTTAAAATAATCCTTTTTTGTGTCAAAATTATATACAAATAGTAAGTTTTTTTCTTGTTTTCTATCCAATTTACTTTTATATTCTTCATATTGTTTATTATATTTTTTAATACAATTTTCTATATTTATACAAGATATATCATTTTTTGTGATATGAATCTTTTCTAAATACGAAACAACCATTCTTCTTAACTCATTTAATTTTGATATTGGTACAAAAGCATTTTCATCAATATTTACATTTATATTTTTAAACATAAATGGCGTATCTAATGTTTTTAAAAAAGCTTCTTTTACATTTTCTTTTGTTATTTGCTTTGATTTTGCTACTTGTACAATATAATCTAAAATAATTTCTTTATTATTTATTATTGCCTTTAAATTTTTATCTATATTTACAAAAACTTCTATATCAAAAAATAATTTTTTATTATTTGAATTTAATGTGTATGTTTTTTTATATTTATCTAAAAGCTTTTTACTAGATGTTCTATATACAGCACTACCATACTTTATTTTTTTATTTACATCTCCTAAATATACATATTCTCCTTTTTTCATATCGTAATTTTTTGTATTAAAATTTTCATCTTTTATACAAGTTACAACATTAGAAAAAACATTTTCATTATTATCATATATTTCTATTCCATCATGTAATGATATATCTTCTTGTAATTTAACTTTTATATATTCTTTTTTTTGAGATATTACAGTACCTAGAAATATACCAGTATTTTTAGGTGACATTGTTGTTATACTATCTTTATATTTAACACCGTCTAAATATCCATAACTTTTACCATTTCTATTAAATAATTGCAAAAGTTCTTGTTTGTCATTGTCACTCACACTAAACTTTTCTTTTTCATATATTTTATCTATATATTTTCTATAAATATTTACAACCCGAGCTACATATTCTGGAAATTTATTTCTACCTTCTACTTTAATAGAGGTTACTCCTGCATTTTTTAATTTTTCAATATAATCAATACCAAATATATCTTTTTTACTTAGAAGATATGTACTACTTACTATATTTTCTTTTTTATTAACTCTATTTAAAGTATATTTCATTCTACAAGGCTGTGCACAACTACCTTTATTTGCACTTCTATTTCCTATAACAGAACTTAAGTTACATTGTCCAGATACACTAACACAAAGTGCTCCATGTATGAAAACCTCTATTTCTACTGATGTATTTTTGCAAATATATTCTATTTCATCTACACTTAATTCTCGAGCTAATACTACACGACTAAATCCCAATTTTTCCAAAAACTTAACTTGCTCTAAAGAATATACACTCATTTGTGTACTTGCATGTATTTTTAAATTTGGAAATAATTCATGTAATAACATAAAAAGGCCTATATCTTGTATTATTACAGCATCTAAATTATATTCATACAACTCTTTAACAATATTTAAAGCATCTTCAAATTCTTCTTCATTCATTAATGTATTTAAAGTTAAATATACTTTTATTCCTCTTAAATGTGCATATTTGATTGCTTCAATATATGAATTAATATCAAAATTTTGTGCCATTGCTCTTGCGTTATAATTTGTAACACCCATATAAATAGCGTCAGCACCATTTTGACACGCAGCTTTAAAGCTATCTATATTTCCAGCTGGAGCCAGTAACTCTATTTTACTATTTTTCATTTAATATTCTCCTTAGTTTTAAAATTAAAACTTATAAAATTTAATTTCCTTTATTTTTTTGTCTACATACCTCATATATACTTATTGCAGCACTTACTGATGCATTAAGCGAATTTATCTTTCCTGTCATTGGGATATTTATTATTATATCACAATTTTTAGCTACAAGTCTAGATATTCCATGCCCTTCATTTCCTACAACAATACCAATTGGACCATCAAGTTTAGTATCATATATACAAGATGCTCCATCCATATCAAGTCCATAAATCCAAAGACCATTTTCTTTTAAATATTTTATTGTATCGTTTATATTAGTAACTCTTGCAACTTTTACATAAGAGCATGCACCAGCAGATACTTTTTCTACAGTATCTGTAACAAGACATGCATTTCTTTTAGGTATAATTACTCCATGTACTCCCATACACTCACAAGTACGAATAATAGCACCTAAATTATGTGGATCTTCTATTTTATCTAATATTATTACAAATGGTGGCTCATTTTTAGATTTAGCATATTCTAAAATATCATCTACATCATAATATTTATAATCTGTTATACTTGCAACCACTCCTTGTGAATTTTTATTTCCTGCCATCTCATCTAATTTTTGTTTTTTTGCTTCTACTACAACAATTTTCTTTTGCTTTGCTAATTTTATTACATCATATATTTCTTTTTGATTATTTGAAACATAAATTTTATTTATAGTAACACCTGAATTTATCGCTTCCATAACAGGATTTTTTCCATATATTATTCCCATAAATAACTCCTTTTTTATACATTTTATATAACATATATTATATCAATTAATTACTAAAAATTCAAATATATAAGCTTATAGTTTTAACAAACAAAAGGCTTAAAACAATATATATTATATATAAGTTTTAAGCTTTCATTTTTATTTGATAATTTCTAAAGTAACTAAAAGTATCATATATTCTTAGTTACATGAATTATATCATAAAAATTCGGGAATTTGACAGTTGACTAAATAAAAAAACGATATAAGCATTAGTAATGCTTAATTTTTTTGTCAAATTTTTCT
>CALWOE010000053.1 GCA_944383035.1 uncultured Clostridia bacterium
TATTCAGAAATAAGATAGGTTTTTCATTTATTTTTGATAGTTTAAATAGAAAATCAAAAAAAGAATTAATCAAAAGATTGATTGATACAATCGAAATTAAGCGAGATAAAAACTACAACATTGAGATAACAAATGTTAAATTTACAGAAGAATTTATCTCAAAAAGTAGTAAAAATTATATTGAATATTTATATGAAATACTACGAAATAATAATGTAGGTTTTATTTATAAAGAAGCAATTACTAAACAGGAATTAGAAAAATTACAAGAAGATTATTTTGTATTCTCTAATATAAAAATTTCAAAAGGAGAATATGATAATGCCACTTTAACAATATATAATGAGCTACTAAAGCAAAACTTTTATGCTAATGGAATTATAAATTGTCCCTATATTGAGAACGAAAATATAGTAGATAACTTAACTTTGATACCTAAAACTCTAGCAGAAATTTTATAAAGAATAAGCTAAAGAATTGGACAAGATTTTTTGGAATTTACAAATTTTTGTCCTAGCAAGCACTGAATTTGTACTCCCGCACAAATTCAAAAATGGGTTTTGTACCCATACCCTAAAAATAAAAAATGAAAAGGAGTGAAAAAATATGAATGATGAAAAAGTAAATTATGTTATAGATATGATAAAAGATATGGACATAGAAAATAAATTAAGACTAGCAATATGTATGTGTGATGATTATAGTCATACAAATTTAAGATATGGTAAAAAAGAAATGTATAAACTTTTTGATAAAATGTTAAAAGAAATTAATAAAGAATATAGAACTACAACTATTAACTTTGCAAACTATCCTTATATAATTTTTGTATCAGCTAAAATTATGGAAATGAGTTCAACACAGCAAAATAAAGTTGCATTATATCTTTTCAATATGATAAATTTTGAAATTAAAAATTGCAAAACCACTTAATAAATGAGATTTATAACTCATTTAATTAAAGCTTTATTTAAAAGATGAGAAAGACTTTCCAAAGAGATATTACAGCATATTATCAATATTATCAGCCAACTTGCAATTTTATGTAAAATATAGTAAAATATAAATATAGGATACTTTTATAGTATACCCAAATCTAATCAATATTATAGGAGGGTGTACAATCCTCCTATTTAATTAAAAGGAGGAAAGTGTTATGCGATTTATTGAAACTTGTGATTACGAAAAGTTGGGAATTCTGTTGCGGGATTTCACAGCGGTATGGATTCGGAGCCAAAATGGCAATCTACAGTTCTACTTATATGGAAGTAAGATATCTTTGCCAGTGTTTAAGGTGGATAACTTATCTGTATGCGAGAAATATGCAAAGGAGAATATAAACTTTGCGTATATATATGATAGTTCAAGCCACAAGATTACAATTTGGGATAAAAGTGTAGAAGAATACGAAGCGGTTTTTGCACCAGCATTTAAAGAAGTAGATACATGTGGTATGGGATTATATTCATATAAGAAATATTCTGATAGTATCACTGAACTGATTCCTACGTACAAGATGAGAGAAGCAGCAGAAAGTATAGCTTGTGATTTTTGGGAATTCAAACACAAAAAATAAGTCGTAACTGAAATGAACACCTCTGAACGGTGTTCATTTCAGTTATTTAACTGGTTTTGGACATTAGAATTTATATATTTTATCCTAGAAATATATAATTTTGCTATTGAAATTTTATATTAAGAAGTGTATAATAAATTCATAATTTAGAAAGAGAACAATAGAGTTCGTAACTTATATGTGATTCGCTCCATAATAAGATAAAGACATATTTATCTTATTTTTTTTTTGCTTTTTTATATTGTTATTTTTATATAATATTAGTAATAAAATTTAACTACTTTAATATAATATATTAAAGGCGGCTTAGCCAAGTGGTAAGGCACAGCTCTGCAAAAGCTTGATTCATCAGTTCGAATCTGATAGCCGCCTCCAAAATACTTTTTTGTTAAAGTACTAAACTGTATTTTTATAATCAATTTAATAAGTCGATTTATTCGGCTTATTTTTTTTATCTATTATCAGTTATAAATTAAAGTATAACTGTATAATTTTACTTTTTTGTTGTTTTTGAAAATAATATAGTATATAATTATATATGAAAATTAAAATTGAAAGAGTAATTTATGGAAAGTATATTTGTAAATAATGAAAAAATAAATGTAATAGTTAAAAATTCAAAAAGATCAAAAAATGTTACAATTCATTTTGAAGAAAAAAGTATGATTGTAAAAAAGCCAACAAGAATTAGTTTAAAAAAAGTAGATAAGATTATAAAACAAAATATGGAGAAAATAGCTAAGTTATACTTAAAATATAAAGAAAATGGAGCTATAAAAATAAAATATAAAAATAATGAAAAAATAATGTTTTTTGGTAATATATATAATATAAAAATTATATTAACTGAATTAAAAAATGAAAATATAAAAATAAAAGATAATTTGTTTTTGATATATACAAGTAATACATCATTTGAATATATAGATAAATTAGTTAAAAATTATTTTACAAAAGTTTTAACAGAATATATAAATGAAAATATATCAAAATATGAAAAAATAATAAATGTTCATGTAGATAAAATAAAAATAAGGCATATGAAAACACGTTTTGGAAGTGCAATAAAAGCCAAAAGAAGTGTTAACTTTTCAACATTAATAACAATGTTTAAAAAAGAAGTAATAGATTCAGTGATTGTTCATGAACTATGCCATTTAGTATATGATAATCATTCTAAAGATTTTTGGAATTTAGTATATAAAGTTATGCCTGAATATGATGAATATAAAAAATGGATAAAACAAAATAATAAATATTTTAATATATAATTTTAATCATATCATTAAATTATCACAAATATAAAGTATAATATATAATGATAAAAAAGGGGTATCAAATGAAAATATTAGTAGTAGATGATGAAGAGAAAATTAGAAATGTAATTAGAGAATATGCGGAGTTTAGCGGATATGAAGTAAAAGAAGCACAAGATGGTATGGATGCTGTAAATATTTGCAAAAACGAAGATTTTGATATAATAATAATGGATGTGATGATGCCTAAATTAGATGGATTTTCTGCAATAAAAGAAATTAAAAAAACAAAAAATATACCAGTTTTGATGTTATCAGCAAGAGGAGAAGAATATGATAAATTATTTGGATTTGAAATTGGTATAGATGATTATGTAGTAAAACCATTTAGTCCAAAAGAAGTTATAGCAAGAATTAATGCAATATGTGCACGTACAAACAAAAAAGAGGAAAATAATAACTCAAAAGATAAATATGTTTACGAAGGTTTAGAAATAGACATGCTAGGTAGAAATGTTTATGTAAATGGTGTAAAAAAAGATTTAACACCAAAAGAATTTGAGTTATTACAATATCTTGTATTAAATAAAAACATAGCACTATCTAGAGAAAAAATATTAAATGAAGTTTGGGGTTATGATTTCTTTGGTGAGGATAGAACTGTAGATACACATGTAAAAATGTTAAGAAATAATTTAGGAGAATATAGAGATAAAATTGTAACTGTAAGAGGAATGGGGTATAAATTTGAAGAATAGAATAAAAGATTCTACAAGTACACTTACATTTAGACTTTGGGGATATTTTGTTAGTTTTGCAATTGCTCTTTTTATAATACTATGGTTTATGCAAGTTATATTTTTACAAAGTTATTATAGTTCTATGAAAAAAAATGAAGTAACAAAACTTGCAACAAAAATAGAAGATTCATATATAAATGGAGATTTTGCTAGTACAATTGATAGCTTAGCATATAAAAATGGAATAAATGTATTTTTATTTGATAAAGATGGAAATATAAAATATGAATCTAGTGGCGCATTTAATGAGGATAGTGAATATTTTGATATGTATACAAGACCAATAACAAGCTATACTGGTAGTGTATTAAAGAAAATTTTTGAAACACCACAAAAAGCATTTGAAAGCTCAAATAAAAAAGTAAGTTATACTATAAAACTTGATAGATTTAAATCTGAAATGTTTATATATGGAAAAGTAATACCAGATACTGATGTCTGTCTTGTTGTGGCAACATCTATTGATCCTATTGATGCAACAACAACAGTAATACAAAATCAGCTTTTATACATTACAGTAATATCACTTTTAATATCATCAATTATATCAATATTTTTATCTAAAAGAATATCAAGCCCGCTTGTAAAAATCAACGATACAGCCAAAAAACTTGCAAGAGGAAATTATGATATTAAGTTTGAAAAATCTGGTTATCAAGAAATAGATGATCTTGTTGATACATTAAACTATGCTACAGTTGAACTTGGAAAAACAGATAAAGTAAGAAAAGAATTAATTGGAAATGTATCACATGATTTAAAAACACCTCTTACAATGATAAAAGCATATGCAGAAATGATAAGAGATTTATCTGGTGATAATAAACAAAAAAGAGAAGAACACTTAAAAGTAATAATTGACGAAACTGATAGATTAACAAGACTTGTAAATGATATGATGGATTTATCAAAAATAGAATCAGGAATTACAAAATTAGAAAAGACAAAATTTAATATTACAGATACAGTAAATAAAATGGTAGAAAATCTAAAAATATTAAATAAAGATGGAGATTGTCAAATAAAAGTAGAATCACAAGATGATCTTTATGTATTAGCAGATAAAACAAAAATAGAACAAGTATTATATAATTTATTAGTAAATGCAATTAATCATAGTGGTGAATCTAAAAAAATAGTAGTAAAAATTACTACTGTTGGAAAAAGAATTAAAGTTCAAGTAATTGATAATGGTCCAGGTATTGCAAAAGAAGATATTCCACATATATGGAATAGATATTATAGAGCAAGTAAATCTTTTGGTAGAGCATCAAGTGGTGGAAGTGGTCTTGGATTATCTATTGTAAAAAATATTCTTGAATTACACAATTCTAATTTTGGTGTAGACAGTAAATTAAATGTTGGTTCAACTTTTTATTTTGATTTAGAAAAAGTAAATAAAAAAGAAATGAAAAAAGATACAAAAGAATTAAAAGAAGAACAAGATAAAAAAGAAGGTAAAGAAGATAAAGATAAAAAGTTTGGAAAAATATTAAAAAATAGTGAGACAAAAGAAAATAAAGACAAAAAGGCTAATATAGATAATAAAAAAAATAATGATAATTAAAAAGATGAGAAAAATCTCATCTTTTTTTATATCTCATATATATTTTAAAAAATAAACATATACTTATCACAAACACTATGTATAATATAGAAAATAAAACATTAATATTGATGATTTATTATAATATATATTTTTAACTTTTTATCTCATGGTAAAAGTTATATATTTACTAATCTTCATACTTCATATAACTTTTACCGTGTTATCATAAAACTATCACAATTAAAAGATATAATCTAGGTGTATTAAGAAAGAGGTGGTAAGAAATAAAAAAATAAATAAGAAAATATAATTTTGAATATAAACTAAAAAATAGTAATATATAAATTATAGTTGTTATGTTAAGGGGGTGATATTATAAGATTAGCCGAGATTACTTTATATTTTTAAGTAAAGGAGGTGAGATATGATATACTTAAATTAAATAACGCATATAATTTAAATATATATATAATGTATATTTATTAGAACATAAAAAATAATTTATTGAAAGAAGGTGGTCTATGTAAGATAAAGTAAAAGTGATTATCAAAAATGATAATTAGGTTATCCATAATTTTTTAAATGTAAAAGCAATTCCTATACAGAAAAGTTTTAATAAACTTTGTAAAAAAATAAATTAAAAATTAAAGTTAATTTAGACTTTTTCATATATAAACTTAAGAAAGAGAGATGAAAAATCTCTCTTTTTTCGTGCTTAAATTTAATAATAAAAAACATGTCGTCGAATAATGTCGAATGATGTCGAAAACTAAAATTCAGATTGCTTTTTTATAGCTATTATTATATTATATGATTAATGAATTAAGTTTATATAAAAAGTTATAGGAGGTAATATATATGAAAAGTCTGATTAAGTATTTTATCTTAACTTTATTATTCATTGTTTTAATTTTTTTCTTAAATAATATTTATTCAGTTAAATCAGAAGATTTGAAAAATTCAGAAATTCAAATTAAAAATAAGACCGCAGATTCTATTTTTATTTCTTTTTACGGTCTTGATATTCCAGAAAATACAGTTTCATATAATATGTATAGTCAAGATATATTAATTGGTAACACAAAAAACAAAGAGTATAATTTCACAGATTTAAATAGTGAAACAAATTATACTTTTAAAGTTGAGTTTTTGGATTCAAATAATAATGTTTTAGGTAGTAAAAGTGTAGAAAATTTAACTACTTCTAAAACTATAGATAATTTTAATGAATCAAAAACATATCCAAAAGATACTTATTATATAAATGCAAAAACAATACCAACTGATATAGAAATAACATTTGAAGCAGGAAGTATTTTAAAATTTGCTCCAAAATTATCATTAAGTATATATGGAACATTAAATTTAAATGGAACAGAAGAAGAAAAGGTATTAATAACATCATCAGAAGATACTGAAGGAAGTGAAGTGGATTTAGAAAGTTATTGGAGTAAAATATATGTAAATGGAACATTAAATTTAAAAAATACAATATTTAGATATGGAGGAGTAACACAAA
>CALWOE010000054.1 GCA_944383035.1 uncultured Clostridia bacterium
TTCTTATTTTACACTTTCTTTTCCACATGTTACATAATTTTGTATCACAAATTTTATTTTCTACTCTGAATAGTAACTATTTCTAATATTAAGTATTTAAAACTACATAAAACTACTTGAAAAATACTTTTTTTTGTAGTAATATTATATATGACAAAAGAAAAGGAGAGAAAACATGAAAGCAATAGAACTTAGAAATAAATATTTAAAATTTTTTGAAGAAAAAAATCATAAGATAATATCTGGAGCACCATTAATACCTGAAAATGATCCAACTGTTTTGTTTACAACTGCTGGTATGCAACCACTTGTTCCTTATCTTACAGGACAAACACATCCAGAAGGAAAAAGACTTGTAGATTACCAAAAGTGTTTAAGAACAGATGATATAGATGAGGTTGGAGATAATAGACATTTAACATTTTTTGAAATGCTTGGGAACTGGTCTTTAGGTGATTATTTCAGACAAGATTCTATAAGATATAGTTACGAATTTTTAACTAAAGAATTAAATATTCCAAGTGATAGTATTTCAGTTACTTGTTTTGCAGGAGATAACGTTGCACCAAAAGATGAAGAAGCAGCTAGAATATGGGAAGAATGTGGAATATTAAAAGAAAATATATATTTTTTAGGTAAAGAACATAATTGGTGGGGACCAGCAGGCGAAACTGGTCCATGTGGTCCAGATACAGAAATATTTTTAGATACTGGAGCACCAAAATGTAGTGATCATTGCGATCCATCATGTGATTGTGGTAAATATGTTGAAATATGGAATAATGTATTTATGGAGTATAATAAAAAAGAAGATGGAACATATGAAAAACTATCACAAAAAAATGTCGATACTGGAATGGGAATTGAAAGAATGATATTTTTATTACAAGGTAAAAATAATGTGTTTGAAACAGAACTTTTTATGCCTATAATAAATAAAGTAAAAGAAATGTCAAAACTTCCAAATGATGCTTCATTAAGAATAATTGCAGATCATTTAAGAGCTTCAGCACTACTTGTTTGTGATGGAGTAGTACCAAGTAATTTAGGACAAGGATATATTTTAAGAAGACTTATTAGAAGATGTATAAGACATTTAAGAAAAGTAGATTTTGATGTAGAAAATATAGAAGTTATTATAGATACATTAATTGATAGCTTAAAAGAAATGTATCCAGAACTTGAAAAAAATAGAGAGAATGTAATTTATCAAATAAAAAAAGAAAAAAATAGATTTATGAATACTTTAGTAAAAGGTGAAAAAGAATTTTATAAAATTATTAATAATTTAAAAGAAAAAAATGTAGATATAATTGATGGAAAAACACTATTTAGATTATATGATACATTTGGATTTCCACCTGAGGTTACAGCAGAACTTGCTAAAGAAAATAATTTTAAAGTAGATATGGATGGTTATAAGCTTTGTTTTGAAGAACATCAAGAAAAATCAAGACAAGGTGCTGCAGGAGTGTTTAAAGGTGGTCTTGCAGATCATAGTGAACAAACTACCAAATACCATACAGCAACTCATTTACTTTTAGAATCATTGCAAAGAATACTTGGACCACATGTAATGCAAAAAGGATCTAATATCACAGCAGAAAGAATGAGATTTGATTTTACTAATCCAGAGAAAGTTCAAAAAGATGTACTACAAAAAGTAGAAGATATGGTAAATGAACAAATTGATAAAGGTCTTGTTGTAACTTGTGAAGAAATGCAACTTGAAGAAGCAAGACAAAAAGGTGCCAAAGGTGTATTTGATAGTAAATATGGTCAAAGAGTAAAAGTGTATACAATTGGAGATTTTTCAAAAGAAATTTGCGGTGGACCTCATGTAGATAATACATCTAAACTAAATCATATTAAAATTATAAAAGAAGAAGCTGTATCTAGTGGAGTTAGAAGAATAAAAGCTGTGTTTGTTGAAAATTAGAGGTGTTTTTTATGGATGATAATTGTTTATTTTGTAAAATTATAAAAGGTGAAGTAGATTCTACTAAAGTATATGAAGATGATTTTATATGTGCATTTAATGATATACAAAAAGTTGCTCCTGTTCATGTTTTAATTGTTCCAAAAATTCATATTGAAAGTACAAATGAAATTACTAAAGAAAACGTTGAATATATATCTAAAATATATGAAAAAATTCCAGAAATAGCAAAAAAATTAGGTATATATGATACTGGATATAGAATTATTTGTAATTGTGGTACTGATGCAGGCCAACTTATAAAACATTTACATTTTCATTTGGTTGGTGGTAAAAAATTAGGAGATAAAATAATATAAATAATTAAAATTAAGAAAATTTAAAAGTGGTTAACTACCACTTTTTTTATCTTTTTCGATAAAACTTGATATTAGAGATGTTTTTCATTTATTGACTAAATAAAAATCATAAATTATAATTTATTTAAAGTTGTAATAATTTATAACTTTTATCTTAGTGGTTTTTGTATTTTTAATATTAAAATTATACAAAATATGCATATAATATAATTATTATATAAAAAAAAGATTATATTTTTTTATTAAATTTTATAATCATTTATTTAATTCTTTTTGTTTTATATTTTATATTTTATATTTTATATTCATTAAATTTATATTTTTTCTATTATAACTTTATTTTTTTAGGAGGTAAAATAAAGATTATTCAAAATGTTTATTTTTTCTATATTTATAGTTTTTTATTAATGATTTATTAATAATTTTTGATATAATTTTAAAATAGAGTGAAAGTTTTGTGAATTTTATGAAAATACGTGACTTTTTACTTACTTTGAGGTATAATACATATAGATGATAAGCCTTTGGCTTGTAAAGGAGGAAATTTATATGAGTAAAAAAGAAGCTATAAAAAAAGAGGAGAAAGTAGTAGAAGAAACAGTAGTAGCTCCAGATGATACAAAAGTTGAAATAGCAACTAATTTAAATATTTCAGAGGATGTAATTGGTATTATTGCCGGACTTGCAGCATCTGAAGTTGATGGTATTGCTGGAATGACACTTGGTTTTGTTGATGGAATAAATCAAATATTAGGAAGTAACAAAAAATATTCTAAAGGTGTTAAAATAGATTTAGATGGTAAAAAAGTTACAATTGATTTATTTGTTAATGTAAAATATGGTGTTAAAATACCTGATGTTGCTTGGGCTGCTCAAACAGCAGTTAAAAATTCAGTAGAAACTATGACTGGATTAGAAGTAGTAGCAGTTAATATTAATGTTCAAGGTATTACTTTTGAAAAAGAAGAAAATAATGACCAAGAAGAATAATAAAGTAGTCCGAATTTAGTTTCGGACTACAAATTTACATAGGGGGATATGTTATGAAAGGTTTTGAAAAATTTTTACTTATACTTTTTTCTATAATTGTTATAATAGTTAGTGTTTCTTTAGTTCTAATTGCAACAGAAATGATGGATGGAAGTTTTGTAACAACAAAAATATTAGAGTTTGCAAAACAATATAAAACTTATACATTAATAATAGGTTCTATATTTGCTTTACTTGGTCTTATAGGACTTTTCTCATCATCTGATAGTTCTGATAGCATAAGTGGTGGACTAGCTATAAAAAGCGATACAGGTACAGTATATATAAATAGAGATACTTTTGAGAATATAATACTTGGAGTTGCAAGAAATTTTCCTGAACTTAAGAATGTAAAAGCTGATATTCAAATTACAGAACAAGGTGTAATTGTAAATGTTAATACTATGATTTTGCCTGATACTATAGTGCCAGAATTAACAGAAAAATTGCAAGAAAGTATAAAATCTAGTATTTTAAAACAAACAACAGTTGAAATTAAAGAGGCAAATATTAAAATTAAAGGAGTTTATTTAGATACTCAAAAGAAATAGGAAGTGAAATTTATGAAAGATTTTTTAGACTATGTTGTAAAAAACAAATATGTGATAATATGTGTAACAATAGTTGTAATATTATATGCATTAGGAATTGTAGATTTTTTATCTAGATTTGTTATATTGCTACTTTTAGTAGCTGCAGCAGTATTTATTGGTAAAAAAATGCAAGATAATGAAGATTTCCTAAAAGATATATTTAATATAAAAAAATATACAAAATATAAAGATGTATATTATTATGAAAAAAAAGATGATAAAGATAGTAAAAAATAATGTAGTATAGGAGTTAATTTAAATGGGAAGGAAAAAAGCTAGAGATAATGCATTTAAATGTATTTATCAATTAGAATTTATGGATGACAAAAATGTAGAAAAATTACTTGAATATTGTTATGATGAAAATCAAAATACTGATAACGAAAAGGAATATATACAAAAAGTAGTAAATGGTGTAGTAGAAAATTTAAGTATAATAGATGATAACATCTTGAAAAATCTTAAAAATTGGACTATTAATAGAATTGCAAAAATTGATCTTGCAATATTAAGACTTGCAATATATGAAATATTATATTTAGAAGATATTCCAGCAAAAGTATCAGTAAATGAAGCTGTAGAACTTGCAAAAGAATATGGTGGAACTGATTCTAAATCTTTTGTAAACGGACTACTAGCTAAAATAATAGAAGGTAAGGTTGAAAATTAATGGAACAAAAGATTTATAGTGTATCACAAGTAAATAGATATATTAAAACATTATTTGATAGAGAGTCTGTATTAGAAAATATAAGCATTAGAGGTGAAATAACAAACTTTAAAGCTCATTATACAGGCCATTTTTATTTTACATTGAAAGATGAATTATCTACAATTAAATGTGTTATGTTTAAAAGTGCAGCAGCATATGTTAAATTTAAACCTGCAGATGGAATGAAGGTAGTTTTAACAGGACAAATTAGTGTATTCGAAAGAGATGGTGTATATCAAATATATGTTAAAACAATGTCTCCAGAAGGATTAGGGGATTTGTATCTTGCATATGAACAATTAAAAGAAAAATTACAAAAAGAAGGATTATTTGATGCAACTTATAAAAAGAAAATACCTTTTTTACCAAAAAGAGTAGGAGTAATAACATCAAAAACAGGAGCAGTAATAAAAGATATAATAAATGTATCAACAAGAAGATATCCCAGTGTAGATCTACTTATATATCCAGCAGCAGTACAGGGTGTAAATGTTGCTTCAACGGTTATAAATGGTATAGATGTGTTTAATAAATTAAATAATGTTGATGTAATTATAATTGCACGTGGTGGTGGTTCATTTGAAGATTTATTTGGTTTTAATGATGAAAAACTAGCAAGAAAAATTTTTGAATCAAAAATACCAATTGTTTCTGCAGTAGGACATGAAACAGATTTTACAATTTGTGATTTTGTATCAGATTTAAGAGCACCAACACCATCAGCAGCTGCAGAACTTGTCTATCCAAGATATTCTGATATTGTAACAACAATATCAAATGATAAAAATAGAGTGATGATTGCAACAAAAAATTATATACAAAGAAAAAAAGATTATGTTGATAAGATAAAAGCATCAAAACTTGAAAAAGTACCACTTGATATGATTACAAGATATAAATTACTAATTGATAGATATATGCAAATATCTAGCAGTTCTCTTAATATTAAAGTTGAAAAATATAAATCAAAAACTATGCAACTTATATCAAAAATAGATGCTTTAAGCCCGCTTAAAACATTAAGTAGAGGATATAGTGTAGCTCAAAAAGAAGATGGAAAAGTAGTAAAAAGTATAAATGATGTTAATATAAATGAAAGCTTAAAATTAACATTAACAGATGGAAAAATTGATGTATTAGTAAAGTAGGGGGAGTTTATGGAAGATAAAAAAACTTTTGAAGAAGATTTAAGTGAATTAGAGAAAATAGCTCAAAGCTTAGAAAAAGGAGATTTAAGTTTAGAAGATGCTATAAAAAAATTCGAAGTTGGTATTAAATTATCAAAAGAATGTACAGAAAAATTAGAAAAAGCAGAAAAAAGAATTAATATACTTGTTTCAGATAGTAATGGAGATTTAAAAGAAGAACCGTTTGAACAAGAAGAATAAAGTTTATCATAACGATAAACTTATTTTTTTTCTTTTGTAATATCTTCAATTTTTTTTGCTTTTATTTTTTGTTCTTGTGAACTTAACCATCCATCAAATCTTGGTATAAAGTCATAGTTATGTTGGATATAATCACTATCTTCTAATCTTTCAATTTCCAAATCATCTGATATATTATTATGTTTTAATTTTTTATTTTTTTTCATATTATCACTCCTATTTTTATATTTTGTTTTTATGTATTTTTTATACTTTTTTAAACTAAAAAATAAAAAAATAATGTAAAAAACTATTGACTTTTGCCATATAATAGATTATAATATAATTGTTCTGAAAATGAACAAGGTGGGGCCCTTAGCTCAGTTGGTCAGAGCACTCGGCTCATAACCGAATGGTCCGGGGTTCGAATCCCTGAGGGCCCACCACTTTTTTATGGGAAGATGCCCGAGTGGCTAAAGGGGGCAGACTGTAAATCTGTTGGCTTACGCCTACGATGGTTCGAATCCATCTCTTCCCACCAATGACGTATCTGTTCGAACTAATAGAACAGAATTGATACAAAATCAATCAGAAAATAAAATCTGGTTGATTTTTTTGTTGCCTAAAAACAATATTAAAATCATCCAAACGAAAGGA
>CALWOE010000055.1 GCA_944383035.1 uncultured Clostridia bacterium
ATATTCACACCTCCAAATTATTCAAGCATTTTTCTTTTGTTAATTATATCACAAATAAAAGATTATCACCAGCAATTCATACTAGTTTTATCAGACATAATTGATGTTGGAATAAGTAAACTAATATATCCGTTAGGATTAGCATATTTCTCTATTATTTCCTCAACAAATAACTTATATAAATTCAAAACTCCTTCAGATGAATACTTAAAATTGCTTTTTACTATCTTTGAAATATCATTATATTTTATTTTATCTTTTTCGTATTCTTCTTCGCTATTGTATTGAGAACGTTCTGCTTTTAAGTTTTTATATGGTGGATTAGTTGCTATAACATCAAATCCATCATTTAAAATTGCATTTGGAAAAACATCTGTAATTGGAATATATCTTAATTCATTTTGTGTAACATCAATTAGAACACTTTTACCTATATGTGTTTCAAAATAATCATCATTAAGTTTTATTTTCCATAAACTTGATGCTACTTTAGTTAATGATTCCTTATAGCTACTCAAAGCATCCTCATTTACATCTATAACATATATATTATTTAAAAAGCACTCTGCTTCATCTTTATTCAATCCAATTTCATTTACATATTTTATATATGAAAACACAAAATTTCCTGATCCTACACAAGGTTCTAAAAATGTATATTCATATATTTTTTTGTTTTATTTAACTTCATTGTTTCTACTAATTCATGCATCATTTCATCAGTTAGCTCAATATCTGTATAATAACTTCCCGTTCTTTTTCTATCTAGAGCATTAATGTTTTTTTCAATATCCTTACTCTTATTATTCAAGGAAGACCATAATTCTACATTTTCTTTATCAGCCATATTAATCTCCTTCTTATGCGTTTTTGAATTATAACGCTTAAAAATTATTTTATTTCACTTTTTCCGCTTTTCACCCATTTTTCAAGTTCAGATAATTGAAATTTCCATTGTTTACCAATTTTATGTGCTGGTATGTTTTTTTCTTTTTTAATCCAACCTCTTAAAGTTACTGTTTTTATACCTAAGTATTCAGCGGCTTCATCAATACTTATCCATTTATCTTTTAATAAATCATTCATCATATTACCTCACTTTAGCATATAAATACATTATTTATTATATACAAATTCATTATATTATTCAAGTAATTTGATGTTATTTAATGATATTTGATTTCAAGTTATATATAGCTCTAAAATATACAAAAATCAAGTTAATGTTATAAACATACTTTAATTTCCTTATTAAACTATATTGGAACTAGCAACATACTAAAATTTCGCTATTAATGTTTTATTCATTAATCACCTATTATCCTTTTTCAAGGCACAAAAAAATAGCCTCTCCAAAATCTTAATAAATTTAGAAAAGGCTATATCTCCCCTATAATCAAAGGATTTCTTGCAAATATATCGCTTATTCCTTGTATCATATTTGGACAGGTTTGGTCTATTTCTGTTAAAGCACTACAATTATAAAATATATTCCACATGTTTGTAACATTCGATGTATTCCAATCACTTACATCTATTGTAGTTAAACTACTACAACTATTAAACATACCTTGCATATTTGTTGCATTTGATGTATCAAATAAATCAAGACTTTATATTTCTTTTAAATTTGTAAATTGATAAAATACATATGCTGAATTTTTATTTGCAATTATTTTCCCTTTTCCACCTATTGTTACAATATATCCTCCTTTTAAATCATCTTCTATATATGCTATTACACTTCCATTTTTTTCTTCTGATACATCCCATGATTCTATTATTCCTGGTATTTCTATATTATCCTTTAATATTATCTTTGTTATTTTTTCTTTGTATTTACTATTATGAAAATCTGTATCTGATAAATTAGTCCATGCTTGTATTATTGGTTCTACTTCTTCTCCTGCTTTATCTAATACTTTTGTTTTTATCTCATATTCTGTACCCCAATTTAAATTATTAAATATATTTTCTTTTTGCCATTTCCATATTCCATTTATTTTTATTCCATATTCTGTTTTTGTTTCATCTAATCCACTTTCTGAATAATCATTTGTTGCTTCTTGTTCTTTTTGATTTAATATTACTGTTATACTTGTTTCTGTTTTTTCTTGTAATGTTGGTGCTGTATTTGTTGGTGCTAATTTATCTATATTTGTTACTTCTTTTGATGATGATGTAGCAACTGAACCATTTAATAGTATTCTTGCGTATACTGTTGCATTTTTATCTACTTCAAAATCACCTATATATTCTAACCAACCACTATCAGTTCCATTTTTATATAATATTCTATCATTTTTATATAATTATCTTGTGCATTTAAACAAGTATCTATTAAATATCCTTTTTCTTTATCATATTCATATAATCCTCTATAATAAAAAGCTTTATATTTATCAAGAATAATAAATGGAATTATATTATTTTTTAAACATTCTTTAAACATAATTATCCTTCCTACTCTTCCATTACCATCTTGAAAAGGATGTATTCTTTCAAATCTTACATGAAACTCTATAATATCATTAATTGAAACATTTTCTTTTTGATTATACCAATCAATTAAATCTTTCATATTTTTTGAAACATCTTTTGGTGCAGATGTCCTTATATTTCCAATTTCATTTGCAATTTTTTTATAATCACCAACATTAAACCACTCTTTCATACTATCTGATGTGGCTGTCTTAAGAATCTTATGAAATACTTTTATCATTTCTTCTGTAAGTTGTTCATTTGCTATATCTAACATATAATCAACTAATTTAAAATGATTTAATGTTTCTGCTATATCATCTATATTAATAATTTCATTATCTTTTTTTGTAATTAAAAAATTAGTTTCATAAATAAATCTAGTTTGATCTTCTGTTAATTTACTACCTTCAATATGATTTGTATTATATGCAAATACTATTTGAGTATTATGATACAAATTCCCTTTTAATTTCATTTCTTTTTGTTCTCTTAAAACTTCTAAAACATTAATTTTTGATATATCAAAATTCTCATTATCATTTTTTAATAATTCATCTATTGTAATTTTAAAAATTTCCGCTAATTTTTTTATAGCTTCAATATTTGGTTCTATCATACAAGACTCATACTTTGAAATTGTTCCAGGTTTTACTCCAAGTATTTTTGCAATATCTTTTTGTGTCATTTTACATTCTTCTCTATATTTTTTTATTCTTTCTCCCAAATTCATAAAATACACTTCCTTTTTTATATAATTATATTATAACATATTATTTCTAAAAAAGAAATATTTTTATTTTTTTACTAAAAATATTTCCAAAAATGATTAAAATAACATACAAAAAAAGTTTGAAATCCAATGATCTCAAACTTCTAATTTTATAGCAAGAATGGTTTAATTGCAATTTTTTTTGCTAAAAAATATTCGTTGTTGTGTATTCACACCCCAACGAATATTTTACAACCATATTTTAGTTTCTTCTTGAACCAAATATACTTAATAATCTTATAAATATATTTATAAAGTCAAGATATAACTCTAAAGCAAAATTAATATGTAACTTACCATCATCATATCTTGCATAATTTCTTACTTTTTGCATATCCCATGCTGTGATACCTGTAAATAATATTAATACTATCCAGTCAATTACAATATCTATTAAAGAATTACCTAAAAATAAATTGATTACACTTACTACTACACAAACTAAAAGTGCAACTAATGCTATAGTTCCAATTTTTGATAAATCTTTATTTGTAAAATATCCAATTGCTGCACAAATACCAAATATTGCAGCTGCAGCAAAAAATACTAATACAATTGATGATATTTCAAATGAATAAAATATTGTCGATAGTGTAATACCATTTATAATTGCATATACAAAAAAGAAAATAGATGCTACTGTTGGCGACATTTTATTAAATAGTAAAGATAATACTAAAACTACAACAAGTTCTGCAATTAGCATAAAACTAAATGTGCCGTTATATGCAAGTACGTCTAATGTACCAGTTGCATAAGTTATATATGAAATTATACCAGTCGCAAGAAGTCCCATAAACATCCATAAAAATGTTTTTACTAAAAAAGAATTTTGACTCTTAATAGATCTTTCTTGCTTAATAGGCCCCATATCTTCTTCCATTATTTTCTCCTCCTTTTTTTATATATAATATATAACATATTACTATTATAATATACTATATTTTAATATATTAATATTATACTACTACAATATATTTTTTTCAATAATATTAACATTATTCAAGATTATTTCACAAACATTTCACAATTAATCTTTTTCTTCATAATCATACTCATCATAAATATTTCCAAATATTTCTTCGATTGCATCTTCTATGGTTACTAATCCTACAACCAAATTTTCATTATTTTTTACAATTGCAACTAAGTTTCTTGTTTCTTGCATATCTCTAAACATATCGTCTATTTTTTCTTTTTCATTAACAAAATATGGTTTAAACATTATATCTCTTAAGTTAATTTTAGATGTCTTTTTATAGTTTATTATTAACTCTTTTACATTTAAAATTCCAATTACATTATCTTTATTATTTTCATATATTGGTATTCTTGTATATTTTCCTTTTTTTATTATTTTTAAATTTTCTTTTGTGTCACCATTTATATCTATCATTACCATATCTTCTTTTTTGGTCATTATTTGTGATACTTCTGTATCATTAAAATTAAATACATTAAGTATTAAATTTTTCTCGCCATCTTCTATAGCTCCTTCATCTTTACCAGTAATTATAATCTTTTTTATTTCTTCTTCGGTTATTTTATCTTCTTTATTTTCTTTTATTTTAAATATCCTAGATATAAGATTTGTTGATTTTGTAAGTAAAAGAACAAATGGATATGTAATTTTTGTTAAAGCATATATTACATTTACCATCATATATGATATTTTTTCAGGATTTGCAAGTGCAAGTCTTTTTGGTACCAATTCACCAAATACTAATGTAAAATATGAAAGTATAATAGTTACAACAACAACAACTATATTTTTTACTGTAGCATAACTTAAAGAATCTATAGATAAGCTTTGAACTATAAAATCGGCAAATGTTTCAGCAGCAAAAGCACTAGCTAAAAATCCTGCTAAAGTTATTCCAATTTGTATTGTTGCTAAAAATACACTTGGATCATCTAATAATTTTTGTATCTTTATTGCCTTTTTATTCTTTTTCTTTATATTTTGTTTTAAATCTATTTTATCAACAGATAAAAATGCTATTTCTGACATAGCAAATACACCATTTAATAATATTAATACTATAAGTAAAATAACTTCTATAATCATTTTAAACAACCTCAAAAAAATTATATCATATATATAATTTTTAATCAATTTATAAATAATATTTATTTTCTATAAAACACCAAGCTTTTTTTAATCATATACTAATAAAAAGGGAGGTGAATTTTTTGAAAATTTTAGTATATAATCCTGATACAAATAAAATGGAAACATATTATAGAAATCTAAATGATCCTATGCCATATTCAAAAGACAAATATTTATCTGTTAAAGAATTCAGAGGTTCATCTAAATCAGATGTTTTATGGACAGATAAAAGAGCTATTGAAGCATTTAATAAATTAAGAAGTATATATGGTTCCCCAATTACTGTTAGATATGCTTTTAAAAGAATTGGAGAAGGTGGTCACTCTGGTATGAGTCAACATTATGCTGGAATGGCCTTTGATATGGGTCAAGGAATGACGCAAGCACAAAGAAATAAATTAAGGCAAATTGCAATGGATAACAATTTATTTACATATGTAGAACCAGCAAATTTAACTCCTTCATGGGCTCATATGGACAAAAGATATAAAAATCCTGCTTGTCCTACTGGTGGATATCCTTTAGTTAGATTTGGAGATAAAGGTGTATATGTAGCTGTTTTACAAGATGCTTTAAATACACTTGGATATAATGCAGGTAATATAGATGGGATTTTTGGTAATAACACAAAAAATGCAGTTTTAAGATATCAAAGAGCAAATAATTTATCTGCTGATGGTATAGTAGGTTGTAATACTTGGCGATCTATAACAGAAAAAATTAAAAATAGTAGAAGATAATTTTTCTTCTACTATTTAAAAATTATATTTACTTTGTTTGGTCTTTAATAATATTTTTACTACAATAATATGTTATTAAGAAATATCCTCCATAAATTACTATCAAAAATATTGCTGTTACAATAATTGATGGTAGTAATTCATCTGGTGATGCAAGTGCTGCAAGCATTGACAATATAAATTTAATTCCAAATATAGAATGTATTATTGCTAAAGCAAGTGGTACCATAAAGAAAATGAATATCTGTCTAAATAAAGCCCCATTTATCATTTCCTCATCACAACCAATTTTTCTTAAGATTGTATATCTTTGTTTATTATCAGAACTTTCTGTTAATTGTTTTAATGCTAAAATAGCTGAACTTGCAATTAGGAATATAATACCTAGATAAATTGA
>CALWOE010000056.1 GCA_944383035.1 uncultured Clostridia bacterium
TTTTATTTAAGGTTTATTTGTTATGTCTTTAATCTTTTCTTATTGTATAGTCAAAATCTTCGATTTTTCCTATACAACAAAAAAAGTAGGTATATACCTACTTTTCATTTTACTTAATTATATTAATTCAATAATAGCCATTTCTGCTCCGTCACCTTGTCTTGGAACAAGTCTAACGATTCTAGTGTATCCACCTTTTGCTTCATATTTTGGTGCTATTTCATTGAATAATTTTTCAGTTAAATCAACTGTTTTTCCATCAAAATCTTTTATTTTATTTAAAGTTTTAAACATTTTTCTTCTTGCAGCTAATTTTGATGGCTTGTCTGTTTTAACTTGTTCTTTTACAATTTCTCTTACAATAACTTCATATTTATTTCCGTTTTTAGAAGTTTTTGTTTCTTTTACTTTTTTACCATTTTTATCTAATTTTGCTCTTGATAAAGTTTTTTCTTTCATTTCGTAGTTGTCTTTTTCTTTTATAGCTAAATCTATTAAACTATCAGCTATTGGTTTAACTTCTTTTGCTTTAGCAAGAGTTGTTTCAATCTTACCATTTAATATTAAAGATGAAACTAAATTATTAAGTAATGCTTTTCTATGAGAAGTTGTTCTTGAAAGTTTTCTTACTGGCATTTTACATCCTCCTTACATTAGTCTTCTTTTTTCTTAAATTCTAAACCTAAGTCGTTTAATTTCTTTTCTACTTCATCTAAAGATTTTTTACCTAAATTTCTAACTTTCATCATATCTTGTTCAGTTTTATTAACTATATCTGCAACAGTATGAATTCCAGCTCTTTTTAAGCAATTATATGATCTTACTGAAAGTTCAAGATCTTCAATAGATGTTTCTAAAAGTTTATCTTTTAAAGACAATTCTTTTTGTGACATTATAGACATTGTCTTTGCAATTTCTGATAAATCAATAAACATTTCTAAATGTTCATTAAGTATTTTTGCAGCCATACTTAAAGCTTGATATGGTTCAATAACACCATTTGTCCAGATTTCCATAACTAAACTATCAAAATCAGCTTGACCACCTACTCTTGTTTTACCAACTTCAAAATTTACTTTCTTTACAGGAGTAAATATTGCATCAATAGGTAAAACATTTTTTACACTAATTTCTTCTTTAAATTTTTCAGCAGGTATATAACCTCTTCCTTTTACTGCTGTAAGTTCCATATTTAAAGTTGCACCCTCATCTAAGTATGCAATATGTAAATCTTTATTTACAACACTAATTGTACTATCAGTTATAATATCACCAGCTTTTAATTCACATGGTCCAACTGCTTTTATAGATAGTTCTTTTTTCTCTGTATCATCAGATTTTAGACATACTTGTTTTAAATTAAGTATAATATCTGTTACATCTTCTGTTACACCTGGTATTGTTGAAAATTCATGAGTTATACCATCAATTTTAATAGTATTTATTGCATATCCTGGTAATGAAGAAAGTAAAATTCTTCTTAAAGAATTACCAAGTGTTATACCAAAACCTCTTTCTAAAGGTTGTACTTCAAATCTTGCATAATATGTGTCAACATCTACTTTAACACATTTTATTTCTGGTCTTTGCATTTCAATCATTTTTTATCCTCCTTTTAGCTTGCTCTGATTACACAAACTATATTAAACTTTAAATGATTACTACATTTACTACTAGTTCTTAGAATATAACTCAACGATTAAGCTTTCTTGTACTTCTAAGTCAACGTCATCTCTTACAGGTTTTCTTAGAACTTTAGCTTCCATTCTATCTTTTGAAAGTTCCATCCATTCTGGAGCAGCTTTCAATTTATTGTTTTCAAGATTCATAACAATAGCTTTGTTTTCTTTTTTAGAATCTCTAACTTTTATAACATCTCCAACTTTACAAATGTAAGATGGAATATTTACTTTTCTACCATTTACTTCTAACATTTCATAACTAACTAATTGTCTAGCTTCAGCTCTTGAAGCACCAATTCCCATTCTATATGCAATGTTATCTAATCTTAATTCCAATTGTTCAAATATAACATCAGATGTTACTCCTGTTTGTCTCATGGCTTCTTCATAATATTTTCTAAATTGAGATTCAGAAACTCTATAATAAGTTTTTGCTCTTTGTTTAGCTCTAAGTTGAAGTCCATATTCAGATAATTTAGATCTGTTTTTACCATGTTGACCTGGTGCATAAGATCTTCTGTCTATAGCACATTTATTAGAATTACATCTTGATCCTTTTAAGAAAAGTTTTACACCTTCTCTTCTGCATTTTTTACATACTGCATCTGTATATCTTGCCATTTTATCTTTACACCCCCACTATACTCTTCTTCTTTTTGGTGGTCTACAACCATTGTGTGGTATTGGAGTAACATCTTTAATCATGTTTATTTCCAAACCTGCTGTTTGAAGCGCTCTTATTGCTGCTTCTCTACCTGAACCTGGTCCTTTAACAAATACTTCAACAGTTTTTAAACCGTGTTCTTTTGCTGCATTAGCTGCAGTTTCAGCTGCTTGACCAGCTGCAAATGGAGTATTTTTTCTAGAACCTCTAAATCCAAGTCCACCTGCACTTGCCCAAGATAATACGTTACCTTGAGAATCTGTCATTGTAACAATTGTATTGTTAAATGATGATTGAATATGAGCTGCACCAGTTGATACATTCTTTTTAACTTTTTTCTTAGTTACTACTTTTTTCTTTGCTGCCATATCTATTATACTCCTTTCTTACCAGCTATTGGTCTTGCTGGACCTTTTCTAGTTCTTGCATTAGTTTTTGTTCTTTGTCCACGAACTGGTAATCTTCTTTTATGTCTTTGTCCTCTATAACAGTTTATTTCCATTAATCTTTTAATGTTTAGAGCAACTTCTTTACGAAGATCTCCTTCTACAGTATAATCTCTTTCTATTATACTTCTAATTTTTGCTTCTTCTTCTTCAGTAAAATCTTTTACTCTTTTAGTTGGTTCAATACCAGCTTCACTTAAAATTTTCTTTGATGCAGAACGACCAATACCATATATATATGTAAGTCCTATTTCTGCTACTTTGTTTTTTGGTAAATCTACTCCAGCTATACGTGCCATTTAATTCTACACCCCCACATTAACCTTGTCTTTGTTTGTGCTTTGGATTTTCGCATAAAACGCGAACTTTGCCATTTCTTTTAATGATTTTGCACTTATCACAAATTTTTTTTACTGATGGTCTTACTTTCATTTTAAATCCTCCTTAAAATTTTGTTAAATGCTTAACAAAAGTAAGTAATATATATAATAAACATTATCTAAAATAAAAGGAAATAGGCTTGTTTCCTTTTACAGCCGCTCTAGAAAAATGTTTATTTCTAAAATCATAAAATAGGAATTATTTTGCTCTCCAAGTTATTCTACCTTTTGTCAAATCATAAGTTGATAATTCTAATTTTACCTTATCACCTGGTAAAATTTTAATATAATGCATTCTTAATTTACCAGAAATATGTGCAAGTACTTGATGTCCATTTTCTAGTTCAACTTTAAACATTGCATTAGGTAATGCGTCAACAACCACGCCATCAACTTCTATAACATCATCTTTTGCCATAAAAACTCCTCCTATTTAAAATAAAAACACTCTACATAAAAATAGGGCGTTAATTAACATGTATATTATAACAAATTTATGTAGCGTTGTCAATAAAAATTACTAATTTACTTAAAAACTTTTACTCTTTTTATATATAAATATGAAAAAATAAAAACAAGTCAATAAAGACTCATTTTTAATCTAAAGTTAATATAAGTGGTTCATTATCTGTTATTACTATTGTATTTTCATAATAAGATGTCATTTTACCATCTTCTGTTGCAACAGTCCACATATCATCTTTTACATATACATCTGGCTTACCAGCACATACCATTGGCTCAATTGCAAGTGCCATACCTTTTTGTAATCTAGGTCCTGTTCCTTTTCTACCTATGTTAGGTACACCTGGATCTTCATGCATTTTTCTTCCTATTCCATGACCTTCATATTCTCTAAGTAAAGTAAATCCATTCTTTTTAACATATGTTTCAACTGCATTTGATATATCTCCAATTCTATTACCAACTACAGCTTGATCAACAGCCGCAAAAAATGCAGCTTTTGCAACATTGATAAGTTTTTGACTCTCAGCAGATATTTTTCCAACACCATATGTTCTTCCAGCATCTGATGCCCAACCATTTTTATATGTTCCAAGATCTACGCATACTAAATCGCCTTCTTTTAACACATAATCACTTGGTATTCCATGAATAATTTCATCATTAACTGATGTACATATTGCCCACTTATAATCTTTTCCGCCATAATATGGACACTTTTCTCCAATAAAAGCAGGTATTGCACCATGTGCTCTTATAGCAGCTTCTGCAACTTTATTTAAATGCATAGTTGTAACACCAGGTCTTATTTCTTTTTCAATAGCTCTTAGGGCTGCTTTTAAAGCTTCTGCAGATTCTTTCATAAGTTCTATTTCTTTTTCACTTTTAATAGTTATCATTTTTCCACCTTCTAATCTTTTATTTCTTCAACCATTCTTTCAGGATGACTAGATGAATCTATAGTTTTAAGCAATCCTTTATTTTTATAATATTCTAGTATTTCCTTTGAATTTTTCTTATATGTATCAATTCTAGCTTTTAATGTTTCTTTAGTATCATCTGTTCTTATAACTAGTTTTCCGCCACATACATCACATACATTTTCAACTTTTGGTGGAAAATCTATGCCATACATTTTTCCACATTTTTCACATTTTTTTCTTTCTAAAATTCTTTTAAATGCAAGTTCGTCTGGAACAGTAAGTTCTATTACTTTATCAATTTTAACTCCCATTTCATCTAATATTTTTTCTAATTCATATACTTGATTTATAGTTCTTGGATATCCATCTAATATAAATCCTTTTTTACAATCATCTTGCATTAATCTTTCTTTTAAAAGTTTTGTCATTGTTTCATCTGGTATTAATATACCTTTAGATAACATATCTTTCATTGTTTCATCTTTTTTTGAAACTTCTCTTAATATATCACCTGTTGAAATATGTGCAATACCAAGTGCTTTAGATAATATTTCAGATCTAGTTCCTTTTCCAGTTGCTGGACCACCTGTTAATATATAATTCATTTTTATTCCTCCAATCAAATTAAATTTTAAATTAATACATATTATATTATTACACAAAAAATGTAAAAAGTAAATATTAAACTAAATAAAACAAAAAAAAGAGTGCTTTTGCACTCTAATTAAAAAACTCTAATAAAATCTTTTAATACTTTCTCTTTTGGCCTATTAGCATTTATATTATAAAATTTAATATTATCAGATAATGATTTAAAATAACTTAAAACTTCTTTAGAATACTTTTTGTAATCATTTAATCTATTTTTGATTACAAATTCTGTATCATCATCTCTTACTATTAGAGTATGTCCACATTTACAATAATTTGATTTATAATCACTATTATAAACTTTTCCACATACTGGACATGTCTTTCTAGATGACAACCGTCTTAATACTTCATTATCTGGAACATCTAAAATAATAACGCTATTTAGATTTTGGCCAATAGATTTCAAATACTCATATAGCCATTTAGCTTGATATTCATTCCTAGGGAAACCATCAAAGATAATTCCATCTTCTGCATCCATAATTGCTTTTTTTACAGCAGCAATTACTAATTTATTTGAGACTCTTTTCCCTTGATCCATTTTATCAAACTCTTGTTTATACAGTTTATACATTTTTGGATCTTGTTTTAATTTTCTCAAATACTCACCAGTTGAAAAAGAAATAATATTTAAATTATGCATTTCTTTTTCTTCTTTACAAAACATAGATGAGATTGTTCCCTTTCCACTTCCTGGTTTTCCAAAAATAACTACAAAATCTTTGTTTTTACATGTTTCTTTTTTAATCATAAAAAGTCCTCCTATATTTAATTTATGCATATATATTATACCACCATTTATACTTTATGTCAAATAAAGAGAACCTAATATAGGTTCTCTAAATATTTATATTTTATATTTTATATTCGGGGTTAATGTATTTTTTA
>CALWOE010000057.1 GCA_944383035.1 uncultured Clostridia bacterium
AAGTAATATTTATCAAAATATCCCAGTTGAATTATAATCAACTGGGACATATTAGGTTGTTTACTCTGAATAGTAACAAAAAAACATTACAAAAAATTGTAATGTTTTTATTCTTTTAAAAGTTCTAATGTAATAGGATCAGTATGATAACCTATTTCTACATTACCAAATCTTTTTGAATTTTTAATTCTGTTATCAAATAAAGGAAACTTATCTCCCTTAAAATCTTTCCTTAACATTGGATTTAAACTTATATTTTCTTTTTCTAAATTTTTAATTTGTTCCTTATCTACTACATATTCTACATTATTATCATCAATAACATTATAAATACCTATTATTTTATTTTCATACTTTACTATATATTTCATTTTTTTTCACCTCAAAAGTATATAATAAATTATATCATTTTTTTTCAAAAAATAAAATGTTTTATCATCTTAAACTTAATAAATAATAATTATTATTTTAAAGAGAATTATTGTTTTATTATCTAATTAATGATAAAATAATAGTAATATAAAAGGGGGAATTCTTATGAATAATGGTAAAGCTACTGCCGGATTTACTTTAGGTATTATTGGACTAATTGCTTGGATATTACCACTTTTTGGTTATCCAGTAAATATTATTGGTATTATAATGAGCTCTATAGGTTTAAAAAGTGAAAAAAGAACCAAAGCTATTATTGGTCTTGTATTAAGCATAATTGGACTTGTTTTAACTTTAGGAAATTCCATTCTTGGTGTTTTGATGTCAACTATGATTTAAGTTATATATACTTTTATTTTTGTCAATAAAAAAGTATATTCAAAAAGATAAAAAAATTATATAAATATATTGCAATTTTTTTATATAAATGATAATATATTCGTATATTATAAAAAATGTTAAAGAATAGATTAAAAAAAAACCGATTTTTACGGATTTTTTTCTTAATCTATTTTTTTTGTTTAAAATAAGGGGGATTTATTATGAACACAAAATATGTATTTGTAACAGGCGGAGTTGTTTCTGGTCTTGGGAAAGGAATTACTGCTGCATCTTTAGGAAGATTACTTAAAAATAGAGGATATAAAGTAACAATTCAAAAATTTGATCCATACATTAATGTAGATCCAGGGACAATGAGTCCTTTTGAACATGGGGAGGTTTTTGTAACAGATGATGGAGCTGAAACAGATTTAGATTTAGGACATTATGAAAGATTTATCGATGAGAATTTAACAAAAAATTCAAGTGTTACTACAGGAAAAATATACTCAAATGTTATAACCAAAGAAAGAAGAGGTGACTATCTTGGAAAAACTGTACAAGTTATTCCACATATTACTAATGAGATTAAAGAAAATATATACAGTTTTGAAAAAGAAGATATCGATATTGTAATTACCGAAATTGGCGGAACAGTTGGAGATATCGAAAGTTTACCATTTTTAGAAGCAATTCGTCAAATTGGTTTAGAAAAAGATATAGAAGATGTAGTATATATACATGTAACTTTATTACCATATATTTCGTGTTCAAATGAAATAAAATCAAAGCCAACACAACATTCTGTAAAAGAGTTACAAAGTTTAGGTATAAAACCAAATATACTTGTATGTAGGACAGAATGTGACATACCAAATACAGTAAGAGATAAACTTGCACTATTTTGCAATGTAAAAAAAGAAAGTGTAATTCAAAACAAAACAGCAGACTGTCTATATTCTGTTCCATTAATGTTAGAGAAAGAAGGTCTTGCACGTGAAGTGTGTAAATACTTAAAACTAGATAAAACTAACGCAAATAATACAGAATGGGAAAATATGATTGAAAATATAAGAAAAATAAACAATAATTCTGTTACAATAGGAATTATTGGAAAATATATTCAATTAGAAGATTCATATCTTTCTGTCGTAGAAAGTTTAAGGCATGCTGGATATGCAAATCAAACAAATGTTAATATTAAATTTATAGATTCAGAAACTATTACAGATAAAAATGCAAAGTTAATACTTTCAGATTTAAATGGAATTATAGTTCCAGGTGGTTTTGGAAATAGAGGTATAGAAGGAAAAATCAAAGCCATAAAATATGCTAGAGAAAATAACATTCCATTTTTAGGAATATGCTTAGGAATGCAAATGGCAGTTGTAGAATTTGCAAGAAATGTATTAAAAATTACAGATGCAAACTCATCAGAATTTGATGAAATATGTAAAAATCCTGTAATACATATAATGGATAATCAAATTGGAATAAACAAAAAAGGTGGTACAATGAGACTTGGAAGTTATCCATGCAAAATAAAACCTGGTACATTAGCTGAAAAAATATATGGCTCATGTAATATAAATGAAAGACATAGACATCGCTACGAATTTAATAATGATTATAAAGAAGAAATAGAAAAAGCTGGTATGATATGTTCTGGAACATCTCCAGATGAAAAATTAGTAGAAATTATTGAAATTCCTTCTCATCCATTTTTTATAGCTGGTCAATTCCATCCAGAATTTAAATCTAGACCAAATCGTCCAGCACCACTATTTAATTCATTAGTAAAAGCTGCAAAAGAAATTAAAACTCAGTAATATTCTAAGATATAACTTAAATAGTAAAAAATCCTGTAGTTATAATTTAACTACAGGATTTCCACCAAAAATAAGTTTAAATATTATATTTGGTTACAGTTTCAATAATACTATCCATATCACCATTTAAAGTATCAAATGTTCTCAAATAATCAATACATTCCTTTAGTACACGCCAATCCACATAAACTAAATCTCCTTCATTGATATATTTTACAACACCAAGTTCTTTAACTTCATCTGAAAGAACAACTTCTGGATAAGTGTCACGAACAAGAGCATTGGTCTTATCCCAATCATCATGCAACTTCTTAACTTCTACTTTCCTAATCGAGTCAAGATCTACGTTTGCATCATGTTGTTCTAAAACTTTTTGGAATTTAGAATCAATATCTATTCTTCCATAAATAGCTAAGTCTTGCAAAAGATGTGTAACATATCCCCTATAAAATGGATTTTTCTTTTGCTCGACAGATAGATTAGCCCAACATGTTTTTACATCAGGATTACTACTAACTCCATAATGAAGTCCGTCTTTACTATTTATTGTCTCTTTTTGCAAAATTCTAGGCAACAACTCATCGTACTCAGGCATATCATTCGTACGAAGCGAATTGTACTTAGCACGTGCACCATCCACCCCATAAACTTTTACATGTTTTTTTAACATGTCAGGTGCCTCAAGTCCAAGAACAAAACTACGATTTTCCAAAGCTTTAGGATAACTAGAAGCTTCGTGAACATAATAACCAGGCATAATAATTCTCCTTTCTTCTACCTTACATTGCTGTTGCAATGTAATATATAATAACAACAGTTATATTATACAACAATTTTTGAATTATGTCAATTATCATACTTTTAATTATTATATTAAATGTAAAATGAATAATTATAAATATTAAAAATTTGATAAATTTACAAAAAAATAAATATTGATATTATATAACAATTAAATTGAATTTATATGCTTTTTATAATATAATTAAAATATAAAATATTAATTTGTAATGTAGAAAAGAGAAAATATAATTATTAAAAATATTTTTTATAATTTTAGAAATATTGAGAATGATAATGTATGAAAATATACCTTTATTGTTTTAGCAACTTAACTTACTTTTTATACAATAACTCTATGAATAATAGAATTAACAAACTCTACGATTAATGGGTGTATATACATAAAAAATAATGTTATATTTTTATTAAAGGAGGTAAATTTATGGATCAAGTTAAAATAGGAAAATTTATTGCGAAACTCCGCAAAGATAAAAATATGACACAAGAGCAATTAGGAGAAAAGTTAGGTGTTAGTTTTAAAACAATATCTAAATGGGAAACTGGTAGAGGATTACCAGAATTAGCAACATTAAAACCACTTAGTGATATATTAGGAATAACAATAAATGAACTTTTAAGTGGAGAAAAAATAGAAAAAGAAAAATATATAGATAAAGTTGAAGAAAATATGGTTAATACAATTGATTATTCTAGAAAAAAAATCATTAAATCTTATAAAATAATATATCTATTACTAATCATATTTGGATTATTTATAACTATTTCTGCTATTACAATTGCACCTGCTGAAAGCAGTTGGGGAAGTATTTATTCGGCTGTAGGAATAACTATATTTATAATAGGAATTAGTTTAAATTTTAAATATTTAGGAAAATTAAAACAAACCATTATAATATTTTGTACAACAATTTTAGTTTTATTTATATTATTATTTTCAGATTATATAAGTGTAAAATATAATAATCAAGTACCAAGATTTAGAATAAATATACTAACTGGAGATGAAATTTCTGTTTATGAAACATTATTCTATAATGCTTATAAATATAAAGACAATATTTATATAAGAAAACATATTCCAATTAATAAACTAGATTGGAATAATGTATTAGAAAATATAAAATAAAATACATAAACTATATAATTTATAATGATAAGGAGAATACTAGTATGAAAAGAAATAAAAAAGAAAAATTAGATTTTATACAAAAAGCATGTGATGAAATTTCAAATCTTACTGAAGAACAATATCAAAGTGAGAAAAAGTTTTTTACATCTTTTGATGAAGAATTAGAAAAATTATCAAAAAATCTGAGTGAAAAAATAAAAAATGGTGAAACTAATAATGATATAGATAGATAAATAAAATAAAAAATCAAAACTTAATTGTTTTAAGTATTATTTATTATATTCAATAATTAAAATTAAATTATTGAAACATCAGAAAAATTTTAATTAGATATTAACATTTTCAGACTGTTACAAAGTTTTTTATACTTTGTCAACAGTCTGATTTTTTTATAAGTAAATATAATTTGTTTGTTATAACTTAAACATATTATATTACTATTTTTTATTATAAAAATTTTTATTTATTTTTATATTTTACTCTTTCAATAACAATTATAAAACAATTTATTGTATTTCTTTTAATATAATATGTTTTATATTATTATCATTATTTTTTAACTTTTCAAAGATTTGTCTTGGCTTTATTAAAGTATCACTATTATCAATATCAAACCATTTAAATATCAAATTTTTCGCTTCTTCTATTCCATCAAATTCTTCTGTTTTTAATAAATTGCTATTTTCATCTAATTCAACCAAATAATAAAATGAAATTTGATGTACGTTATATTTATCTAAATAATTAAAAAAATCTTCTACAACCGCTAAAAGTCGTTTTATTTTAACTTTTTCACCTATTTCTTCATTACATTCTCTTATTATAGTCTCTTTTGAAGTCTCAAAACTAGTTATAGATCCTCCTGGAAATCCCCACGTATTATTACCTTTTCTTCCTTGAAGTAATATTTTATTTCCAGATACAATTACACCTATTGCTCTACATACAAATTGAGAACCATCTTTTAATAAAAACTTTATATCTTCCATTTCTTTCTCATTTTCCTTTCTATCTAGATTATATTATTATTTAATTTATTTATCAATAAAAGAATATGAATTATTAATGTTTATATTTCTTTTTTTTAGTTTATTGATATATTTTTCCTTCAATTTTTATGAAGATAAAAATACTAATTTTTCAGACATTCTTTTTTTGGTAGCTGAATATAGCTCCACCAAAAATATTTTTTCAAAATTTGGGTAGCTATATGTAAGCGGTTGTAAAAAAGGCTAACAAAGTATAAAATATAATTGATAAAGAATGAGAAAAGTTATTTAAAGTTAAAAAAAAGATATACAACATTTAAGTAGAACAGAATTATTATTCAAACCAAAATTAGGTAATGCATTTTTATTATATAGCGCAAAAAAATTTTATTTTTTTTTAAATAACTATAATATTAAAAATACTGGAAATAATATTTTAAATGTGCTATACTACTAAAAATGAGGTGTTTATAT
>CALWOE010000058.1 GCA_944383035.1 uncultured Clostridia bacterium
AATTGAACCGCCGTATGCCGAACGGCATGTACGGTGGTGTGAGAGGGAAAAAAATTTAAATTTCCCTACTCGATTTTATATATTATCTCTTTTTATTGATATATTTATTTATACACATTATAATTTAAGTATGAATAAATATGTTTAAAGTTTTATAATAAAAGGAGGTTTATATGAAAAAGGGACTTAAAAAAGTTTTGATATGTGTATTGATTTTAATTATATTAATAGGACTATATATGGTATTTAAATTTGTAATTAAAAGAGAAATATCACAAATATCTGAGTTTAAAAAGCTATATAATTATAATGATACTTCAAGTGTTTCTATTTCATACATTAATTTTTATAGAGAAGAAGTAAAACAAATAGATAAAGATAAAGTTATTAGATTTTTAAATACCTTAGAACACGAAAAAGTAACTGAAAAAATGACTTTTTTAGATATCTTTGGTACGAATAATTCTAGTAAAAGTTATGGTTTGGCTATAAAATATGATAATATGAGTTTTGATGTTATAATTTCAGAAAATACTATTTCTATAGGTAAAAAGCAATATAAAACAGAGAGAAATTTAATTAATGTATTATCAAATATTTTAACAGACTATGAAGAATATACCATAAATTAAATTTTTAATCACTTCAATTGAAGTGATTTTTTTTGACTCACCGTATATAAAATATTTTCATATAATATTTTGAGGGGTGATTTTTTGGAAAAATTTAAAATAGGAGATATAGTTGCAAGAATTTCTTATGGATGTGATGTACTTTTTAAAATCGTAGGCTTTAGTAATTCACAGGCTGATTTAGTAGGACTTACAGTAAGAATCATTGCTAATGCCCCGGAAAATGATTTAAAACATATATCAAAAGATGAAGTAAGAAGATATGAGGAAAAAATGGAAAAGACAAGAAGAGTAAGAATGGATAGATGTTATAATAGTATAAATAGGAAATTTAAAAATATGGGATATAATAATTATGGTTATAAAAAAAATAATTATAATTGCAATCATAATTATTATTCTAATTTTAACAATAAAATAAGAGATGTGATAGAAAATGATATACCAAATATATATAAAAAAGATACAGTTTTAAAAAGACCAGGAGTTGTTTTGCATCTAGATGGTGATAAGGATTTTTATACAAAATGTAAAGAAAATTATGCAAGAATGGGTATTACAGCTTATACATATTATATTCCAGAGAACGAACAGTATAGACAAGTATATCCATTACTTCAAAAAATAAGACCAAATATATTAATTTTAACTGGACATGATGCTTTTATAAAAAAAAGAAATGATATATATAATATAGAAAATTATAAAAATTCAAAATATTATATAAAAGCTGTATTAGAGGCAAGAAGATATGAGCATAATCTAGATAATCTAGTTATATTTGCTGGAGCTTGTCAAAGTTATTATGAAGCATTAATTGCGGCTGGCGCTAATTTTGCAAGTGCACCAAGGAGAGTTTTAATAGATATGATGGATCCTTTAATAGTAGCACAAGCAGTAGCTTATACATCAGTTAATGAATTTGTATCATTAGAAAATATAATATCAAATACAAGAGAAGGAATAAATGGCGTTGGAGGAACAGAAACTAGAGGACAACTTAGGAAAATACTACCAAGTCTATAATATATTTTGACTTTTTGAATATATTGTAATATAATATAAATGTTTTTTTAATAGATAAATATTAATTATATATTTGATTTTAGTTCTTAATTGAAAGGATGATTATTTATGAAGATTGCATTAATTTCCGATGTTCATGGAAATCTTACTGCTTTAAAAACAGTATTAGATGACATTGAAAAAAGAGGTGTTGATGAAATTTATTGTTTAGGTGATACTATTGCAAAAGGTATAAATTCTTCTGAATGTATTAGTTTAGTAAGAGAAAAATGTAAGGTGGTATTAAAAGGAAATACAGATGATTATTATGTAGTTCATACAGATGATGAAGATTTGGGTGATAAGATTTACAATAAACGGGTAAGATTTAATCAAGATTTAATGAGTAAAGAGGATATGGAGTATTTAAATGCCTTACCAATTACTCATGAATTTTATTTGAGTGGAAGTTTAGTTAGAATTTTTCATTCAAGTCCATATAGTCCATATGATAGATATAGTTATGTGGATCCGAAAAATATTAAAATTAAACTTTTTATGCCAAGTGAATATACATCCGATAAATGGGCAGATATTGCATGTTATGGTCATTTGCACACACAGTTCCAAGAAAAAATGTATAATAGAACTTTAATTAATGTTGGAAGTGTTGGAAATTCTACAGATATTGTACGAGATAGAATGTATGATGCTTCACCACTTGAAACAACACAAGCTTTTTATACTATTTTAGAAGGTGAATATGGTGTAACTGATAAGACAAAATATCCGCTTGTTATTACCAATATTAGAATTCCATATGATATTGAAAAAGAACTATCATATAATGAAAAAAATATTGAACTTGAAGCATACACTCAAGAATTAAAAAATGGTATGTATAGAGATTATAATTTAATTAAAAATGATTTTGAAAGTAAATTAAATAAGTAAAATAAAAAGTACTAGATCAAAGTTTGATTTAGTACTTTTTGCTATAAAAAAACATCCTTATATTAAGAATGTTTTTTATTTATTTAATAATTTAGCTAAATTTGCTTTTTTTCTAGAAGCAGTATTTCTAGCTAAAACACCTTTAGACCAAGCTTTATCAACTAAGCTTACAGCTTTTGTGTATAATTCTTGTTTATTATCAGCATTTTCTTTAACACTTGCTTCAAAAGCTTTTACAGCTTCTTTATATGCTTTTTTTGTAGCTCTATTTTGAGCAGCTTTAGTTTGATTTACTAAAACTCTTTTTTTAGCTGATTTAATATTTGGCATAGCGCACCTCCTTAAATGACGCAATTTTTTTATTACTAAGTTATTTTAACACAAAATATTTTAAAAATCAAGCCATTGACATAAAAATATTAAAATAACATAAAAACTGTACATTTAATAATTTAAAATGTTTTTTATTTGTTTTTTTATTTCATCTATGTTTTCGTCTGTCTTTACATTATATACATTTATGTTAGGATATTTGTTTTTTATTTCACTTGCAAGTTTTAAGTATTCGTTTTGTTGTTTGATACTGTTATTTATATCAAAGCTAGAATTTTTAAACAGTGCTTTATCTTTTCTTTTAAGTCTAGTATTAAATAAATTTGTATCTTCAAGATATAAAGTAATATAATATATATCAAAGTCAAGTTTTGCAAATTCATCTAATAAATTATAAAATACATCAGAAAAAGAATAATCTTTTTTACCAAGTCTGCAGTATACTTCTTCTGTAAAGAAAGTTCTGTCAAATAGCAAATTTATACTGCAATTTTCTAAACTTTTTATGTATGTGATTAAGGAATTGTACATGTTAGTAGCTTTTGTAAGTCCTGATTTTGTTGTATCTGATGTTCCACAAAGTCTATATAAATTAGTATAAGATAAAGAATGTCTGATGTAATCTGTAACTGTAGTTTTTCCTACACCTTGTGCACCTTCAATAACTATTAATTTTGAGTTTGCCATAATGTTTCCTCCTAAAATTAAGATTTGTTAGTAATATTTTAGCATATAAAAAAAATATAAACAACTAAAAATTGAGATATAAAAGTAGTAAAAATTTTAAATCTATGTTTTATTTTTAACTATTACCAAAATAATATAAAGACATTACTTATTATATCATTAACTAAAAATAATTCAATAAGTAATTATTAAAATATTAATATAAAAATTATTTAAATTTAAGAATATTTACTTGACCACATTATATAAAAGTGATAATATGAAGGTAAATTAAAATAAGGAGGAGTTTGATTATGACTCAGGCGGACAAGTTATTTATTGAAACTTGTAAGAAAATTTTAGATTATGGTGTTTATTCTGGGACTGATGAAAATATAGTTCGGACGAGATGGGATGATGGTAGTGTAGCAGGTTACTATTCAATTGTTGGAGTACAAAATGTATATGATGTATCTGAAGAGTTTCCTATGGTGACTTTAAGAAAGAACTATTTTAAAAGCGCATTAAATGAAATATTATGGATTTTTCAAAAAAAGTCTAATAAAATTAGTGATTTAAAGAGTCATGTTTGGGATAAATGGGCAGATGAAAATGGTACTATTGGAAAAGCTTATGGATATCAGCTTTCAAAAGAATATCTATTTAAAACAAAAGATGGATTAAAATACATGGATCAAGTAGATTATGTGTTATATCTTTTGAAAAATGATAGATACAGCAGACGTATTATGATAAATCTTTTTAATCATGAGGATTTAAAAGATATGAATTTAGAACCATGTGCTTATGGTACCCAATGGCTTGTAAAAGGTGATAGGTTAAATTTGATTTTAAATCAAAGATCGCAAGATATGCTTGCTGCAAATGCATGGAATGTAATGCAATATACAGCACTTTTATATATTTTTGCAAAATTAAATGATTTAAAACCAGGACTTTTTATTCACCAAATTGGTGATTGTCATATTTATGATAGACATGTTGATATTATAAAAGAAATCATTAAAAGAGAGCCTATTGATTGTAGCCCTAAAATTGAATTTTTACGAGATTTTAAAGATTTTTATGATTTTAAGGAAAGTGACATTAAACTTGTAGGGTATAAATCTCATCCAGATATTAAAAACATCGAAGTCGCAATTTAAAATGCAGTTATATACTGCATTTTTTGTTTATTTAGTTGAAAAATGTTTTGTTTTATGATATACTTTTTTTATGTTATAAATTTAAAAGTTTATATATAAGGAGGTTTTATATGAATAAAGGAAAAACAAATTATAGTTTTACATTTAATACAGACCCTAATGTTATTGATTCACTTGTAAAAGAATGGTTAAATGTTAATCATTTCATCTTAACAAACAAAGATGGAGAAAATTTTTATTTCTTACAAGATGACGTATATGGAAGTAGAGGTTTTCAATACAATATAAATGGAAATGCTATTAATGTATATGCTTGGACAATTGGTATGGGTAATCAATATTATATGTTAGATTCTGGTGCATTAAATAATTCAGCTGGAAATAGCTATAAAGAATTATTAAGCATATTATTTAATAAAATTCAAGAGGTAAGTAATGGTGGAAATGTTAATATGAATAATACATATCAACAAGGTCCAATACAACAAGGCGGAGCATATAATCAAACACAAACTTCTGGAAATTTTGAAGATGAAGCTTTTAAACGTAATGCTAAATTTGCAGAAATATCATTTTGGATAGCGCTAGTTGCTTTTGTAATTATGCTTCTTTTTGGTTTATATTTAGGAATTTATATACATTTAGTAATTTTGGGATGTGGAATAATTGGTTTAAAATCTAGAAAAAAGAAAAAGGCAATTGCAACAATAGTAATTGAAATATTAGCAATTTTATATATAATATTTGCAGCAATTATATTACCTAATATAATGTAAATTAATGAAACTGGACATGTATTTTAATGTCTAGTTTTTTATTTTTATTTATTTAAAATATTTCATTTTTGTTGCAAAAGTAAAAAAACGTTACAATTCACAGCCAAATTATGAAAAAATATACTGAAATATAAATGTTATAAAAATTTAACACAAAATATGAATA
>CALWOE010000059.1 GCA_944383035.1 uncultured Clostridia bacterium
TGAAATCTTATAAGTTTTAATATATAATTTTAACAGAAAGAGAACAAAGTTCGTAACTTGTATGTGACTTGCTCCAAAAATAAAATCGTCACACAAGACGAAAAAAAATCGACTGTAAAAAGTCGATTTTTTTGTTGCTTTTTTGAAAAAGAAAAACAAGATAAGTAGAGAATTACTCTCAAAAAAGGAAAATACATAAAAAAACTTGCAAAATTAATAAAAAAATGATATCATTATTATGTCAATTTATTGATATCATTTTTAGTAGAATGACACGAGGCAATTATTAGAAAATAATTATTATTTTAAGGAGGCAAGTATTTATGAAGCGGTTAGTTAACATTTCAGTATCTAAATTTTCTACCAAATGGCCTAGTAGCGATTACATTGATGAATATGACAGGTTTAATATCGATTGTACTGAAGTAAGTGAGAATATTGGAGTTTTTAAGGATAAATATCTCTTAAAATTAGAAGGTACAAAAGAAAATATTCAGATGTTCCTTGATTATCTCAAGTTCGAAGGTTTTAAAATCCAATAATTTAACTTAATCAAAAGTTGGTGTATCCGTTGATAGATGGCACCAACTTTATTTTTTAATATATATGAAAGTGTAAATGAAATGTTGAAATTGTTTATTGCATATAACAATGACAATATTTATAAATATCAAGTCCTTTTCATACATAGTTTTGACATCAATGTAATAATCGAATAAAGCATAAATAATTATCTTATTTATTCTCTACTCGATTTTATATTATTTTTTATTATAATATATTTTTAAATTATATAATAAAATATGCAACAAAATATTATATAAAACTATCTATAATAATAGAAGTATTAAAATTTAAAAGGTAGGAATTATGGAAGAAAAAGAAATTTTAAAAAAATTAATTAGTAATAAAAAAAATCGTAAAGATTATTTTTATCTATTAGTAGATAAAATAAAAAAAAGATTATATGTAATAGCCTATAGTAGATTACAAAACAAATCAGATACAGAAGATGTAATTCAAGAAACTTTATTTGAAATATATAAACATATAAACAAATTAAAGGATCACGAAAAATTTAATAGTTGGATAACTTCAATTTTGATTAATAAATGTAATTACATATATAAAAAGAATAGAAAATGCATTTATTTAGAAGAAAATGAAATTGATACATATTATACAAGTCAAAATCAAATTAACAATATAAATCTTATTAATGACAAACTAGATTTTTACTCTCTTATAAACTGTTTACCTATAGAAGATAGAACATTAATAGCAATGTTTTATTCAGAAGAATATACATCTAAAGAAATCAGTGAAATACTTAATATTAATGAAAGCACTATAAGAAGTAGACTAAAACGTTCTAGAGAAAAAATAAAAAATTATATTAAAAGGAGTGAGTAATGTGGATAATATAGATGATATTTTAAAAAAATCATATAAAAATACAAAAATTGATGAAAATATAAATATAAAATTAAAATATAAAATAAAAAATTATAATTTAAGAAATACTATAATGAAAATTGCTTGTTTTTTAGTTATATTAGTTTTCATTTCTTTTGGTAGTTTAAAAATTTTTAATATATATAATTCTAATGTACATTATACATCAAAAGTAGAAAATGAGATAAATGATAATAACTATAATAATAACAATGATGACAGTGATGAAAACAATAACAATTTACCCATACCATCAGAAAAAGTTGAAATGAAAATTACAACAAACGCAGATCTTTCACTTACAAAAGCACCCGAATCTATTGTTATTGCCAGAATAGAAAAAATAGTCGAATATATAAGTTATGTTCCAAAATTAAACAAAACAACATTACCTGTTACTAAATATCAAGCCAAAGCCCTAAAAAATATTAAAGGCAATGTAAATAACACTTTTGATTTTATTAAAAGTGGGGGTGTTATATCACTTGCAGATTTTGAAAAAACATTAACTAATCAACAAATCAAAAATTATGGCTTAGATAAAAAAAGTGAAGAAGAAAAAAAATCAACATACATAGAAATATATACTAGTCTAGATTTAAGTTCTACAAAAGTAGAAATTGGTAAAACATATTTAATTTTTATGATATATAATGAAATTTATGATGACTTATCAGCTATATCACTAGATTATGGTATAATGGAATATAATGAAAAAAGTAATAAAGTAAAAGATAATTCTAATAATATATGGATAGATTTAAATGAATTTCTTAAAAGTAAAAATATCGTAAAAAATTAGTTATTGTAAAAATACAATAACTAATTCAGACTATTGACAAACCCCAGATTTTTTTCTGGGGCTTTGTGTATACTTTTACAAAAATTGTGTAAATTAAGTTATCTAAAATATTTTTTACAAAATTTAAGAGTTTAGTGTCACTACTTGGACACTTTTTCTTACTCTTAGTTATCTTATTTACTATATTTTTCATATTTTGAGCAGCACAAATCAGCCATGTATAATTCTGATTTTTTTCTATTCCTTTATACATAGCATATCTGTAACCATGATTTTGTTTGCTATCTGCAAAGCTTCTTTCTATTTTTTCTTTTCTCAATTTGTATAGTTCTTTGCCTCGTTCTGATAGTCTTCTTTCTCTAGCATTCTCATTTAATTCTTCTTTTATATGTCTTCTTATTACTCGATACCCTTGAGATTTACAACAGCCTTCTATTTCAGGACAATTCTTACAATTTATCTTATCTGAATAATATTTGTATCCATTTCTATCAATTCTACCTGTATATGGTAATATTACTCCTGTTTCTGGACAAACGTAGTAATCTCCTTCTTTATTATATTTAAATCTGTATTTTCTTATTGTTGTTTTTCCTTGACCATAACTTCTATATCCAATTACTCCAAATATGTTATTATCTTCAAAATATTTTTTTATATCTAAAGTATCATATCCAGAATCTAATGCCCACTCTTTTATATCAAATCCATATTTATGTTTTATATATTCAGCTCTATCTATGAAAGGTACTGAATCATGAACGTTCCCTTTTGTTATGTAACAGTCAACTATGATATTTGCTTTTGAATCAACTGTTCTATGGTCTAGGTACATGAAACCTTTTTCTTTGTTATCTCTATGATAGTAACCACTTTCGTTATCAGTATCACTCACCTTGATTTTCTTTTTTTATGTCTTCTTTAAATTCAAACTCCTTTTTACCTTGTTTTTTTCGTTCTTCATTTATTTCTTGTTCTAACCATTCTTTTCTTTCATGGACTACTTGTTGTATTTCTTCATGAAATTTATTTTTATTTGCATTTGATTTTTTATGAGTTGAATCAGTAAAGAAAGTTTCACCTTTTACTAAATTATATTTAATTGCTTGTTCTACTATATTTACAAATATCTTTTCAAATATATCTGTCCCCTTAAACCTCCTAATGTAGTTTTGGCTAAATGTTGAATAGTGAGGAGTATCATATCCAAATGGAATACCTAAAAACCATCTATATTCTGCATCAACTTTGATTTTATCACAAGTTTTTCTCATTGATTTTAATCCATCTAGTGTTTGGATAAATACTAATTTAAACAACACAACTGGATCGATACTAGGACGACCATTATCTTCACAATACAAATGTTTCACTTCATCATATATGAAACTAAAATCAATATATTTATCTATTTTTCTAAACAAACTATCTTCTGGAACTAATTCTTCCATTGTTTTTAATATGAATTCATTTTGAATATTCTCTTTTTTACTTAACATACTTTTTACCTATATTTAAAAACCATCTATATTATATCATAAAAAGAGAAAAAATGCAGTTATTTCTAAGAAAAAACTACATTTTTAATCCATTTTTGGTTGTTAAATAGATATATATATTTTAATATATTTTATCAAAAAAAGAAAGAGTGTTAACGAAATTTTTTTAACTTTGTCAACACTCTGAATTAGTTATTGTAAAAATACAATAACTAATTATATTTCTTTTTAATACCAATTTTATTATTTTCAACTGCTTTTTTTATATATTCAGTGGCAATTGGTGTTTTACAACTTGTATTTTTCATATCGACATATACTTTTCCAATTTTTCGAGCTACATCTAAAGCTTCTTTAAATAAAGGTTTATATGAAATACCAACTGTAATAACAAAGTTATTCATTGCATAACGTGTTCTATTATAACTATTATGTATAGTATTTTCAATTCTTTTTAGATAACCATATATTTTTTCTTTATCAAAAAAATCATCGCTTTTATGAGAAATTAAAAAACAATAACAAAACCAACCAGCTGATTCATACAATTCTTTTCCACTATTTATCCATTCATCAGCTAATTTTTGAGCAAATAATGATTTTGCTAATGTTATAGAAACTTAATCTGATAGTCCGTGACAATATGCTTGACTTATCCATTTTTTTAAATCTGTTTCTGTCATTTTAGTTGGCTCTGAAATCATAGCAGATAAAAACATAGCATCATAATTACCAGTTCCATATAATTCCATAGATAAATTATAACTTTTATTTATTTTCTTAGAAAGAAGTTTTAGATTCTTAGTTGTAACACCATATAAAGGTTCTTTTGCTCCATGATTTATATATATTTTTTTATATTCTCATTTCCTAACTTTTCTAATTCTCTCATTATTTCATAAGCATTATCTAACATTTTATTTATCCTCTATATAATTATTATTAGATTTTTTTATGAATTTATTATATAATTTTAAAATTGATGTTGTAAAATTGCAGTAAAAATATTTTTATTTTAGAAAAAATCACTTGATATACTATGTGGTGTGTGTTGTTAACTATCATTCTATCAAAAGTTTCTAAAATGCCATTGATTTTTCCTTCATTTTGTTGTATTATATTCATTGTAAACCTCCTTAATTAGCTATGCCTATTGAAACAGGAACAAAAGTATTAGACTTGAGGTTCCGATAATGTATTGTAGCATAGACTACGTGCACCATAGAGTGCTTTTAAAATTAGTATAATTGACATAAATATTATACTACGTTAGCAAGCTAATTTAAAGAGGTTTGCTTTTTTTATACAAATTTAGGTTGCGGACGTAGTCTGCCGTATGATATAATATAAGAGTAGTTTTAAAAAAGTTTAGGAGGTTTTTATATGTCTAATGAAGAAAATTATATAATTGAAAATGAAACAACTGATACCACAAAAAAACAAGAATATTGGAATACTGGTATTGGATTAAATAAGGTTGATAATTTAGAGCCTTCTAAATATTTATTAGACCTATCTCAAAAAAATATTAATGGAGAATTAAAGTATAATGAAGTAGAAAACTTATTAAAAACATATTATGAAACACAAAACTCTAATGATATAAACATTCAAAAAGAAAAAGAATGTGATTTAGTGTCTTTAAGAATAGCTCAACTGTTAGAAGATAAGAGTTTTGGTTTTAGTCCTATTACTTTAAAGAATATTCATAAATACTTATTTAAAGATATTTATGATTTTGCAGGTAATTACAGAAATTATAATATTACAAAAAAAGAGGACATCCTTAATGGAGATACTGTTAAATATGTAAATTATCAAGATATCGAAAGTTATTTTGATTATGATTTTAAAGAAGAAAAAGAATTTGATTATTCAAA
>CALWOE010000060.1 GCA_944383035.1 uncultured Clostridia bacterium
AGAAAATGTAAAAAATGTAAACCAGTACTAGTAAAAGCTAGTATTGGTTTTTTGCGGTTAAAATAAAAATTGGAAAATATTACAATTTAAAAAAGTGTATATAAAGGATAAAATAAAAAAGAGGGATGATGTATGAATAAAAGTAAAAAAGGAATAAGTTTAATAGTCTTAGTAGTAACAATAGTAGTAATAATAATACTTGTAGCAACAGTTTTGTATAATATAACAGATGGAAAACTGTTTGGAGTAGCAAATGAATCAGTATTTAAAAATGATTTAAGAGTAATAGAAGAAGAATTTGAAATGTTTGTACAAACAAAAGCTACACAGTCTGTGGGAAAATTTGAAATAGAAAGTTTAAATGCAGCAGATAATGGTTTGACATATAATACCAAAACAAATGAGAATGAAAAAGATATATATGATGTAATACCAACAGCAAAGAAAGGATACTACTCAGAGTTTGAAATAATAAAAGGAGAATTATATTACAAAGGAGATGTAGAACAAAAACTAATTTGGGCAAAAGAGCTAGGTATTGGAATAATCCCATATGAAATAGTAGATGGTGTACTTATATCAGCAAACAGTAATCTATTACTTTTAGATAGTACAGGAACAGTAAGAATTCCATACAATGTAACAAAGATAGATAGAGGAGTATTTAATAATTTAGAGGGGTTAACTAGAGTAATAATACCTGGTAGTGTAAAAGAAATAGGAGCAAATGCATTTTCAAATAATACATCACTTCAAGAAGTAATAATGGAGGATGGGGTGGAAAAAATTGGTGCACTGGCTTTTGGAATGTGTACCAATTTAAAATCAGTACAAATTCCAAATAGTGTAAAAACAATACAAACTCAAGCTTTTTATGAATGTTCAAGTTTAAAAAGTATAAATTTGCCTGATAATTTACAAAGTATTTCATCATATACTTTTACATTATGCTCAAGCCTTGAAAGTATAGATATACCAGATAGCGTTGAAAGTTTTGGATATGCTTGCTTTTCTCATTGTAGTAGTTTAAAAGAAATATATATACCATCATATTTAACAGACATTGATAATAGTACTTTTGAATATTGTACATCATTAGATCATATAACTATTTCTCCAAGTAATACAACTTTTATATTAGAAAAAGGAAGTTTATACAATAATAGTAAAACTGTGTTATATTTTGTTTTAGACAATCAAAATACAAATGAAATCACAATACAAGAAGGAATAGTTTCAATAAGAGAAGGTGCTTTTAGTAAATTTTCAAATATAGAGATAATAAACTTGCCGTCCACAGTAAATAATTTAACTAGTAGTACTTTTAGTGGAGTATCTGAATTAAAAACAATAAATATTTCAAGTAACAATACAAAATATAGTAGTGATGGTGCAACAATTTATGAAAATTCAACTTCAACTTTATTATTCTCATTATCAAAAGATAAAACTTTAACAATAAAAGATGGAACAAAAATAATTGGGAGTTATGCTTTTCAAAAATGTAATAATTTAGAAAACTTAATACTAAATAATGATCTTGAGGAAATAAAAGTGCAAGCATTAGATAGAACGAAAATTAAAGATATATATATACCAGCAAGTGTAAAAAAATTAGATCCAATATTTGTATATAATCTGAATATAAATACTATTAATATTGATCCTAATAATATGAATTATACATCAGATGATAAATTTATATATAATAAAAATAAAACAGAAATTGTAAAATATTACAAAAATGAAACGAGTGTTGTAATACCAGAAGGAGTAGAAAAAATCGGAAATATGGCTTTTCATGGTAAATCAATTACTAATGTTACAATACCAAATACAGTAAAAGAAATAGGTGATTCTTTTAATTATTGTGGTGACCTTACAAGTATAACAATACCAAATAGTGTTGAGAAAATTGATATAGGATGTTTTGCATTTTGTACAAATTTAACACAAATAAATATAGATAACACAGAAAATAGTATAAGTGGTGCACCATGGAATTCACCATATGGAATGAGAGTTATAAACTGGTTAAGATAGAATTAATAAAAATAATAAAGAAAGTACTTGAAAAATTTTAGTAAAATAATATATAATTTTAGTATAAACTGGAAATAAAAAGTAATTGTTAAAATTAATATATGTAAACTAAAAGGAGTATAAGTATGATAATACTACACACACACACACACACACACACGTAAAATTTTGTAAAAAATGTAAAATAAAAAACATAAAAATAGAAGAAAATGTAAAAAATGTAAACCAGTACTAGTAAAAGCTAGTATTGGTTTTTTGCGGTTAAAATAAAAATTGGAAAAAATTTCATTTTAAAAAAATTAATATAAAGGATAAAATAAAAAAAGAGGGATGATGTATGAATAAAAACAAAAACGGAATAAGTTTAATAGTCTTAGTAGTAACAATAGTAGTGATAATTATACTTGTAGCAACAGTTTTGTATAATATAACAGATGGAAAACTGTTTGGAGTAGCAAATGAATCAGTATTTAAAAATGATTTAAGAGTAATAGAAGAAGAATTTGAAATGTTTGTACAAACAAAAGCAACACAGTCTGTGGGAAAATTTGAAATAGAAAGTTTAAATGCAGCAGATAATGGATTAACATATAATACAAAAACAAATGATAAAGAAACAAATATATATGATGTGATACCAACAGCAAAAAGAGGGTATTACGGAGAGTTTGAGATAATAAAAGGAGAGCTATATTACAAAGGAGATGTAGAACAAAAGTTAATTTGGGCAAAAGAACTAGGTATTGGAATAATTCCATATGAGATAGTAGATGGAGTACTTATATCTGCAAATAGTAACTTATTACTTTTAGATAGTACAGGTACTGTTAGAATACCATACAATGTAACAAAAATAGGAGAAGGAGTATTTAATAATTTAGAGGGGTTAACAAGAGTAATAATACCTGGAAGTGTAAAGGAAATTGGAAAGAATGCCTTTTCAAATAATAATTCATTACAAGAAGTTATAATAGAAGATGGTGTTGAGATAATTGGAACTAATGCTTTTTCAGAATGTAAAAATTTACAAACAGTTAAAATTCCAGATTCAGTAAAAACTATAAGTGGAGCAGCTTTTTATTTCTGTACAAATTTAAGGAATATAACTTTACCAAAATATCTTACTTCTCTAGAACAATATACATTTACTGGATGTGAAAATTTAGAATATATAAATATTCCTGATGGTGTAACAATTATAAAACAATCATGTTTTGAAAGATGTTTTAATTTAAAACAAATTAATATACCAGAAAATTTAAAAACTATTTCTAATTGTTCTTTAGCACTTTGTATAAGTTTAGAAAATATATTAATTGACTCACAAAACGAAAACTTTGTATTTGAAAATAAAAAGTTATATAATAAACAAAAAGATATATTATATTTTGTATCAAGTAGTGTAGCACAATCAACAGAACTTACAATTGAAGATGGTATAAAAAAAATAGTAGATGGTGCATTGTCTAATTATGAAAATGTTAAAACTATAAATTTACCATTATCATTAGAAGAAATAACATATAATAGTATTTTTTATGAATTAAGAAATATAGAACATGTTAATATATCAGAAAATAATTTAAAATATGCAAGTTATGAAGACACAATATATGATCTAGAAACATCTACTTTAATAGTTTCTGTATCTCAAGCTTCAAATCTTACTGTAAGAGTTGGTACAAAAGCAATGGCTGATAACTCTTTATCAAGATGTAGAAATTTAGAAAATATAACATTAAATAATGAATTAGAGAGTATAGGGCGGGCAGTATTTCAAAATACAAAAATAAAAAATATATACATACCAGCAAGTGTTACATATATAGATCCAATAGCGTTTTATACAATGGAAATGGATAGTATACAAGTAGATCCGTCAAATCCAAACTATTCATCTGATGATAAATTTTTATATAATAAAAATAAAACTGAAATTAAAATGTATTTTAAAGTAGAGTCTAATGTTGAGATTCCAAATGGTGTTGAGAAAATTGGTAATAAAGCTTTTCATAATAAAAATATGATTAAAAATATAACAATACCAGGAAGTGTAAAAGAAATTGGTAATTCTTTTAATTATTGTTCAGGTCTTACAAGTATAACAATACCAAATAGTGTTGAAAGTATAAGTAGTAGTTGTTTTAGTTTTTGTAGTAATTTAGCACAAGTAAATATAGATAATACAAAGGATAGTATAGCGGGTGCACCATGGGGTTTACCATATGGTATGAGAGCTGTAAATTGGTTAAGATAAAAAAATATATAAAAAAGTACTTGAAAAATTTTAGTAAAATAATATATAATTTTAGTATAAAATGGAAATAAAAAAATAATATATGTAAACTAAAAGGAGTATAAGTATGATAATACTACACACACACACACACACACACACGTAAAATTTTGTAAAAAATGTAAAATAAAAAACATAAAAATAGAAGAAAATGTAAAAAATGTAAACCAGTACTAGTAAAAGCTAGTATTGGTTTTTTGCGGTTAAAATAAAAATTGGAAAATATTACAATTTAAAAAAGTGTATATAAAGGATAAAATAAAAAAGAGGGATGATGTATGAATAAAAGTAAAAAAGGAATAAGTTTAATAGTATTAGTAGTAACAATAGTAGTAATAATAATACTTGTAGCAACAGTATTATATAACATAACAGATGGAAAAATATTTGGTGTTGCAAATGAGTCAGTATTTAAAAATGATTTAAGGGTAATAGAAGAAGAATTTGAAATGTTTGTACAAACTAAGGCTACACAAAGTGTGGGAAAATTTGAAATAGAAAGTTTAAATGCAGCAGATAATGGATTAACGTATAATACAAAAACAAATGAAAAAGAAAAAGATATATATGATGTAATACCAACGGCAAAGAATGGGTATTATAGTGAGTTTGAGATAATAAAAGGAGAACTGTACTACAAAGGAGATGTAGAGCAAAAACTAATTTGGGCAAAAGAATTAGGAATAGGAATAATTCCATATGAGATAGTAGATGGAGTGTTAATATCTGCAAATAGTAACTTATTACTTTTAGATAGTACAGGGACTGTTAGAATACCATATAATGTAACAAAGATAGGAGAAGGAGTATTCAATAATTTAGAAGGACTAACAAGAGTAATAATACCAGGAAGTGTAAAGGAAATAGGAGCAAATGCATTTTCAAATAATACATCTTTGCAAGAAGTTATAATGGAAGATGGTGTTGAGATAATAAGTAATCATTCTTTTTATAACTGTACAAATTTATCAAATGTACAAATTCCAAATAGTATGACTAGTATTGGAAACACTGCTTTTGCTTTATGTAGAAATCTTTCGAATATTAATTTGCCAAATAGTTTAACAAGTTTAGGTGCTCAATGCTTTAATGGTTGTAATAGTTTAACATCAATAATATTACCAAATTCATTAACTACTATAAATGCAGAAGTTTTTTCTACATGTTCAAGTTTAGAAACAGTAAAATTATCAAGTTCTATAACAAAAATAAATCAAGGAGCTTTTAGTTCATGTACAAAATTA
>CALWOE010000061.1 GCA_944383035.1 uncultured Clostridia bacterium
ACTGATTTCATTTACTTTGTATTCAAGTATAGTAAGAGTAATAGGATGTGTAATTAGATATTCAGTTGGTTCTATAACCTGTAAATTAGTATGTAGAAGAACTTTAATTTTTCCTTTTTTAGTTTTGTAAGTGTAGTTTTTAATAAGTTCTATTATTTTGGGATTAGGTTTAAGTTCTTCTAAGATTTTAAATTCAAGCATAAAAAATGTCCTCCTTCCTAGAAAGAGAACATTAAAGTTTTATATAAAATTAAAACTTACGAACTTTTTACAGTCCGTAAGTTGTATTCAAATGGAGCGGGTGATGAGAATCGAACTCACACAGCCAGCTTGGAAGGCTGGAATTCTACCATTGAACTACACCCGCATTCACCCTACACAATATATTATAATAATATTATATTAATTTGTCAAGAAAAAAATACAAAAAAATAAAAAAAACTTTATTTACAAATAAAATTAAATGATATATAATAATTAAAAATGTGTAATTTAGGAGGAAAATATGCATATAAAAGAAATTAGACTTGCAAATATTAAATTAAGTGATGAAAATGATAATGTAATATATGAGGGATTAACAGAGGATTTACCACAAGAATATAAAGATATACATGTAAAAATAACAAATCAAGACGGGAAAGTAGTAGAACTAAAAATAGATGAAAAAAATTAAGCATATTTGTATGCTTAAAAAATATATGGAGTAGGAGATGGGAATCGAACCCACTACTGAAGAATCGGAGTCTTCCGTTTTGCCAATAAACTACTCCTACATAGTTAATATTATACATTAAATAATAAAATATGTCAAAAATATAAGGAGAAAAAAATGTTAAAAATAAAAGTTGAATGTTTTAATTTAAAATATACACTTGAATGTGGACAATGTTTTAGATGGCAAAAAATAGATAATATGACATATATAGGTGTTATAAAAGATAGAGTTTTAAAGGTAAAACAAGATAATGAATATTTATATATAACAAGTAATAATTATGATAATTTAGAACAAGTAGTAAAAGAATATTTTGATTTAAATACTGATTATAAAAAAATAGAAGAAGATATAAGTAAAATAGATAATAATATTAAAGAGGCTTTAAAAAACACATCTGGAATTAGACATTTAAAGCAAGATTATTTTGAAACATTAATTTCATATATAATATCAGCTAACAATAATATTCCAAGAATTTCTAAATCTGTTAATTTATTATCTGAAAAATATGGTAAAAAAATTACTTTTGAAGATAAAGATTATTATTTATTTCCAACACTTGATAGTTTAAAAGATGTTTCGGTAAGTGATTATAGAAATTTAGGTGTAGGATTTAGAGATAACTATATATATAGTACAGTAAATGATCTAATTTCAAAGAATATAGATTTAAAAAGTTTAGAAGATTTAGATACAGATTCTTTAAGGAATGTTTTAATGGAATTTAAAGGAGTAGGAAGAAAAGTAGCAGATTGTATTTTACTATTTGCATATGCAAGAAAAGAGGTTTTCCCAATTGATGTTTGGGTAGAAAGAGTAATGTCAGTACTTTATTTTAAAGAAAATGGTGGAAGATTAACTAAAAAACAAATCCAAGATTATGCAAAAGAAAATTTCGGAAAATATGCAGGAATTATTCAACAACATTTGTTTTATAACATGAGAAATGGTATTATAAAACAGTAAAAGTATAGTAAACTTAAGAAAAAATAATTTTTAAGTTGACTTTTTTATTTTTTTATGTTAAAATAAATTAGCATACATGATTGGATTATACGTGGAGGTGTTTTTTTATGAGAGAAAATGTTACTTTGGCATGTACAGTTTGCAAACAAAGAAATTATGATACTGAAAAAAATAAAAGAAATAACCCAGATAGATTAGAAATGAAAAAATTTTGCAAATTCTGTGGTAAACATACAGTACACAAAGAAACAAAATAATTAAATTTAGAGGGAGTGTCTGATATGGCAAAAGGATTTATAAAAGGAGTTAAAGCAGAGTTAAAAAAAGTAGTTTGGCCAACAAAAAAACAATTAATAAATAGTACATTACTTGTACTTGTTTTAGTTATTGCCTTATCTGCGATTATACTTGGTTTTGACGTTATTTTGGAATTTATTGATAGTAAACTATGGTCAGCTATTCAAAATGTCATAGGATAAATATTATCGTGAATAAGAAACAAAGGAGTTGGTAATTGTGGAAAATTTGAATAACTCTGATTTACCACATTGGTACGTTGTATATACTTATTCTGGTTATGAGAATAAAGTAAAGGCAACTCTTGAGAAAATTGTTGAAAATAGAGGGATCAGTGATAAAATACAAGAGATAATCATACCTATGGAAGAAGAAATTGAAATAAAAGATGGAAAACAAAAAACATCTATAAAAAAAGTATTCCCAGGTTATGTACTAGTTAAAATGATAATGACTGATGAAACTTGGTACGTAGTAAAAAATATTAAAGGTGTATTTAATTTTGTAGGTGTTGGCGATAAACCATTACCGCTTACAGAAAAAGAAATGCAAACTTTGGGTATTGATGATATTATAAATCTTGACTATGAAATAGGAGATAATGTTAGAATTATTACAGATCCATTCTATAATTATCCTGCAGTTATTGAGGAAATATATAAAGATAAAAAAAGAGTTAAAGTTAAAGTTTCCATGTTTGGAAGAGAAACTTCAGTTGATTTAGAGTTTAATCAAATTCAAAAGATTTAGTAATCTACATTACATTTTATTATGTAAGTATAATAGATAACCTATTTTAAGGGGGTGAAATTGATGGCAGACAAAAAAGTAACTCATGTAGTTAAATTGCAAATTCAAGCTGGTAAAGCTAATCCAGCACCACCAGTAGGACCTGCACTTGGACCAACTGGTATAAATATAATGCAATTTTGTAAAGATTTTAATGCAAAAACAGCTAAAGATGCAGGAATGGTATTCCCAGTTATTTTAACTGTATATGCAGATAAATCTTTTGATTATGTGTTAAAAACTCCACCAGCAGCAGTTTTATTAAAGCAAGCAGCTAAAATAGAAAAAGGCTCTGGAAAACCAAATAGAGAAAAAGTTGGTAAAGTTACATTAGCACAAGTAGAAGAAATTGCAAACATAAAAATGAAAGACCTAAACGCTTCATCATTAGAAACTGCAGTATCTATGATAAAAGGTACAGCTAGATCAATGGGGATTGAAGTAATAGGATAATTTGTGGGAGAGCATAATTTAATATGTTCGCTAAAACCAAAGGAGGGAAAAAAATGAGCAAAAGAATGAATGAAGCAGCAAAATTAGTTGAAACTGGTAAGCTTTATGATGCTAAAGAAGCAATGGAATTATTATTAAAAATGCCTAAAGCTAAATTTGATGAAACTGTTGAATTACATATCAAACTTGGTGTTGATGGTAAACAAGCAGATCAACAAGTAAGAGGTGTAATGGTACTTCCAAATGGTACTGGTAAATCTAAAAAAGTATTAGTACTTGCTAAAGGTGATAAAGCAGAAGCAGCTAAACAAGCTGGTGCAGATTTTGTTGGTGATGACGATATGATTCAAAAAATTCAATCAGAAAACTGGTTTGGTTTTGATGTTATCGTTGCTACACCTGATATGATGGCTTCTATTGGTAGAATAGCTAAAATATTAGGACCAAAAGGCTTAATGCCAAATCCAAAATCTGGTACTGTAACTATGGATGTTGCAAAAGCAGTAAATGAAATTAAAGCAGGTAAAATCGAATATAGATTAGATAAAACTAATATTATACATTGCCCAATCGGTAAAGTATCATTCGGTTTAGAAAAATTAATGGAAAATTATAATGCTTTAATGGATGCTATAATTAAAGCAAAACCAGCTGCAGCAAAAGGTACATATTTAAGATCTGTATCACTTGCTACAACAATGGGAGCTGGTGTAAAAGTTAACCCAAGACAATAGGTGAAATTTATAATTTCATAAATCCTATCGAGGTAAATATAAGATCGTGATATAAGTTTTTGTGTGTCTTATTTATCTTGATAGGCATACAAAAACTTTTTTATATGTTTTTTAAGGGGGTGTCATTAAAAAATGCCAAGTGAAAAAGTATTAAATCAAAAGAAAGCTAAAGTTTCTGAACTTGCAGAAAAATTTAAAAAAGCAAAAATGATCGTTTTAACTGATTACAGAGGTATACCAGTTGATGATGATACAAAATTACGTACTACTATTAGAAATGATGGTAATGAATATGAAGTAGTTAAAAATTCAACTATAGCATATGCTTTAAAAGAAGCTGGCGTAGAAGGTTTTGACGGTACTTTAGAAGGACCAACAGCAGTAGTAATAGGTTATGAAGATTATGTAACACCTGCAAAAGCAGTTAATGACTATGCAAAAAATAATGATTTTTATAATATTAAATTAGGTGTTATGGATGGAAAAGTAATAGATGCAGAAGAAGTTAAAAAACTTGCAAATCTACCATCAAAAGAAACATTGTATGCTATGCTTGCATCAGCATTACTTGGAAATATACGTAATCTTGCAGTTGTTCTTGATCAAACAAGACAAAAAATGGAAGAGAACGCATAATATTTTAAATATATATTAATTTATAGGGAGGAATTTAAAATGGAAAAAATAGAAAAATTAGTAGAAGAAATTGAAAAATTATCTGTAATTGAACTTTCTGATTTAGTAAAAGCTATTGAAGAAAAATTTGGAGTAAGCGCAGCTGCAGCAGTTGTAGCAGCTGGTCCAGCAGCAGGAGCTGCAGCAGCAGAAGAAAAAACTGAATTTAACGTTGTATTAAAAGATGCAGGTGCAACTAAAATTGCTGTTATAAAAGCAGTTAGAGAAGCAACTGGTTTAGGATTAAAAGAAGCTAAAGATTTAGTTGATTCAGCTCCAAAAACAATAAAAGAAAATATGCCAAAAGAAGATGCTGAAAAACTAGTTGAAACATTAAAAGCAGCTGGTGCAGTAGCTGAAATGGAATAATATATAAATAGTAGAACAAAAGTGAAAATTAAAATTTTCACACTGGCACTAATTTAAGTTAGTGCCTTTTATTTTTATTATTTTTATT
>CALWOE010000062.1 GCA_944383035.1 uncultured Clostridia bacterium
AAAAGTATACAAAAAAGAATGTATGTTTGTACATAGTTATTTTTGATTTTTCATACATTCTTATTTTATCATTTTCATATCAAAATACCTCCTTTTAAAATCTTGTATCATTGTTTTTCTTTTTATTCTTGTTTTGCTTGTTCTCATCTGGTATAGTTACTTTTTTATAAATATTATTTGCAATTTCATTATCGTTATCATCAAATATACCATTTTTATATAAATCATCACTTACAATTTTATAATTTTTATCGTTTTCATAAGTTATTTTTTTATGAAAGTGGCTCATAATACTATGCCAAAATCCTTTGAACTTTTGTAATTGAGATTTTAAACCTTCTTTTTCTTCTTTTAGCTTGTCAATTATTCTATCTTTAGTAGATAATTCACTTTTTAGATTACCAATCTCATCATCTTTTAGTTCTATTTGATATTTAAGAGAACGATTTTCTTGTTCTACTTCAAAAGCAGAGTGTTCAAAATCTTTAATCGCTATATTTAAGTCATTAACACTTCTAACTGTCTGAGTAACATCAGTTACGTTTTCAATATAATTTTTGATATTTTCTATGTTCTCGTTTGAAATAAGCTTATTATTTTTATCTAGTAAAGGAGATTTTAGATTATCTAATATTTTGACTACATCTCTACTTGTATTATCAAGTTTTTTAGTTTTCTTGTTAGCATTTTCTAATTTCTGTTTTTCTTGTTCAAGTTTTTTCTTCATTTCTCTGTAATTGCCCATTTCATTAATATTAATGTCTTGATTTCTGCCTTTTTGTTTCGTTTTAAGTCTACTATCAACATCATAAAACTTGTTATATGACTTAATACAAGCATTTCTCATTTTATCTTGTATTTCAGATAGTAATGTTTTTGTAAATAGCTGTGATTTACCAACTTGCTTTTTCAAAATGTTCTTTAGGTTCATCAAATTTTTGCTTTATCATAGGCAAGAAGAATTGATTTACAACAGAGTCATATTCTGTTAATTCATCTATAAATTGCTCAAAATACTCATTTATTACATTTTCTTTAAACTGAACTTTACAATCATTACAATAATAGTAAAAGTATGTCTTACCATTTTTCTTTGTAGTAGCTTTACCACCTAAAATACGATTACATTTAGGACATTTTAATTTTTGTAAATATAAATATGTCAATGTTCTTTTATAACTTCTTGAATTTTTCTTTTTCTGTACTTGGCAATCTTCCCACATTTCTTTTGATATAATAGGTTCTACAACATCTTCATAATAAGTAGGGTGCTTTGTTCTTTTGCCGTGAATGAAATCACCTTTATATATTTCATTTTCAAGAATAGTAACAATAGTGGAATCTCTCCAATTATCTTTTCCTAATACTTTTTCTTCATTGAATAGATTACTTATTTTTTGATAAGAATAGCCGTTATAATATAAATCAAATATTCTAACTACAATATCTTTAGTAGAATAATCTATTACTAATCTTTTATCTTCGTGTTTATAGCCTAATGGGGCAACGTGAGGAATATGTCCTGACTTTATTGCTCCAGCTAGTCCTATTTTTGTTCTTTCGCTAGTTCTCTCAATTTCATTTTGACTAACACTCATTAAAAGTCTTGAAATCATTTTGCCATTGGCACTTGTTGTATTTATTTCATCATTTACACAATCTAAATAGGCATCGTTTTCATCTAAAAAAGTCATTAGATTTTCCCAATCATAAATACTTCTAGTTATTCTATCTAGTTTTAAAGCAACTATTGTGTTTATCTTTTTAGCCTTAATATCATCTTTTAATCTTTCAAATTCTGGTCTATGATTACCAGTTTTAGCACTTATACCAGCGTCTTGATAATAATCTATTATTTCGTAACCTTTAAATTTACAAAAAGATTCTAATCGTTCTTTTTGCTCTGGTAGACTAAATCCTTCTCTAGCTTGGTCTTCGGTTGATACTCTCATATACAATCCACATTTTTTCTTTTCTTCACTCATTAATATCATCTCCAATCTCATCTTTAGGTATTAGTAATGCATATCCAGTTGTTTGTGGTTCAAAAGACATAAATTCTGATTCATCAACTTGGAAGTATTCATTGTTTTCAATCAGATTCAATGTTTTAGTGTCGTTATACATTAATACCATTTTATATTCACTCATTGCATATATTCCAAAAATTAAACCTTTAATCTCTCTATGTTCCTTAAGTATTTCTATGTTTTCATTTGAGAATGGTAGCAATAATGATGGTGAATTATTTTTTCTTCTATAATAATAACTTCCTAAAGGAGATACATCTTCTGCGAAAAACCAGAATTCTATTTCTTTTTCATTTCCAAAATCTTTTATAATATGTTCCTTATATTCAGAAATGTTATCTATATGAGATAATAAAACTTTTTTGAAGTTATCATAATATTGCTTTAAACTACTTGTATTTTTTATTTTGTCATGAATCATTAACTCTCCCTTTTCTTTTAGTTGAGATTTAATTGCTTTTTGCATTTTCTGCTCAATAAGATTTTCTTGAATTTTATAATTACTGCCATCTTTATTATTTTTATAACTATCAAATTCAAAATGTTCAATTGCTACTATTTTATTATCATATATTGATAATATATCTGGTCTTTCATATGGCTTCATATTTCTAAATAATTTATCTACTTCTTCCTGATTAAAATCTGAATAAGTAATACCAGTTCCGTCCTTTGAAAAATATTTACTTATAATTCTTTCTAACTCATTCATTTAAAAATAAACCTCCTCTAAAAAAGAGACATCATAGTACACACTAATACTAATGACATCTCTTAAACAATTTTATTATATAATACATTTTTTATAAATCATATAATCATCCCCTATAAACATAAATGGTTTACTTTGAATATTATATCATAATTTGTAGAAATGTCAAATACTGGTATTTATATACTTTTTATATATTCTTCTAATTCTGATAATTTAATCTTTTTAGTTAAGTTAGAAATATATACATCATTTGAATAATTAAAAACTAAAAAAGTAATATTTTTAATAATTACTCTATGTGGTTCAATATATGAAATATTAGTTTTCTCAATTTTTCTAATGCTACCATTGATAAAGGTAGGAGTAACTTTAGAAAACTCACATATAAATTCTAGTCTTTGTTTTATACATTCCTCAAATTCTAGTTCTTGCTTAATTATCTTCATTTTTTACACCATCCTTTCACTCGGATGATTTTAATATTGTTTTTATGCAACAAAAAAATCAACCAGATTTTTATTTTCTGATTGATTTTTGTATCAATTCTGTTCTATTAGTTCGAACAGAAACGTCGTTGGTGGAGGTGGTGAGAATCGAACTCACGTCCAAAAATTCCATTATACAACTTTCTCCAAGTTCAGTAAATTTTTAATTTAAAATTATATTAATCTAAAATTTACAAAAAACATAATATAATTTAGCTTTATAAAATACCCATTATCTAAAAGCCAAAGATAATTTCGTTAAGCTAGATCAATTGATGCCAAATATATCCCTCTAGCAAAAACATATCTGACAAGCCGCTATAACTTAAGCAGCATATGCAAAATTTCTATCTTCTGCGTTTAATTTTAATTTCTCGTTTTTATAGTGGCCAACGAGAATCCACTACTTGCTTATTGTATGTCTAGAAAATCTGTCGAAACCTTACACCCCCATATATATTTATTATACCATAAATAAAGAATTTTTAAAAGTTTTGTCGTAAAATATCTAAAATTAATCATAATTTGACTTTTAATTAATATTATATTATAATTAATATTGGTGTTTAATTTTATACATTCTTACATGTTAAGGAGGTAAGTATAGTTTTTTAGAATGTATATCTATTATTTATTATTTTAATTTTTTGTTTAAATTTGGTTATATGTTTTATACTTAGGAGGATTTGACAAAATGGAAGATAACACAAACATTGATAATTTACTTGATTTTATTGATATTAAATTAAAAGAAATGATAGATGAATATGAAAATTATAATACATCATATTATAACTTTCATGCATATGTTAGTTCATATAGCTATATTCTTTTACAAACAATTATTGAATATTTTTATAAAAATAAAGATAATGATATTTTGAATCTTTTAGATAATGATATGAGCTATACTAAAGAATTATCAAATATTTTTAACCATAAATTTCATAATGAAATGGAGTTTTTGTATCAAAATGTAGCAAGTGATGAACACGAAAAAGTAAATAATGATTACATTAATAAATTATTAAAAGAAGATGATAAATATAGATTTTTAATTAAAGAAAAAAATCTTGATTTTTTAAAATCAATTTATTTAAGTTTAATTGGAATTGGACAATATTCTTTATCTTATGATGAAAATATGTATGACAAATCCAAAAAAATTATTTTTAATTACACAAACATTTTAAAAAAAGTTATGCATAAAAAATATGACTGCTTTTTTTATGAATTAGGTAATTATTATCAAAAAATACATCTTGTTTAAAAAAAGAATCTGAAAATTTCAGATTCTTTTTTATTGTATAGGAAAAATCGAAGATTTTGACTATACAATAAGAAAAGATTAAAGACATAACAAATAAACCTT
>CALWOE010000063.1 GCA_944383035.1 uncultured Clostridia bacterium
CTTTGCTTACTAAGTACTTATTATCTATTGATTTATATTTTGTATTTTCTTCAGATACTTCAATTTCTTTTACATAAGGTATAGAAGTGTTAACTATATTTGTTACATTTTTTGGAATATATAAATAAGTAACGCTTGAAGGAATCGCATTAATTCCGGTTATTGTTTCCAGACTTTCTGGGAATTTAATTGAGGTAACTCCACTATTTAAAAAAGTACCTTGTATTATTTCTTTTACACCTTCTTTTATTATTACATTTCCATCTTTATTACATTTTATCAAAGTTTCTAAATTTTTATCATATAGATCATTATCTAAACTTGCATAATATAAATTTTTTTCATCTACTTCTAATTTATCTAATTTATGAGTTCCAAGTGCAGAATTTTTTCCTATTGATTTTACACTAGCTGGTATATATATATATCTTTTATATTTCCCATTCCTAATAAAGTATAATTAGAAATTTCCTCTGTATTCTCATTAATTGTAATACTACTTACACTACCTGTAACTGCTAATAAAGTTTTATAATCTTTTGTATAAAGACAATTATTTTCAAATATAAAATTACTGTTTTCACTTGTATCAATATTATTTAATTTTTCGCAAGATGCAAAAGCACCATGGTTTATTGTTGTAACAGAACTTGGAATTTTTACTTTTTCTAAATTATCACAATTACCAAATATTTGTGTCCTTATAAATTTTAAAGAATTAGGAAGAATTACATTTTTTATACCTGAATCGGAAAAAGCCTGAGTTCCTATATCAGAAATACTATCTGGTAAATTTATACTTGTTAAATTTTTTGTTACTCTAAAAGCATGCCTACCAATATATGTAACAGTATTTGGAATTTGTACATTAGTTAAATTTGTACAGTTATAAAAAGCTTGATTACTTATTGTCTCGACCCCCTCTTCCATTATTACTTCTTGAAGTGAAGTGTTATTTGAAAAGGCATTTTTCCCTATTTCTTTTACACTTCCTGGTATTATTACTCTTGTTAGTCCCTCTAAATTATTAAATACTCCTTCTCCAATTTTTGTTACGTTATATGGTATTCTTACTGTTCCTGTACTATCTAGTAAAAGAAGATTGCTATTTGCAGATATAAGTACTCCATCTACTATTTCATATGGGATTATTCCTATACCTAACTCTTTTGCCCATATTAATTTTTGTTCTACATCTCCTTTATAATACAGTTCTCCTTTTATTATCTCAAATTCTCCGTAATATCCTCTTTTTGCTGTTGGTATTACATCATATATATTTGTTTCTCTATCGTTTGTTTTAGTATTATATGTTAATCCATTATCTGCTGCATTTAAACTTTCTATTTCAAATTTTCCTACACTCTGGGCAGCTTTTGTTTGTACAAACATTTCAAATTCTTCTTCTATTACTCTTAAATCATTTTTAAATACTGATTCGTTTGCAACACCAAATATTTTTCCATCTGTTATGTTGTAAAGCACAGTTACTACAAGTATTATTATTACTACTATTGTTACCACTAAAACAATTAGACTTATTCCTTTTTTATTTTTTTGTTTTAAACTATTCATATACCAAAAATTCCCCCTTTTAAGACACAAAAAACCAATACTAGCTTTTACTAGTACTGGTTTACATTTTTTACATATTTTAACTTATTTTGTTTTTTTACTTTACATTTTTTACAAAATTTTACGTGTGTGTGTGTGTGTGTGTGTGTAGTTCTATCATATTCGTACTCCTTTTAGTTTACATATATTTATTTTAATTATTTCCAATTAAATAATAATTTTATTTTTCTTCTAATAACCAATCTATTACATTTTTATGAATAATACCGTTTTGTGAAAAATCAAATTTATCTAATGTTAAAACATATTTTGGATAGTTATCATCTATATTCTTGAATGCGCCAAATTCTCGTTCAATAACATTATCATCTGATAAAATATATGCTACTTGTATATATATCTTTTCTTTAAATCTCATTGCTACAAAATCAATTTCACCATTTTCTAAATTTCCAATTTTAACATCATATCCTCTAGATAATAATTCATTATATACAATATTTTCTAAATATGCTCCTAATTGTGGTCTTTTTCCAATATTCATTATTTGTCCAAAGCCTAAATCTGTTAAATAGTATTTATATTTACCAATTAATATTCTTTTTCCTCTAACATCATATCTATCCGCTTTATTTATTATCATTGCCCTTGTCATATATTCTAAATAGTTATATAAAGTTATTTTTGAAACTTCTCTATTGTCATTATTAGCAAAATAATTTGATAAACTCTGTGCAGAAAAATTTTGTGAAGGTGTTGTAACTATATACTCAACTATTCTATTAAACAGATCTAAATCTTTTATATTAAATCTTTTTATAATATCTTTTACTATAATAGAATCATAAACATCAGATAAATACGTTCTTATTTGATTTTCATCTGTCATCATAAATCTTTGAGGCATTCCTCCCCAAATCATATAATCATTAAATGCTTCTTCTACATCTTTTCTATCTGTTATATTTTTTAACTTGCATACTTCTTTAAATGTAAATGGATATGTTTTGAAACTAACATATCGTCCTGCTATATGTGTAGCAAGTTCTCCAGATAACAAATCGCTATTAGAACCAGTAATAAATATTGACACATTTTTAGAAGCTTTAAATGAATTTATTGCTTTTTCCCAATGCTCTACATTTTGAATTTCATCAAATATTAAATAGTATTTATTATCATTTACTATTTTATCTTTTATATAATTATGCAAATCCATATCATTTTTTATAAATGCATAATCTTCATATTCAAAATTAATATATATAATTTGAGAATCCGGAATTCCTTTTTCTTTTAATTCATCTATTATTTGTAATAATATAACAGATTTTCCACATCTTCTAACTCCCATTATTACTTTTATTAAATCTTGATCATAAAAAGGTCTTATTTTTGATAAATATTTTTCTCTAATAATCATATGGCTCTCCTATTAACATACTTTACTCTATTATATCAGATTTTTTTTATTTGTCAATTTTGTTCAGTGTACTAAACAAAAAATATTTTTTAGATACTTTTGTATTATATATCCATATGTTTTTATTATTCTTTTCCTATTTTTATTTATATATACTAAATATTTATGTTTAATTCTATATTAAAATTATATATTATTTTACTAAAATTTTTCAAGACCTCTTTTATTATTTTTACTTCTTATTCTACTCATCATAAGTTATAACTCTTGTACCATATACTGCTCCCCAAGGTTCTCCTGATATTTCTCCTCTTTTTTTATGTATTATTATTTCTGTCAAATTATTCGATCTACCAAATGCATTAGTTCCAATTTCTTGTATTGTATTAGCAATTTCTATTTTTTTTAATGACGAACAACTATCAAAAGCTCTATATTTTATTTCTTTTATTGGAGCTTTTAAATTTACTTCTAATAAATTGGCATGTAAATAGAAAGCATAACCTTCAATTGTTTCAATAGTTTCTGGTAAATCATTTATATTAGCCAAATCATAAGATGCAAAATATAATGTCTTTCCATCTTTGCTTACTAAGTACTTATTATCTATTGATTTATATTTTGTATTTTCTTCTGATACTTCAATTTCTTTTAATTTAAAAATAGAAGTACTATCTATAGCATTCACATTTTTTGGAATATATAAATATGTAACACTTGAAGGAATTGCATTAGTTCCAGTTATTGTTTCCAAACTTTCTGGGAATTTAATTGAGGTAACTCCACCATTTAAAAAAGTACCTTGTATTATTTCTTTTACACCTTCTTTTATTATTACATTTCCATCTTTATTACATTTTATCAAAGTTTCTAAATTTTTATCATATAGATCATTATCTAAACTTGCATAATATAAATTTTTTTCATCTACTTCTAATTTATCTAATTTATGAGTTCCAAGTGCAGAATTTTTTCCTATTGATTTTACACTAGCTGGTATATATATATATCTTTTATATTTCCCATTCCTAATAAAGTATAATTAGAAATTTCCTCTGTATTCTCATTAATTGTAATACTACTTACACTACCTGTAACTGCTAATAAAGTTTTATAATCTTTTGTATAAAGACAATTATTTTCAAATATAAAATTACTGTTTTCACTTGTATCAATATTATTTAATTTTTCGCAAGATGCAAAAGCACCATGGTTTATTGTTGTAACAGAACTTGGAATTTTTACTTTTTCTAAATTATCACAATTACCAAATATTTGTGTCCTTATAAATTTTAAAGAATTAGGAAGAATTACATTTTTTATACCTGAATCGTAAAAAGCCTCAGTTCCTATATCAGAAATACTATCTGGTAAATTTATATAAGTTAAATTATCTGTGTTTCTAAATCCGTTCTCACCAATATATGTAACGGTATTAGGAATTTGCACATTTTTTAAATTGGTGCAATTATAGAAAGCACTATCACTTATTA
>CALWOE010000064.1 GCA_944383035.1 uncultured Clostridia bacterium
ATTAGAACTGGAACTAAAATAATTAGAAGTTTAGCATTTTCAAAATGTACTAATTTAGAAACAATAACTTTAAATAATGATTTGGAAAGTATAGAGTCTCAAGCTTTTTTTAATACGAAATTAAAAAATGTATATATACCAGCAAGTGTAACTTATATAAATTCATTAGCCTTTTATCAATTAAATTTAGATAGTTTGGTAATAGATGTATTAAATAAAAATTATACATCAGATGATAAATTTGTATATAATAAAAATAAAACAGAAATAATAATGTATTATAAAGCAGAATCTAGTGTTGTAATACCAGAAGGCATAGAAAAAATTGGTGGTATGGCTTTTCATAATAAATATATGATAAAAAATATAACTATTCCTAATACGGTAAAAGAAATTGTAGATTCATTTAATTATTGTACATCTCTTACAAGTATAACAATTCCAAATAGTGTTGAAAAAATAAATAGTAATTGTTTTTCTTTTTGTAATAATTTAACACAGATAAATATAGATAATACAGAAAATAGCATAGAAGGAGCAGCATGGGGTTCGCCATATGGTATGAGAGTTGTTAATTGGTTAAGATAAATTAAAAAAATTAATTATTCATAATCTTAAAGTTAATTTCATAAAATTTGATAGGTGATCAAATGAAAAAATATATTTTAAATTATATAGAAAGTAACTTTAAGATGATATATGTTTTATTAATATGCTTAATAGTTGGGGTTATAATAGGAATAATAACTTTTAATTTTATTGATGATGGTGTAAAAAAGGAACTTACTGATACATTTATAAAAACATTAGATATTACAAAAAAAGCTGATTTTCAAGGTATAAATGTTATAAAAAATGGTGTAATTTCAAATACTTTACTATTATTTTTAATATACTTTTGTGCACTTACTATAGTTTGCCCAATACTTATATTTATAATTGATTTTATAAAAGGTTTTGCAATAGGTATATATATTCCAACAATATTTTGTGTTTTTGGATTTGGAAATGGTTTACTTGTGCTGCTTTTACTAGTGATTTTACCAAATCTAATATATGTACCAGCACTTATATATTCTTTTTGTAGTAGTTTGAATTTTAATTATAATATTTTAAATAGCAAAGAAAAAAATTTTTTGCAAATATTTTTAAAAGAGATAATAAACTTGGTTTTTATCATTTCTATAATTTTACTTTCTGTTGTAGTAGAGCAATTATTGAGTACTTTTGTGATTTCTATATATCAAAATTTAGCTTAATGTTAGATTTTGATATATATTTTGTATTTAAATTATAATTTGTCAAAACATTACATAATTTTCTCAAAAACTATTGCAAATTTATATAAAATAGTGTAAAATATCTATGACGAACGGGGGACTTAAGTAATGAAGATAATAATTGATGAATTTATTGAAAGCTTGAAAGAGAGACAAGCATCAGCTAATACATTAGCTTCTTATGAAAGAGATATTGTACAATTTGATAAGTATTTTGAAAGTAAAAATAAAAAGATATTTGATTTGACTAAAGAAGATATGCAAGAGTATATTAATCATTTAATTGCTGAAGGGAAATCTAATTCAACAATTTCTAGAAGTACAGCTTCAATAAAATCTTTTTATAGATATTTGGTAAATAAAAAATTAGCAGAAGTAAATATTGCTGATAAAATTGAAGTACCAAAAGTAGATAGAAAAGAACCTTTAATATTAACTGAAAAAGAAATTGAAAGATTATTAGAACAACCTGATTTATCTGAACTTAAAGGTCAACGTGATAAAACAATGCTTGAAATCTTATACGCAACTGGTATAAGAGTTACAGAACTTATCTCTCTTAGATTAGAAGATGTTAATTTAACTAATGGTTATATAAGAGTTAAAAAGAAAAATAGCGAAAGACATATTCCATTAGGAAATTTGGCTCTAAAATGTTTAAAAGAATACATTAATAAAGTAAGACCACTTTTAATAAGAACAGAAGAAGAAAAAACATTATTTATAAATACAAATGGTCAAAAGATGACTAGACAAGGTTATTGGAAAATATTAAAACAATATAAAGAACAAGCAAAGATTGATAAGGATATAACTCCACATACAATAAGACATTCATTTGCTGTTCATATGTTACAAAATGGTGCGGAAATCAAAACAGTACAAGAATTGTTAGGTCATACAGATGTTGCATCTACAATGATGTATACACAAATGGCTAATATGAATTTAAAGGATGATTATTTTAAATCACATCCAAGAGCTTAAACAATTTGTTTAAGTTCTTTTTTAACTCATTTGACTTTTTATGTAAAGTGTGGTATAATATAATTGTGTTTTATGGAGGTAAAATATGAACATGTCTAAAATAAAATTCAAAATAAAAAAGAATAAAAATAAAATAATACTATCATTAATAGTAATAGTAATTATTATTCTTATTTGTATAATTGGATTTTTAGTATATAATAGATTAAATGGAGGAAATAATACTAATTTAGGAAATGTAGATTCAGAAAAATTAGGTGGAGAAATAGCAATTGGAGATATAAATATGGAAGTTAAAACTTCAACTGATGAAGGAAGAGATTTAGCAAAAGAAGCAAAAGCATTAAATAGTAAATATCCTGATGTAGTAGGATATTTAAAAGTTCCAGGTACAGTTATTGATACACCTGTATTTCAAGGATTGGATAATGATAGATATTTAAGAAATAATAGAGATAATGAAGATACAAGATGGGGAGAAACTTTTTTAGATTTTAGATCAGATAGTACAGATTTTACAAGTATGTCACATATTATTATATATGGACATAATACAGAAACAAATTCTCATTTTACACCACTATTAAATTATAAAGATAGAAATTTCTTTGAAAATCATAAGTATATAGAATTTTCAAATTTAGAAAAAACATATAAATTTGAAGTATTCTCAGCATATATAGCAGATACAGACTTTTATTACATAGATACAGAATTTGATACAGTTGATGAATATACAGAATTTTTACAAAATATAAAATTAAGAAGTATATTTGATAGTAATATATCTGTTACTAAAGATGATACAATTTTAACACTTTCAACATGTGATTATGGAAGAGATGATGGAAGATTTGTAGTACATGCAAAGTTAGTCCAATAAATAATTTGGACTAATTTTTTTTATTCTTAAAATTCTACATTTTTCGCATATTTTAAATGATATAATCTAAAAAGAGGTGGTTTAATTGAAATATACATATAATGACGGGTGTTTAAATATTAATTTGGATGAAGAATTGGATGTTAATTCTTGTAGAGAGTTAAAAAATGTAATTGATGGATATATAATGCGTTATTCTCCAAATAATTTTGTAATTGATTTAAGTAATGTAAAATTTATGGATAGTAGTGGAATTGGGCTTATAATTGGAAGATATAATTTAGTAAAAATGTTAGGTTGTAAAATGAGTTTAGTAAATCCAAGTAGTACGGTAAAAAGAATAATTGAACTTTCTAATATATCTAGTAATATACAAATGTTAGAAAAGGAGAAAATTTAATATGGAAAAAAATAGTGTTAAAATACAAATTAAAGCTTTACTTGAGAATGTACCAATTGTACGTGTTGCAATTTCATCATTTGTATCTAATTATAATGTAACTGTAGATGAATTAGTAGAGATTAAAACTGCTGTATCTGAAGCTGTTACAAATTCTATAGAGCATGGGTATGAAAATATAGATAAATCAGATAAGTATGTTGTTATAAATGCAAGTATTATAGAAAGTGAAGAAAATATTTTAAAAATAGAAATTGAAGATACAGGAATTGGTATAGATGATATAGAACTTGCAACAACTCCAGCATATACTTCAAAACCAGAATTAGAACATGCCGGTCTTCGGTTTACTATAATGCAAACATTTATGGATGAAATGATAATTGATTCAAGTAAGGATTATGGAACTAAAATTACACTTACAAAAAAATTAAAGAAAAAAAAGTCTAATGGCTAAATAAGCTATTAGATTTTTTATGTTTACATTTTATTATACATTATTGAAATTTAGTTGCTTTTTTGTTAAAATATATATGATAAAAATGTTTAAAATAAAGGAGACTAACTATTAAAAGTCAAGCCTTTTTTATAAAAAAATTATAATTGGAAATTATCCCATGCCAAAAAG
>CALWOE010000065.1 GCA_944383035.1 uncultured Clostridia bacterium
TTGAACCGCCGTATGCCGAACGGCATGTACGGTGGTGTGAGAGGGAAAAAAATTTAAATTTCCCTACTCGATTTAATTGGTACTATTTTCAGTATTAGTAGTGTCTGTTTTTGGTGTAGTAGTTACATATGTATTAGCAGGAGCAGTAATTTTTTTTACACTATCTATTTTTAATACTGGCATTAATTCTTTATATTCACCTTTGATTATTACTCCTGTTAATTCAACCCATTCACTATCCTTTAAATTTTTTGCATCGTCGTATTGGCACAAAATACCAGCAATCATATCTTTTGGATTTACGGTAACATTTCTTCCACATACAAAAAAGTTTTCTTTAAAATCAGGCATTCTAAATACATAACCAGATATTTTTACTGTTTTTCCAATATTTTGGTCTATATTATCATGAATTTCTTTTAAAAGAGTGGTGTAATTTTCTTCTGTAAATGAATAATCAAAGTTATCTATTTTATTATTTACACTAGTGGAATCTTTAAAACTAAATTCTATAATTGTTGCTATAGTTACTGCTATTACTATTAAAATTAGTAGCATTTTTTTGTAATCAAGTTTAAAATTAATAATAAACATATAAACACCTAACCTTATCACGTTAGTAAAATATATGAAAAAATTTTTAAAGTTATGATAAATTTATTATATATTTTAGCTTTACTATTTTATTTTTGTAACATATATGATATAATCACACTGTTAATAAGATTTTGGAGGGGATTATGAGCTTTTTAGAAAAAATCTTTGGTTCATATAGTAAAAAAGAAATAAAAAAAATAGAACCTATTGTAGATAAAATAGAAAAAATAGAAGAAACATTAAAAAAACTTACTGATGAACAATTGGTGTCAAAGACACAAGAATTTAAAAATATGTTAAAAGATGGTAAAACTTTAGAAGATATTTTACCAGAAGCATATGCTGTTGTTGCAGAAGCAAGTAGTAGAGTTCTTGGTATGAGACATTTTAGAGTTCAATTAATTGGTGGAATTATTTTACATCAAGGAAGAATAGCTGAAATGAAAACTGGTGAAGGAAAAACTCTAGTTGCAACATTACCTGTATATTTAAATGCATTAAGTGGAAAAGGTGTTCATGTTGTTACAGTAAATGATTACCTAGCTAAAAGAGATAGTATTTGGATGGGAAAATTGTATAAATTTTTAGGACTATCAGTTGGTCTTGTTGTAGCTGGTATGACTCCTGATGAAAAGAAGAAAGCATATGATGCAGATATTACATATGGTACTAATAATGAATTTGGATTTGATTATTTAAGAGATAATATGTCAATGACAAAAGGTGGAATGGTACAGAGAGACTTAAACTATGCAATAGTAGACGAAATAGATAGTATTTTAATTGATGAGGCAAGAACACCACTTATAATATCTGGTATGATAAATAAGCAAAGTGATTTATATACAAGAGCAAATCAATTTGCAAAAGGGTTAAAACCAAAAATCATTGTTGAAAATGATGATAAAGTAATAGATGAATCAGATAATGATTATGATTACATAGTTGATTTAAAAGCACATACAGTAGCTCTTACTGATACTGGTACTAAAAAAGCAGAAAAATTCTTTAATATAGAATCTTTATCTGATTTAGATAATTTAACTATTTCTCATCATATAAATCAAGCAATTCGTGCATATGGATTAATGAAAAAAGACAAAGATTATATTGTAAGAGATGGACAAGTTTTAATTGTTGATGAATTTACTGGACGTATAATGGAAGGTAGAAGATATAGTGATGGATTACATCAAGCAATAGAAGCAAAAGAAAATGTTAAAATTGCATCTGAAAGCCAAACTTTAGCAACAATAACTTTCCAAAACTATTTTAGACTTTATAATAAACTTGCTGGTATGACTGGTACAGCAAAAACTGAAGAAGAAGAATTTAAAGGTATTTATAAACTAGATGTTATAGAAATTCCAACTAACAAAGAAGTACAAAGAAAAGATTATAACGATGTTGTATATAAAACACAAAGTGGAAAATATAAAGCAATAGTAGAAGATGTAAAACAAAGTTATAGTAAAGGTCAACCAGTACTTGTTGGTACAGTATCTATTGACAAATCTGAAATAATTAGTGATATGTTAAAAAAGGAAAAAATACCACATCAAGTATTAAATGCAAAATATCATGAAAAAGAAGCAGAGATTATAGCACAAGCAGGTAAATATAAAACAGTTACTATTGCTACTAATATGGCTGGACGTGGTACAGATATTATGCTTGGTGGTAATTTAGAACATATTATAAAAGGTGAACTAGCAAAAAAAGGATATACACAAGATATAATTGAAATGGCAATAACTCCAATATCATATGATGATGAACAAGTAAAAAAAGCTAAAGAAGATATAAAAGAGTTAGAAAATAAATTAAAACCAGAAATTGAAGAAAATAAGAAAAAAGTAATAGAAGCTGGTGGGCTTAAAATAATTGGTAGTGAAAGACACGAGTCAAGACGTATAGATAATCAGTTAAGAGGACGTGCAGGACGTCAAGGTGATGTCGGAGAAACAAGATTTTATATTTCTTTAGAAGATGATTTAATGAAATTATTTGCATCCGATAAAATAACTCAAATTGCAAATATGATGGGGTTACCTGAAGATATGCCTCTTGAACAAAAAATGCTTACAAATGCAATTGAAACTGCTCAAAAAAGAGTAGAAGGTAGAAACTATTCTATAAGAAAGAATGTACTTGAATATGATGATGTAATGAATACTCAAAGAGAGATCATATACTCACAAAGAAGAGAAGTATTAAATACAGAAAATATAGAAGATATCATCTTGCAACTTGCTAAAGGTAAGACTGATAAGATAGTTGAGAGTTACTTTAAAAATATCGATAATATAGATGATATTGATTTTGAAACTGTTAATTTAATGTTTAATGATTTACTAAAAACAGAGAACTTTATCAAAAAAGAGGATATTGAAGATTTAGATACATCAGAAATATATGAATTAGTAGATAAAAAAGTAAAAGCTCTTTATGAAGATAAATTAAAAGAAGCGGAGAAAATAAATGCGGTTGAACCAATTAAAAAAGTTCAAAGATACATGATTTTAAGTGTTGTAAATAATAAATGGATGGATCATATAGATGCTATATCACAATTAAAAGATGGTATAGGTCTTAGAGCTTATGGTCAAAAAAATCCAGTTGAAGCATATAAAATTGAAAGTTATGATATGTTTGAAAGTTTAATTGATTCAATACAAGAAGAAGCAACAAAATCAGTTTTTGCATTAAAGGTTAAGAAAAACGAAAATTACGAAGATGCATATAAAAAAGAAACAAAAGTAAATATATCAAATATTACTACAAATGAAAATCCTGAAGATGTAAAAAAAGAACCGGTAAGAGTAGGTAAAAAAATAGGTAGGAATCAAATGTGCCCATGTGGTTCGGGGAAAAAATATAAGAATTGCTGTGGAAAGAACGCATAGCACCTGTGTTTAAAGCATTTTACAAAAATCGAAAATTTGGTGACAAAATTTGGTTGTCACCAAAACTTAAATAAAAAACTTATAAAAGCTTAAAATTAAAGAAGTGTAACCTAAATAAAATGGGTGGCACTTCTTTTTATATTAGGATTTACAAATGATATAAATAAAAAAATAAGATTGAAACTACAGAAAATCATTATATATCAAGTACAATAGAAGATAGACAAAAAGCAAGTGCAGTTTTAGAAAATATAATTCATTCTGATATTACGAATAAGATTATAAATTTTGAAAAATTTGTAAAAGAATTGAATAATAAATATTTATATGATACAATACAATACAAATGTTCGCAATATTAAAAGGAGGTTTTTATGATAGATAATGTAAATGGAGATATTATAATATATCAAACAGATGACGGATTGACAAAAATAGATGTTAAAGTCGAAAATGAAACAGTATGGTTATCACAACAACAAATGGCAGAATTATTTGGTACTTCAAGAACAAATATCATAGAACATATAAATAATATTTATGCAGAAGAAGAATTAGATAAGGAATCAACTTGTCAGAATTTCCGACAGGTTCGAAAAGAAGGAAATAGAAATGTTACGAGAGAAATTCCT
>CALWOE010000066.1 GCA_944383035.1 uncultured Clostridia bacterium
ATAAAAACGATTATTATTCTCTCTAGTTTTGGTGCTTTTTTAGTAGCATATTTAAAATCGGCTGTGAATTGTAACAAGAAATAATACATAAATATTTTTTTAAATCACCAAAAACCAAAAATTAAATATAATAGTTATATAAATAGGTGATATAATGGATTATACAACGGATGTAAATAAAAAAGTAATTAAAGTATGTGTCTTTGGAATATTTGCAAATATTTTTTTGTTCATCATAAAATTTGTCTTTGGTAGTATTTTTAATAGTCAAGCTTTAATTTCAGATTCAATACATAGTTTTGAAGATATGACATCATCAATTGTATCCATATTTGGGAATATATTTTCTAAAAATAAAAATAATAGAAAATATCCAATTGGAAAATTAAAAATACAATATGTATTTTCTTTATTTATAGGCATATTCATACTTTTTGCTTTCTTTTCTATGTTATTTAGTGGGATAAACAATATATTAAATAATAATAAGTTGGAATTTTCTATTTATTTAGTTCTTGTTTGTGTTTTTAATATAATTTTAAAGTTAATACTTTATAAATATAGTAAAAAATCATATATTGAAACAAATAATATTTTAATATATTCAAATATGTTAGATCAAAGAAATGATGTTATATTTTCTATTTGTACTTTAATTGGAATAATTTTTGCTTTATTTGGCATTTATATAGTAGATAGTATACTAAGTATATTGATATCATTTTTTTTGCTTTATACTGCCATTATGATTATATACAGGTCTATATGTGTGCTTATTGATAAAGACATATATATAAATAAAAATAATATGTGTAAAATTATAAAAGATAAGCTAAATTATGAATTTCTGGATATATTAAATGTATATACTATATTTACAGGATTTAAATATATTTTATACATAAATATTTTAATAAAAGATATGTCTTTTTGTAAAATTATTATATATGAAACCAATAATTTAAAACAGTTTGTGTTAGATAATTTTAAAGATATAGATACAGTAAATGTTAATTTTTTAATATAATTCAAAAGCATTGCATTTTTATGTAAAGTGTGCTATAATATAAATGTATACTTATGAGGAGGTATAATTTATATGAAAAAAATGTTATCAATGGTTATGATTTTTGTTATATGTATAATGCAATTTCAAACTGTAATTTATGCTGCAACAACAAAATTACCAAAAATATATATATCTGCGCCAAGTGTATCAGAAGTAACAATAGGAACAGGTGTTGTTGAATATACACTTACTTTTGTTGATGCCGATGAAATAAATATATCAGCAAAAGATATTGGAAGAGCAGGTGATGGTGTAACATTTACTAAAGAAGTATATGGAACTGGTAATACAAGAACAGTAAGAATATCAAATGTACAAGGTCCAGTAGGAACTTTAGTAAGTATTGCAGTAAATAAAGGGGTAGCAAAAAATAGTTATGGGTATAATCAAATAACTGGTAAATCTACTGGTTTTAGATTAGTAGCGCCTACACCTGTAAATCCAGATCCAGCACCTAGTACACCAGATACAGGAAATAATAATAACAATACTAATACTGGCTCAGATACAAACAGTAATTATAAACCAAATGCATCAGTTCCAAATATAAATAGACCAGGCATTTCAATTAATCCTAATAATAATCAAGAAAATGAAAATCAAACATCTGCAGTAGCCGATACAGAAGCTCCAGTAATTAAATTATCATCTCCTAGTTCAACACAAATAGTTAAAAATGGAGCTATCGAGTTTACAGTTAATTATAGTGATAATGTTGGTATTAAAGCTGTAAATCTAACATCTGAAAATATTAAATTAAATGGATTTGATGCAAAAATAAAAATTGTAGATGTAAGTTTAACTCAAAAGAAAATAATTTTAAGAAATATAGATGCTCAAGTTGGTACAAATTGTAGTATATCTATATTTGCAGGTACTTCAGAAGATGAAGCTTCAAATAAAGATACTGGTGTAGAATTATCAGAATCTTTTAGTATAATAGTACATCCAGATAAACCACAAAATGCACCAGAAGATTGGGTACCAAATCCAAATACAGGAAGATAGGAACATTTTTCCTATCTTTTTTACTACATATTTTACATAAATTTGACTTTTTATGTAAAATATGGTATAATAATTATAGGTTGATAATATGATAAAATGGTTTTTTATATAACTAAAACCATATAAAATTTAATAAGAAAATTTTATTTAAAACATATCGAAAGATATGTCTTTTTTCATATTAGACAACTGGGTAAGACATTGGGCAAAAAAATATTACTAAAAAGGAGAAAAAAATATGAAGAAAAAATTATTAAAAGTATTGAAAACTATGTTAGTGTTAGTGTTTGTATTTGTATTGGGTTACATTTTTGGTAGTTCAAACAATGAAAGTACATCACTTGTTAAATCATCTTTTGATTTAACAAAATTAACGGATTCTGCTAATGCATTAGAAGTTACTCCTCAAGAACCTCAGGTTGTTGAAGAAGAAGTTGTTGAAATGCCTGTAGAAGAGAAACAGCAGACTACAACAGTTAAAGCTACAAATTCTTCAAGACATGAAGTATATGTACCTGTTGAAAACACTAAAGTCGTTGAAACTGAAGAAACAGAATCTGAAACTACTCAAGTAGAACAGATTGAACAAGTTAAAGCAACTTCTGTTGATTTAACTTTAACATCTGAAAAATCTGAATATTTAGTTGGCGAATTTGCAACTGTTAGTGTTAAAGCAACAGCTAATTATTCTGATGGATCTTCAAAAGATGTAACCAATATTGTTACATTAACTGGTACATCTAATAGACGTTCAGATACTGAATATGCAGTATTAGTTGCCGAAGGTAACAATATTGTTACAGCATCTGTTGACGTTGAAGGCATTAAGGTTGAAAAAACTTTAACTATCGTTGGTGTTAAACCTGTTGATGAAGAACAGCAAGTTGAACATGAAGAAGAAGAACAAGAAGAAGTTGTTAAGACTGTAAACGTTACTGAAGGTTATATTGCAAAAGGTATGTTATTTACAGTTACAACTACTGGATTTGATGAATTCAGTGTCGAAAATGCTTCTTATGTAAATTTCAATGAAATGGAAAACGGCAAGGAATTTATTTTCCAGGCTAACATTGATGGTAATATTACTGTTAATGGTTTAACCGTTAAAATTGAAGCATTAGAAGATGTTAACAGTGAAACTGATGTACCTGCCCAAACACCAGAAGCACCTGTTGAAACTGAAGAAACGAACCCAGAAAATACAGTAGATAATTCTGAAGAAATTACTGAAGAAGTTCCTGAAGAAGAAACTACTGAAGAAGAAATTACTGAAGAAGAAAATTCTGAAGAAACTACTGTTAAGCAGTTTATTAATGTAAGTAAGAACTCAGTTTCAAATGGTGACACATTTGAAATTATTAGTTCTTCTGAAAACGTTTCTTTAACTGGAGCAGAAATGCTTGCAGTTAATCAATTAGCAGATGGTAGTTACTCAATTATGGCAATTGCAACTTGTGATGGCAACATTACTTGTGATGCTAATATTATGAGTGTTACTGTTTCCGAAAATATTGCCTCTGGTAATATTGAATTTTAACTTTTTATTTTACTAAGTATGTATTATTAGTTTTAACATTTGATTTAAACAGATTTACAATTTAATATTAAAGCAATTTGATTTTTTTAATAACTAATATATTATATTACCAAAATAATATTTGAAGAAAGTATACTCGCGAGTGATACAGTGCACGGTATCAATACTTTTAACAAATATTTAAATTCTAATTATATGTATGCATTATTATTATTGGACTGGTAAATTAGGTTGAATATTTGGTTATAAATAGAGTTATGGTATTCCATAGCTCTATTTTTTTTGAAAAATATTCATAAGTGGTATTTTTATTTCATAACTGTTGCTTTTTTATGTAAATCATGTTATAATATAAATGGATATTTATATATGAGC
>CALWOE010000067.1 GCA_944383035.1 uncultured Clostridia bacterium
AATCGTGAATCAGAAAAAATTATTTTCTAATTCACGATTTTTTGAGAGTCATTTTCGACTACTTTTTCAGCAGCCTCAGTTTCATACCTTCTTTTTTTGCATAAAAGTATTTTTCATTTGTGTTACTTTTATATTAAAAAAAGGACAAACAGTAATAAATTAATTTTTACTGAATATATATATATCAGGTGAATACAAATGAAGCATCAGATTGTAATTGTATATAGACTTACTATTTTTCTTGTATGTTTAACAGTTATATTACTTGCTATAAATTTATTAAAAAAAGAAGATGAAAAAATAAAAAAAGAAAAATTGGAAAAGGAAGAGTTCACTGAATGGGAAGAGAAAAATGAAATAGAATATAAAGCAAATGAAACAATAAGAGTAAAATTTAGTAAAACTGGTGAAGTTGTAGCAATGGATATGAATGATTACTTAAGAGGGGTTGTACCAAGCGAAATGCCACCATCATACAATATTGAAGCCCTAAAGTCTCAAGCACTTGTAGCAAGAACATATACATATAGAAAAATTGCAGAACATGGAGAAGGTTCTGATGCGGATATATGTGATAGTTCAGCACATTGTCAAGCTTTTTATCCTAAAGAGAAATTATTTGAAATTTGGAGAAATAGAGGATTTACAGATGACATGATAAAAGAATATTGGAGTAAAGTAAATGAGGCTGTAGTATCCACGCAAAATCAAATAATTACATATAATAATGAACCGATTAAAGCTTTTTTCCACGCTAGTAGTCCAATTAAAACAGAAAGTGTAGATCAAATATGGGGCGGTGTAAGTATTCCGTATTTACAAGCTGTAGAAAATGTTGAAGCCGAAGATTATGCAAATAGAACAAGTGAAGTATGGTTAACATATGATGAGTTATTAAATAAGTTTTTAGAATCTGGGTATGATGTATGCTTAGATGATATAAAACAAATATGTGTATGTGATTATACAACAAGTGGTAGAGTTAAAAATATTCAAATTGGAAATACTAAAGTTAGTGCTGAGAAGATGAGAACTTTGTTTTCTTTAAAGTCTACAATGTTTAATATTACAAAAGATGAAAAAAATGTTTGCTTTCATGTAACAGGGTATGGTCATGGAATTGGAATGAGTCAAGTTGGTGCAAATTATTTGGCATCACAAAATAAAAAATATGATGAAATTATAAAATATTACTATACGGGTGTTGAAATTAAAACATTAAAAAATTAAAAAAGGAGAAATAATATGAGAATAAAAATTAATAAACCAAATTCTAAAAAAAGAATAAAAATTCAAAAAAATGAGAAAAATATAGATAAAAGAGAAAATCTTGTGCCAAGAAAAATAAATGATAAAAATATCGGAAATTTAAAACTTATATCAAATAATGGTGTTAAAACAGATATAAATAGGGAAATAACAAGAGATTTTAATGTACACATAAAAAGAGTAGGCAGTGTAGAAAAGATAGGGGAAAATGGCAATAAGAATAAATCGTATAAACAAAATAAAAAGTTAAAAAGAAAAATTACCAAACATACAGCATCAAATTATACTTTGTTATTTTGTATGACAATATTAGGTTTAGCTAGTATATCATTACTGCTTTATGGGAATAATTATATAAATAATGAAAGTTATGAAGTATTTTCAAATTTTGATGATAATAAAATGCCAAAAGTAGATAATTCAGATATTACTGTAGCAGTAAAAGAAGAAAATAAAAATACAACAAATACAGTAAATACACAAACAAAAAATACGCAAACAAACACGGTAAAAAAAGTAAAACCATTATCTTTTCAAAAACCACTTGATGGAGAAATTCAAAAAATATTTTCAAATGATAAAGTTATTTACTCAAAGACATTAGAACTTTGGAAAACGCATGATGGAATTGATATATCAGCACCTATAGGAACTAATGTATGTTCAATTGAAAGAGGTGTTATAGAAAAAATTTATGATGATTCATTTTATGGTATGACAATTTTAATAGATCATGGTCAGGGATACAAAAGTAGTTATTCAAATTTAGATACAAATGTATCTGTAAAGGTTAATCAAACAATAACTAAAGGAACTATTATAGGAAAAGTTTCAAATACATCAATAGGAGAAGTAAAAGATGAACCACATTTACATTTTATGTTATTTAAAGATAACAATGTTGTAGATCCAACATATATATTTAAGTAAGGGGAGATAATTTTGTTAGATATAGAAGAAAGAGCAAAAGTGCTCGCAACATATATAATTGAAAATAAAACAACTGTTAGACAAACAGCAAAAAAATTTAATATTAGTAAGTCAACAGTTCATAAAGATATATCGGAAAGATTAGAAAAGATAAATCCATCACTTGCAATAGAAGCAAAAAAGATTTTGGAAATAAATAAATTAGAAAGACATATAAGAGGAGGGCTTGCAACAAAGTTAAAATATAAAAACAAAAAAATTATATGATTTTTTAGAAGTTTTTGTAAATTTATTGCATTTGAAACTTAAATGTAATATAATTGTAACAGAATTAGGAGGAATATTTTTTTATGTTTGGACTTGATATTGGGATTGATTTAGGCACTGCTACAATACTTGTATATGTAAAGGGAAAAGGAATTGTTTTAAGAGAGCCTTCAGTTGTTGCAATTGATAAAAATACAAAAGAAGTTTTGGCTGTTGGACAAGAAGCAAGAAAAATGCTTGGAAGAACCCCAGGTAATATTATTGCCTTAAGACCACTTAAAGATGGTGTGATATCAGATTATACTATAACAGAAAAAATGTTAAAATATTTTATAACAAAAGTATGTGGTAAATTTATATTTTCTCCTAGAATTATGGTATGTATACCATCTTGTGTTACAGAAGTAGAAAAAAAAGCAGTAATTGATGCAGCAAATCATGCAGGAGCAAGAAAGGTTTTTTTAATTGAAGAACCTATAGCTGCAGCAATAGGTGCTGGAATTGATATAGGAAAACCATATGGTAGTATGATTGTAGATGTCGGCGGAGGTACTTGCGATATTGCTGTAATTTCTCTTGGAGGAGCGGTAAAAAGTAGATCTCTAAAGGTAGCTGGCGATAAATTTGATGAAGCTATTGTAAAATATTTAAAGAAAAATAGAAATATCGTAATAGGAGAAAGAACAGCGGAAGATATAAAAATAAATATTGGATGTATGTATCCTAAAACTGTGGTTGAAAGAATGACAGTAAAAGGTAGAGATATAAGTTCTGGTTTACCTGTTGAATTTGAAGTAACTTCAGAAGAAGCATATGAAGCATTAAAAGAATGTGGTGAGCAAATAGTTGAAGGAGTACATTCTGTATTAGAAGAAACTCCACCAGAGCTTTCAGCTGACATATCTGAGCGTGGTATATATATAACTGGTGGTGGCGGTTTAATAGATGGTTTAGACAGACTTTTAGAAGAAAAAACTGGGATACCTGTTATGATAGCTGAAGATGCACAATCTTGTGTTGCAGTAGGTACTGGAAAAGCTTTAAATCATATTGAATTACTTGAGACTGGTAATGCTATGAAAATAAAGAAATTTTAAAATGAAGTGTTATTTAAAGATAAACACTTCATTTTTTTTTATTGTATAGGAAAAATCGAAGATTTTGACTATACAATAAGAAAAGATTAAAGACATAACAAATAAACCTTA
>CALWOE010000068.1 GCA_944383035.1 uncultured Clostridia bacterium
ACAAAAGCTACACAGTCTGTGGGAAAATTTGAAATAGAAAGTTTAAATGCAGCAGATAATGGTTTGACATATAATACAAAAACAAATGATAAAGAAACAAATATATATGATGTGATACCAACAGCAAAGAAAGGGTATTATTCAGAGTTTGAAATAATAAAAGGAGAGTTATATTACAAAGGAGATGTAGAACAAAAACTAATATGGGCAAAAGAATTAGGAATAGGAATAATCCCATATGAAATAGTAGATGGAGTTTTAATATCTGCAAATAGTAACTTATTACTTTTAGATAGTACAGGAACAGTAAGAATACCATATAACGTAACAAAAATAGATACAGGAGTATTTAATAATTTAGAGGGGTTAACTAGAGTAATAATACCAGGAAGTGTAAAAGAAATAGGAGTAAATGCCTTTTCAAATAATACATCATTGCAAGAAGTAATAATGGAAGATGGTGTTGAGATAATAAATGCACGGGCTTTTTATAACTGTACGAATTTAACAAGAGTACAAATGCCAAATACTGTTACATATATTGGTAGCCATGCTTTTAGAGTAACAAAAAATTTAACAAGTATAAATTTGCCAGATAATATTTCCAATATAGGAGCTCAAGCTTTTTCAGGTTCTGGTATAAAAAGTGTAAATATTCCTAATTCTTTAAAAGTTATAAGTACACAATTATTTTCCAGCTGTATAAATTTAGAAGAAGTAGAAATCCCAAGTTCTGTTACTACAATAAATAATGGTGCTTTTGCATATTGTCAAAAATTAAATAATATAGATACAAGTGAGAATAATAATTTTATATTTGAAAATAATTGTCTTTATACAAAAGACTATAAAACATTATTAGCAGTTACAGGTAGTGTAAGTAGTATAACAATTAATGAGAATACAGAGGAAATTTCTAATTATACTTTATTAGGAATGGAAAATATAAAAGATATATATATATCAGTTAATGTAAAATCAATTGGTGAAATGTTAGCTTTAGGAGAACATAAGTTAGATAAATTAATAGTAGATGAGAATAATAATTATTATGCAAGTTATGATAATGATCTATATGATAAAAATTATGAAATATTATATAAATGTAATAAAACTGGAAATGTAAAGTTAAAAGATGGAGTAAAAAGAGTAATGAGAGGAACTTTTTTGAGGGATGTTACATCAATAGAATTCCCAGAAAGTTTGGAAACAATAACTGGAACTAATGCAATTCCTTCAAATGTTACATATTTATATATTCCAAAAAATGTGAATGATATAGATAGTACTTCTATAGTTAATGTAAAAGAAATTGAAGTGTCAGAAGAAAATACAAATTATAAATCAATAAATAATAAGTACTTAGTAAGCAAAGATGGAAAGATATTATATTTTGCGTCATATGATTTAACTAATATAAACGGCTTACCAGAAACTATTGAAATAATAGAAGAATATGCCTTTTATTCGCATTCTAATTTATTAGAAGTAAAACTAGAATCACCAATAAAAGAAATAAAAGTTGGAGCTTTTGATAGTTGTGGGTCTTTAAAAAGGATAGAAATTGCAAATACAATACAAGAAATTGAAACTAATGCATTTGGGAGATCAAATAATTTAACAGAAATAATTATACATAAAAAAAGAGGAGAAATATCAGGAGAACCATGGGGCTCAGTTTATGGTACAAGAGTTATAACTTACGATGAATAAAAATACTTAAAAATTTTTTGTAAAACAATATATATACTTAGTATAAAATGATTAAAATAAATATCTGTATACTAAAAAACAGTACTAGTAAAATCTAGTATTGTTTTTTGTATAAAAAAATGAAAAGTTCAAAGTAAAAGAAATAAGAACAAAATTAAAAAATATGTTTAAAATAAATGTGAAACAAAATTTTGAAATTAATGTAAAAAAGTTTCACAATTTTAAAGTTTTATGATATAATATAAATGTGAAACAAAATTAAAGTAATTGATAAAAAAAGTTTCATATTTACAAGGAGGCAAATCATGGAAGATAAAATTGAAATTATAAATCTTTTACAAAATAAACAAGTTTTAGAACATGAATTAAAAACTTTAATATATGGATCTATAGAAATACGAGAAAACAATTCAAACAAGTATATATATGTACATTTTAGAGAAGATGGAATAGCATTAACCAAATATGTTGGAGAATATTCAGATGAATTATATAATTTAGTGTTAAGTAATAGCATTAGAGCAAAACAATTAAAAAAACAAATAAGAGAAATAACAAAAAAATTAAAACAACTTAATTATATAGAAGCAGAACTTTCAGAAAAAGTAGAATTAAATATAGATTATGCTAAAAGAAATTTAGTAGATACAATTTACAAACAAGCTATATTAGAAGGTGTTGCAACTACATTTGCAGATACAGAGAGTATAATTGAAGGTGGAAAAGTAAATAATATGACATCCGAAGATATATTAAAAATAGTAAATTTAAAACATGCTTGGGAATTTATATTAAATAAAAATGTTATTTTAAGTAAAACAAACTTTGCTTTATTATGTGAAATAAATAAACTGGTAGAAGAAGGTTTTTATTATACTGCAGGTAAAGTAAGAAATACACCAGTAACAATAGGTGGAACAAGTTGGAAACCAGATTTACCAATTGAAAGTGTAATTAAGGAAGAGATACAAGAAATATTTAGCAAAAAGTTAAATGATGTTGATAGAGCTATTGAAATTTTATTATACGTAATGAAAAAACAAATATTTATTGATGGCAATAAAAGAACAGCTGTAGTATACAGTAACCATTATTTAATTTCAAAAGGTAAAGGAATTATAGCAATACCAGCAGAGTTAACAGAAGAATTTAAAGATTTATTAATTCCATATTATGAAGGAAAAGATGAAAATAAAATAAAGAAATTTATAAAAGAAAAATGTTATATAAGTATATAAAAGAAAATAAATATTGTGGAATATAATAAAAAAACAAAAAGTACTTGAAAAATTTTAGTAAAATAATATATAATTTTAATATAAACTGGAAATAAAAAGTAATTGTTAAAATTAATATATGTAAACCAAAAGGAGTATAAGTATGATTGTACTACACACACACACACACACACACACGTAAAATTTTGTAAAAAATGTAAAGTA
>CALWOE010000069.1 GCA_944383035.1 uncultured Clostridia bacterium
GAACTTTAAAATTTTATATTATATATTTAATATATCAATTTTTAGCTAAATTTCATTTAGCGTTTTTATCATGTCTAGAAATACTCATTTTAATTATTTTTTTTGAAAAAAATTGAGATGATAAAAATCATCTCAATTTTTGCTCTTTTCAATTATTTTTTTTATTTTTTTACCCCAACTATTGACAAAGAGCCAGAAATTTTTATTTTTCTACTCTATAATTAACTATTAATTTACTAATTTTCTATTATTTTCTTTTAAATAAATTCTTTATCACTTTAAATATCTTTTGATACCATTTTTCTTCTTTCACTTCTATCATACTGCTGATATGCTTTTCTTCACATATAGATTCCTTTGTATTTTTAAATATATTATCTGGATTGTACTTTTCTCTTTTTATATTTTCTATTTTTTTCTGGTTCTCTTTAAAAACTTCTTCTACAAATTTTCTTTGTTCTTCATTTAACAAATATTTCATATTTATATATGATAATATTGCTATAGTATCTTTACTTACTTTTTGGTCTTTCAAGTCTTTTGTTTCATCATAATACCAAACATATTCTGTATCTTTATTTTTTTCAATTCTATCAATTACTTCCTTAGGTATTTTATCATAATCACTTTTATTTAAATGATTCAATATTACGCTAACTTCAACCAATCTTTTATTATATTCTATCACAATTAGCTCTCCTTTATAAAATTAATGTGATTTTGTTTGTTCATTTTCTATCGCTAGACTTTCCATAAGTGAACCCGCTTGTTCCATATTTTCTGTAGCTATATTTTTATCTATACCTGCTTCTACTATTTGGCGTGGAGTAACTATATGTATTGGATTTGTTTCATGTTCGTTTAATCTTTTTATATATTCTTCTGCAGAAATTCCTGTTTCTTCAAAACTTTTTCTTTTCCCCATTTCGAATCCATCCATATATGCTTTTATGTTTTCTGGTGTTGCTTCAATCCATCCATACTTTAATATTTGCTCTGCAACACGTCTCCTTGATTCATCGTTAATCATATATATACCACACTGTTCACTAAGACTTTCTTCAAAGAATTGCCTATAAGTACAATCTATCAAATAACTTTTTCCATTCAAATTTATAATACTACAATTGTGACCAGCACTACTTTTTTCTAAATAAGCTCCTGGGAATAAACAAGTAGCTTCTTCGAATCCTTTTGAAACACTATCAATTAACACCCTTAATGTTGAATCTTCGCACTCTCCTGCTAAACTAGCAGTTGCTAAATCATTATCTTTCATTAAGTACCTTCTCTCTTTTTGAACTATACTTGTTATTTTTGCTTCAACTGACATTTCTTCGCTAAAATCATCATTTTCAAATCCTGTATCTAAAATATACGGTTCACTATCTATAATGTATTTATAAGATTTTTTTACAGGATTACCACATGGATACAAACTATGATACTCTTGAATACTTGGTGTTACAATATTTTCAGTTTCTCCTGCTCGTATTAATATTGCATCAAGGTATGTTTTTAAGCTTTCTGGTGTAAATTCAATATCTTCACTTTCTGGCACAAGCTCGAAATCTTCACTGTTTGTTCTAATATATTTTTTACCATCACTAGAAATAATGGAAAATGTATCTGTACTATACACTAAATTATTTTTGATTTTTGTAAAAACATCTCTATGTTCTGTCATAAAATCAAGTACTTCATTAGATATATTAGGACTCCATCTTTTTACGTATAATTTCCACAATTCTTTTATCTCGTATTTATGTAATACTTTTCCACCAGTACTTAAATTTTTCCCTTCTATATTATCCATGTACTCCTGCTTAGTAGGTAATTTTACATCTTTATCTCTTGCAGTAGCTTCTGTAAATCCGTCAAGATATGTTTTTATATTTTCTGGTGTTGCTTCAATCCAGCCATTTTTTAGTAACTGTTCAGCTAATTTTTTTCTTTGTTCGTCATAAGACATAGTTTCTTTTAAATCTAATGTTTCTTGCTTTTCTCCATTCTCTTCTGTTTGAAAAAATTGTCTGTACGCACAATCTATAATATATCTTTTTTCTCCAATAGTAGCTATTGCAAAACTATGTGTATTATTTTGTAGATTTCTTTTAAGAGTGGCATTTTCTTCAGGACATAATTCAGCCAAACTTGATATATCAACTTTTTCAAAAGATATACCTTGTTTTTCAGCATGCATTCTTATTAAAAGTTCAGTTATAGCTCTTCCTTCACCGCTAAAGTTATCTTGTTCAATATCATAATCATTTTTTTTAAATGGCGTCCATTTAGTATCAAGGCAAGTTGAATTAGTCCACTTAGCTAAATTCTTTAAATTATTTATTGTTAATCTTAAATTTTGAACTAAATAATTTACTTTTTCTTCTGGATTCATTGCCACACTATAATTTAGTCCTATTTTTCTATCTAACATCGGTGTAGTAGCTATAGCTCTATCATCATTATTCACTATTAGATCCTCCATTTTATTTTTTGTTAACTTTATTATACCATATAATTTTAAAATTTTATCAAAAAATAATATATTTTATTCTATTTTTAAATATATTCATACTTTTTATACACAAACCCATTATTCTTAGAAACCAGAGAGAGTAAGCTTTGAAGATTAGGCGTAATATATCCCATTTTGATAAAAGGATTATTACGCCATTAATATTTTAGAAACCGTCGGTCGCTCGCTAGTTTCATAGGCTGTCTAGTAAGTAGTTTTTACTACTATAATTGCTGAAAACTTAATATCTTTGCTTATACTTGTCCAAGCTTTTTGCAATTATAAATCCACAACCAAGTATCCACCAATACTCTTTTATTATTGTGAGTTTATAGTTCTAAATTCTCACTTACGCACTTTGTATAAATAGACTGTTTATACTTATACGGATATACTTTATAGCATCGGTTCATCACACCTATCACTTTTATAGAGTTTGATGCATTATCTCTTGCAAAATAAAAAAACACCTGCAATCTTTTAAATTTTTGCTCTTTTCAATTATTTTTTTTATTTTTTTACCCCAACTATTGACAAAGAGCCTTTTCTATCTGCTTTTTTTAACTTAAATAATCTTCAATTATTTTATATACCCATGCTGATGAACCAGTGTACCAAGT
>CALWOE010000070.1 GCA_944383035.1 uncultured Clostridia bacterium
ATATTGCTTTAATCTTGCGTTTTTTCTTACAATTTGCTTTTACTTTACAAACTTGCTTTTAATTTTTCACTTGACGACTATTTTTCATTTGTGTATAAAAACAAAAAATTACTTGACATAATGTTTGAAGTATGATAAAATCTGAACGTATATTTTTTTATGTTACATTATATTATTGTAATTGTAACTGTATCCTATAATAATTTAGAAAGGAGATAGATAAAACAAATAAAAAAAATTAGAGTTTTTATCAAGCATTTAGTAAAAAAAACTAAGGAGGATTATACTTATGCTAGTTATTAATCTTGATGAGAAGAAATTATATGAATTTGATGAAGAAATTTTATGTTCTAAAGTAATGTTTAGTAAATTTACGTTAAGTCCAAATTTAGAAAATCTCATATATAACATGATTTTAAAATACTTTTATGAAAACTATTCAGAAGACTATGCAGAAACATTGTATAAAAATATGCTTGAAAATATTAAAATTACTATAAACGAAAATTCCATTTTTTTATTTTCAAAAAAAGTATTATATTATATGGTTATTGATGAAAATGGTCTTATCCAATTTGTAACTCCACCAGAAAATTTTATTAAATTAAAAAAAGATGTAAAAAAAGTATATAAAAATTGTTTTGATGAATGTAATGCTAATTTAACAAAAATTATGCAAAATATAAACTTAGAAGCGGGGTGGAAAGTTTCAACTTTTGATACAATGTATTTAGGAATAAGAAAAGATTATTCATCTGATGCTTTACATATACGTTATAAATATTACTATGAAGACTTAGAATTTACTTTAGCAAAGAAGAAAAATTTTTTTATAGATGAATTTAAAGTATATTTAAAGGAAAGATTATGCATAGAATTATCTTCTGAAGTATTAGATTTATATACAAATATACTTCTTAAAAATAATCCGATTATTGTTATTACAAATTTTGATAATGGTGCAACCTGTACTTTAGACAATTCTTTTAGAAAAGAAAACGTATCATTTTTTTCGATTTTAACCGATTTAGAAAATATAATTAGTGATTTTATTCCTGATAACAAATCTATTCCTTTAATAAATAATATATATAATAATATTATATATCCTAATCGTAAATTTCCAAAATACATTAGATTAAAAAATATTACTAAATATGGATTAAGCGGTTATCTTTATACTAATGAAAAAATATATCCTTTAATTATGCCTTTTGGGTATAAAGGTCTTGTTGAATTTCTTACTATTATAGAAATCGAATCAAATGAATCTATGTTAAGTATAATACATTCTGGAAGATATACTCCAAAAATTGGGTCACGTACACCTAGATTAAAAGGAACTGAGGTGTTTTATTGTCTAGACATGTTTACTAAAATTGACAAAAGTTTTTTACCTGAATCTGGTTACATAGAAGATTATACTGAATATATTACTGAAAACCTTGAAGGAAACTTTATTTATAGTTTAAAAAACGGCGAACTTTATGAAGTTTTTAAAAAAGTTACAAAAAGTATATATGATCCTCAAACAGATCGATATAGATATATGTATCTTGTTAATTCAAATGAATACAAAGAAATTAAAAAATTTTATAAAGAAGAAGAAAATAAACTTCATTATGCTTTTGTTGCAATGGATCTTTTACTATTAGATGAGTGAAAAATTTTCACTCATTTTTTTGTTCATATATTAAGATAAAATACCTTAACAATATTTTTTTACAAAAAAAACTTCAGAAATAATTAAATCTGAAGTTTTTAACACTAAAAGTTAGAATAAACTAACTAAAAATTTACTGGATATACTATAATAACTAAATAATATTAAATTAAAAACTGCTTTATTATTAAGCAATAGAATTCATTTTTGATGATAACTCATCAGTCCAATCTTTTACTTTATCTTCTGGAACAAATAAATTGTTATTAATTCCACTTCCAAGTTGATTAATCTTATTAGCTCCATGATAATCACTTCCACCAGAAATTAATAATCCATGTTTATTACACTTTTCTAACAAGTATAATGTTTGATTTGGTGTAAAACTTGGATAATAACATTCTATTCCATCAATTTTTCTAGTTTTTAATAATTCTTCTAAAATACTATTTGATGACTCTCCATATTGATAAATATGTGGTATAAATACTTTACCACCATTTTCTTTTATAAGTTTAATTGTCATCTGATAGTCAGGATAACCTTTGTAATCAACATAAAAATCGCTTTCGGGATTAGATAACCATTTTCTATAAAATCCATCTTTTGCTGTATGTTCAATACTATCTGAATATAATATTTTCATGTTATACTCATACTCACATGACATAGCATTTCTAACAAACCAAGCGGGCTGAGTTCCAGTTATATTTTCTTTACCGTATTGTTCTTCAAGATTATCTGGAAGAATAATTCCTTTACTTTTTAATACTTTTATTATTGCTTTTAAATAACCTCTGTTGATGTCTTCTTTTGTTTGGTAAATACTAGACAAATTTTTTCCAATATCAACAATTGAAATTCCATATCCTAAAAGTTCAATTTCTCTACCTTGACATATTGTTTTTAATTCAATTCCTGGAACGATTAGTCCAGAAAATAATTCTCTATTTTCTTTTATTTCTTGATATGCTTGAACACTTTCATGATCAGTAATTGAAATTCTGTGCAACTTCAATTGTTCTGCTTCCATCAATACTTCTTTTGGAGTTTTCGTTCCATCCGAAAAAGTTGTGTGAATATGTAAATCTACTCTGTTTTTCATATTAATATCCTCTCTAAAATATTTTTCCAGTAACATTAAAAACAAACATATTATAGTAAATCCAAGTACTTAAAAATTATTAAATTGTTTAAATTATTTTTAAACATTAAAATTATATCATGTTATTATGTAAATTTCAATGTTATAAAAATAAAAAAAATGTATATAAAAAAGAAGTGTCAACATATTTTCAATGTTTCAACTTCTTTATTACAACAATTCTTATATTTTTTCCCGAACCGCAAGGTTCCATATACTCTCCTTTTTTATACAATATACTTATTTTTTATCTTTCTTTGCAATCTTATTATTTATTTCTTTC
>CALWOE010000071.1 GCA_944383035.1 uncultured Clostridia bacterium
TCGTGAATCAGAAAAAATTATTTTCTAATTCACGATTTTTTGAGAGTCATTTTCGACTACTTTTTCAGCAGCCTCTATTTGTTATACTTCTTTTTTTATATCGCTCCGTATGAAAGAATATATTTTATTATATAAAAACCAAGTATTAATAAAAGGAATACACAAAATATTTTTAGCAAATTAAAAAATATAGTTTTTAAAATATATTGAGTATATGTTTGTTTTGGTATATTACTTTTTTCTTTTATTTCTGTTTCTTCTTCATTATCATCTTCTTTAAAATCTTTTATATCATCTTTAAATCTAATATTATTTGTTTCATTTATATTTGGAATATCTATTGAATAATATTCTAAAATATCATTTTTTCTTTGAAGTTCTTTTTTTAATTTTTCATTTTCAATTTCTAAATTTTCTAAGTAAATATGCTCCTCACTATTTTTTCTTTCTTGCTCTAATTTTAAATCATATTCTTTTCTTTTTATTTCATCTGATAATGTAGCATAAGCTTCATTTAATTTTTTTACTTTTTCTTCAGCTTCAAGTTTTTCTTTTCCAGTAAATAAATCAGGATGATTTTTTTTAATATGAATTTTAAATACTTTTTTTATAATTTCTATACTTGCTTTTTCATTTACTTCCAGAATCTCATAATAATTTTCCATAAGTGACACCTATAATTATTGTATATTATTTTTATAATAAAGTCAAATTATATTTTTGTAAAAATTTAAGTTATATAAAAAAATTAAAAGTTTAAATTTAAACTATAAAAAAGATGTAAAAATATTAGATTACATAGATTTTTAATACAAATAAAATATATATTTTTTTTATTGAATTTTATTTTTTTATATATTATAATTTAACTGTTGAAACTTAAGGAGAGAGGATAATGAAAAAGGGATTTGATAATGAGTTATATTTAAAAGTTCAAAGTGAAGCTATAAGAAAAAGAATAGATATGTTTGACAGTAAACTATATCTTGAATTTGGTGGGAAATTATTTGATGATTATCATGCAGCACGTGTATTACCAGGATTTGAAAGTAATGCAAAAATAAAAATTTTACAAGAACTAAAAGATGATGTAGAAGTTATATTTTGTATAAATGCGCGCGATATTGAAAAAAGAAAAGTAAGAGCAGATTATGGTATAACATATGATAAAGATTTAATAAGATTAATAAAATCATTAAGAAGTTTAGGCATTTATGTAAGTAGTGTTGTAATTACATTATATAGTGGACAATCAAGTGTAGATGATTTTAAAAAGAAGTTAGAAAAGATGAATATTAAAACATATATCCATAAGCCAACAAAAGGATATCCAACAGAAATAGAAACAATAGTAAGTGAAGAAGGATATGGACTTAATGAATATGTTGAAACAACAAAAAGATTAGTGGTTGTTACAGCTCCAGGTCCTAATAGCGGAAAACTTGCAACTTGTCTATCTCAATTATATCATGAATATAAAAGAGGAATAAAAGCAGGATATGCAAAATTTGAAACATTTCCGGTATGGAATTTACCATTGAAACATCCAGTAAATATAGCATATGAAGCTGCAACTGCAGATTTAAAAGATAAAAATATGATTGATTTTTTCCATCTTGAAGCATATGGAAAAAGTGCAGTAAATTATAATAGAGATTTAGAAACATTCCCAATACTTAAAGATATATTGCATAAAATTACTGGTACAGATATATATAAATCTCCAACAGATATGGGAGTTAATATGGTAAAGACATGTATAATTGATGATGAAGTGGTAAAGGAGGCTGCATGTCAAGAAATTATACGTAGATATTATAATGCATTATGTGATTATAAACAAGAATTGATTCCAAAAGATGTATCTGATACAATAAAGGTATTAATGAATGAATTGTCATTATCTACAAGTAATCGAGATGTAGTAAATGTTGCACTTAAAAAATCTGAAAGAATTAATTTGGATGTTATTGCACTTAAATTACCTAATGGAAAAATAATAACTGGAAGGGAAACAGATATATTTACACCATGTTCATCTGTAATTGTAAATGCTATAAAGGAACTAACAAATATACCAGATGATGTTGATTTAATATCACCATCAATATTAAATCCTATAATGAAATTAAAAGAAAAAACAATATATAAAAAGTCTTCTAAAATAAATTTACAGGAAGTATTAATAGCTTTAAGTATCTGTTCTGTTACAAATCCAATAATTACTAAAGCATTGGATAAATTGGAAGATTTAAAAGGATGTGATGCACATGCTTCATATATTGTTACTAATGGAGAATTAAAAATACTTAAAAATTTACTTATTAATTTAACTTGTGAACCGAAATTTTACAATGAAAAAAATTCCTAAATTAAGTGGTCTTTTGCCACTTTTTTTTGGCTCAAATTTTGTAATAAATTTATAGATTACTTGATTATAGCTTTATTTTTTGATAAACTATATAATATAAATGTTAGGAGTGATATATTTGTTTAATATATTTTCAAAAGAAGGGTTAGCACTTTTTTTATTTACACTTTCTGCACTTTTGTTATCTTTATCTATTCATGAGTTTGCTCATGCAT